>JAFGIS010000069.1 GCA_016929495.1 Polyangiaceae bacterium | reverse complement strand
GTCGACGCGGGGCTCCGGCGCGTCAGCCAGCACAACCTATCAGTCTCCACCATGCCTGGTCGGGCTGGGGCAGAGCCCCGCTAGTGCCCTGTCTCCGTGATTCGCCGCGAAACTCGACGGCCTAGAACGGGGCGAAGCCGTCGGGTCTTGCGGCGAATGCCCGCAGTCTGAGCCAGGACACGGGCCTGCAATCTTGTGGCGTGTCTCGGAGACACGCCACTAGAGCAGCGTATACTGGCGCGCATGGCGTCAGCGCGGAACTCGAAGTCCACTTCGAAGAGAACACCGAGCCGAGCTCGCATGCTGGCAGTCTTGCTCCCCGTGACGGCACTGGCCCTGTCCCCGGTCTTGTTCGCCGGCTTCGTCCGCCTCGACGACTACAGTCACCTTTTCGACAACCCGCAGCTCAGGAGAATGTCGGTCGCTGGCCTCGCGGCATTCTGGACCAAGCCGTATTTCAACCTGTACATCCCGATCACCTACTCGGTCTGGTGGGCCGTGACGATGGTGGGAAGCCTGTTCGGCACGCTCCACGAGAACGCTTGGCTCTTCCACACGCTCAATCTCGCCGTTCATCTTGCGAACACCGCGCTGGTGTTCCTCTTGGTGCGGATCCTGCTCGAGGTCCGCCGCAAGAACGAAGCGACCCAGGGCGACGCTGCCGACCCCGCGATTGCGCTGATATCGGCCCTCTTCTTCGCGATCCATCCCGTGCAGGTCGAAACCGTCGCGTGGGTTTCCGAATTGAAAGGCGCCTTGGCGGCGATGTTCGGCCTGCTGGGGCTGTGGTGGCACTATCGCTCGACCGGACGGGTCCTGACCGCCGCCTGCTTCGTCGCTGCCATGCTCTCGAAACCCTCCGCGATCGTCTTTCCCGCCATCGTCCTGCTCGTGGATCGAGTGGTCCTGGGATTGAGTCTGCGAAAGAGCGCGGTCATGCCCGCTGTGTACGGCTTGCTCGTGCTGCCTCTCTTGCTCGTGACCAAGCACCTACAGCCCAACGCCGATCTGAACTTCATCCCGACCGCATCGCAGAGACTCGGCGTGGCGGCGGATGCATTCGCTTTCTACCTCTACAAGGTGTTGGTCCCCTATCCGCTCGCCGTCGACTACGGACTGTCTCCGCGATACGTGCTCAGCCGCATTTCGGGCTGGCAGTTGGCCATCGAGGGCGTTTTGCTGGTGGCCGGCGTGGCAGTCGTGGTCAGATCGCTCGTTCGCCCCGGGTCTTCCTCGGCGGATGCAGGCGGGTACGGCTTGGTATCCTGCGGCTGGGCCATCTTCCTCGTGTCGATCGCGCCGGTGCTGGGCTTCGTTCCTTTCGGGTTCCAGGACATCTCGACCGTTGCCGACCACTACCTGTACGTTCCCATGCTGGGCGTCAGCGTGATGGTCGCTGGGATCTTGATCCACTTCCACGCGTTCGCCGGATCGTATCGCGCCACCGTCGCCGTCCTGGTGGTCCTCGCCGGTCTGAGCTTCCAGCAGGCGAGGCTGTGGCGCTCGACAGAATCCTTGTTTGCCCGGACGCTCGAGGTGAATCCGCGGAGCTTCTTGGCCTACTACTGTATCGCCCAGGAGCACATGCAGGCGAGACGGCTCGACGAGGCCCTCGAATGGCTCACGAAGTCCCTTACGTTCAATCCCGACTATCTCAATGCCGACATTGCGCTCGGGCTGGTCTGGGCACAGAAGGGAGATCGTGCGAAGGCCATTGAACACTACAGGTCCGTCTTGGCCAAGCATCCCAGCACCGTCGGCACACGCGCGCGGTCTGTCTCCTCGATCCACAACAACCTCGGCTTGCTGCTCTTGCGGTTCGGCTTCGAAGCGGAGGCCGTCGAGCATTTCCGCGAGGCCGTCCGCCTTTTCCCGCGGTCCCTCAACGCGCACTTGAATCTCGGAAACGTCGCCTTCAGCCACGGACGCTACTCGGACGCGATCGCCGAGTACCAGATCGCACTGTCCCTCAGTCCGGGTACGCGGGGGATCGAGCAACGCCTCGAACGCGCACGCCAGAGTGCCCGCGCCCAGCGGGCCTCGCCGTGAGGGCTGACCCCGGACGTCTCAGGGTCGCCACGCAAGACACGCCTGCTCGGGCCCCTCGAACAGGACCGACGCGCTTCAGGAACCGCCCAGGCGATTGCGGCGTTCGAGCAGCTCTTCGTTGGACCGACCACCGTGCTGTTCGAGTTGCCCGATGAGGTAACGCACGAGCCCCACCCCGAGCTCGGTGTCGAGCCTGAGATCCTTGCGTCGGTAGGCGAAGACGGGCTGGTTGGTCTTGAACTCGCGGGTCCCGAGCGTCGCTCCGCGACTGAGCCACACTTGAGACGTCGGAACCAGGATCCGTACTCGCTCACCCCCCTTCCCGCCGTGGGGCGCTCGGCGCAGCTCCCACACGGCCACGGTGTGGTTCCACGCGGGCCAGAACAGCGCCACGATGCCGACAACGCCGAGATCTCGCGCCAGAAACGCAAACATCGCGGACAGCTCATCACATTCGGCGCTGGCCGTCACCTCGGGCGGATCCTGGGAGAAGTCCACGCTGCGCCATTGTCTCCAGATATGGTCCGACCACGGCATCCGATCGGTGATCGTCCAGCGAATACCCCAGAGCCCGCCATCCCGTGCCGCTTCGAACACCAGGCGTACGCGACTGTAGCTCTCGAGCGGCAGCTCCTCTGGTGTGAGCTGATACTCGTGGCATAGCCGCTCGTACCCGTCGCGTACCACCGGCGAGGCTTCGAGCCTGGAGGCTACCTTGCGCAGCTCATCGAGCAATTCGCCGTAGCTGACCGTCTCGCGCCCCTCGAAGAGCCTGGGTGCAGGCGCGCGAGCGGGTTCGGTGACGGGCAAGGACAAAGTGGTCGTGCGTGGCTCGGGTGAAGCCGGCGGGGGTACGGGCAGCGCTGCCTCGATGACGACGGGAGAGTCACTTTCGATCCGACAGGGCGCCGTGGCGCAGGTCGTGGTCACAACCATGCAGCCCAGCAACTTGAGCGCAAGGCTCGACCGGCGGCCTGGCGTCTCAGGCGAGGACATGAGCATAACGCACTGCGTCAAACGATTCCCGTCGGGCACCGTGCACGTCGAAGCTATGCGGGGGGTTCGTCGGCACACCCATGTTGATACGGACCCCGATGCCGACACCTACCTTGATTCAGCCCCACTGCTCCACTTGTCGACGGCCGCAAGCGCACACGGGCGCGCGGTTGGGGACCGTAGGGACTGTTCGAAGCGAGACGTCTGACCCACAGCATCCTTCGCCAACACAATTCGTGCGGACACTGCCCGTGATCCAAGGAACGCCGAATGAACGCCACGAGTGACCGCCTGACTGGTTTCCTGCTCGTCTGCGCCGCGCTGCTGAGCTCGGCGTGCGCATCCCGCCAGCCGCCCGAAAGCGTTGGTCCCTCCACGGCACACACGGCGCGACCCATGGCTCGGCATTCCATACCGCCACCGCCGCCGCCGGACGCCTACCAAGCGTGCACGGGCAAGGACCTGGGGGAGGACTGCGTCACTATCCTCGAGGACCAAGCCACCGAGGGTCAGTGTGTAAACCCCCCACCGGGAGCTACCGAGCCGGGACTCGTGTGCAGTGCGCCCCAGGCATAGTGCCACCGCCGCGAAGCGCGCTTTGTGCCACTGGCAGCTGTGCCAGCTGTGCCACTGAGACCGTCCCTGCCTAGGGCGGAGGACGCGCAAGCGCACCCCCCAGCCCGACCGAAATGAGGTGCAAAGCAGGGGTCCCCCAGGCGAAGGCGTTTCCGGCCGAGGCTGTGCCACTGGCCGTGGCACGGCGTCTGCAGGGAAGGTCGGCCAAGGAGGCACATCATGAAGGCCCATACCCCTATCTTCGTGGTCGCGTTGGCCCTGGCAATCGCTGGGTGTGGCAGCGACTCGGGCACGTCCGCGGCCAAACAAGAACCGAGCGGCGGCAACACGGCTCAGACGAGCGACGACGACGACGATGCCGCTCCGTCCAGCGACGACGACGATGATGCCGCTGCGTCGAGCAACGACAACGACGCCCAGGCGCCCGCTGGCTCGGGCCGAGAGACGACCGGCGTTGGCGGAACGAGCAGCACGGCCAATCCTGCCGTCGACGCGAACTCAAACACGGGCGCCGTCACCGGCACCGGAGCGGGCCCCGCCACCACGACGAACACTGGCACGGGCGGCAGCGCGAATACGGACGCGCCGTCGACCCCAAGCACCGGCGGAACAATGAGCGCGGCGGGTGGCAGCACGGGTGTGGCCACCCCCGGCATGGGCGGCTCCATGGCCGCGGGTGGCCGGGGCTTGGTCGCTGCCACCGGCGGATCGGCCACGGGCGGCGCGGGAGTCTACCCGGCGACCGGCGGAACAGCCTTGGTCGAAGGCGCCGCAGGCGCCGCGGCAGACCCGGCCCCGGAGAGCACTGCGTCCAACCCGTTCGTCGTCGTGGAGCACGACCCGCTGTCCACGTTCGCCGCCGACGTCGATACGGCGAGCTACGACATGTTCGTTCAGTACATGAGCTCGGGCATGCTGCCTCCGGCATCCAGCGTTCGGCTCGAGGAGTACGTCAACTACTTCGAGTACGACTACCCGGCGCCCGAAGCCGACTCGGAAGTGCCCTTCTCCATTTCTCTGGCAGCGGCCCCCACCATCATGGACCGAGATACGGTGCTGCTGCGCGTGGGCATCCAGGGGCGACTCCCGCCAGAGGAGGAGAAGAAGCCGGCCAATCTGGTCTTCCTGGTCGACGTTTCGGGCAGCATGCAGACCCCCGAGAAGCTGCCCCTGGTCCAGTACACGCTGCTCGAGACGCTCGATGTGCTCGCCCCGAGCGACACGGTGTCGATCGTAAGCTACGCCAGCGACACACGCGTACGCCTGGAGCCGACACCCGTCTCGAGCAGAGTCATCATCGAGCAGGAAATCGCGGCGCTGACCGCCGGAGGGAGCACGGCCGGTGCTGCAGGTCTCGAGCTCGCCTACCAGCAGGCTGAAGCGGGGTTCATCGAAGGCGGGATCAACCACATCGTGCTGTGCACGGACGGGGACTTCAACGTAGGGGTTTCTACGACCGAAGGGCTCCTGGCGCTCATCAAAGAAAAGCGTGAGAGCGGCATCACGTTGACGGCGCTGGGCTTCGGCAGCAACAACGACTCCATGATGGAAGCCGTCAGCAACGCCGGCAACGGCATCTATGGCGTGATCGCGGACGAAGACCACGCCACGACCTACGTTCACGAGCGGATGCTCTCCACGCTGGTTCACATCGCGAAGGACGTGAAGCTCCAGGTCGAGTTCAATCCGGACGAGGTGTACGCCTATCGCCTCCTGGGATACGTGAATCGTGCCATTGCCGACACGGACTTCCGCAATGACGCGGTGGATGCCGGCGAGATCGGGGCCGGCCACCGAGTGACCGCGCTCTACGAGCTCGTGCTGGTCGGACACGACATCCCCACGGCCACGGGCGCGCCCACGGTGGACGACGGCGACGCCTACGGCGGCGAGGCCGAAGTAGACCCGGACGACATCGTCTTGGTCAAGGTCCGCTACAAGGACGTGGACGCCGAGGCAAGCGATCCGGCGTACGAGGTTGCCGAGAACCTCGCGCCTTCGGACGTGGCCGACAGCTACGCGGATCTGGACACCGATTTCCAGTGGGCGATTGCCGTCGCATCGTTCGCGGAGATCGTGGGCCACAGCCCCTACGCGGATATCGACAATCTCGGCGTGATCCAGAGCATCGTCGGGCGTCCCGTGTACGAGGACGATGCCGACCGCGTGGAATTCGCAACCCTGGCAGACAAGGCGATCCCCTTGCTCGAGCCCTCCTCGGCCGCCGACTGAGCGACCTCGAACCGGGCAGCCAACGTAGGAACAAGGGCCCGAAGTCTCGGGCCCTTTCCTACTTCGGCCGGCTGGGGTCACGTCTTGCCGAGGGCCGCCGCGCATGCCCGTTCGGCTCGTGGACTGTGTTGCCCCGTTTCACCGGCAACTCTGGTATATCTGCCCGCGGCAGAGCCAAGCCGGAACTCGCGCAGGAACGCCATGGACACAGACCAGTTTCACCGTGGGCCTTTCCAGCTTCTCGACGCACAGTGGCGTCGCAACGTGTGGAGGCGCTGGCTCAGGAGCGCCCTCTTGGGCGAGTCCACGCCGGCCCCGGCAGCCGCGCCGGATGGCGCGCCGTCAGCTCCCCAGCGTTCCGACAACGGCTCCGAGCCAGCAGACAGATCCTCCGCCGCTGCCTCAGCGGCGTCGAGCTCTCCGACCGCGTCTGCAACGATTCCGCCTCCGGCCCCTGAGGGGTCGTCCGGCTCCGGCCACGCGTTCGTTGCTCCGAGTCCGCGCGAGCTCGAGGCGCGCCGTGGGGAAGTGCGCGCGCGCTTCGATGCCATTGCCAGCCGCCTGCTGGCCATGCATGAGTCGCTCGACGCGCTCGACAAGCACGTAGCGCTGGGCGCCAGCCAGGACCGCACCCACGAGCACCGCGTGCTCGACCGGATCGAAGCCGTCTCGGGCGCGCTCGCTCGTCATGCGCTCGCGCTCGAAGCCGTGGCGTCGAGCGTCGAGCGCATCGAGCAGCGCGTCGAGCGAATGGAGCGGGGGCGCAGGTCCCTCGGATCGTTGCGCGAGCCCACGGAGATCCGAGACTCGCACGTGGCCGCCACTCGGCCGGAAACCGACGACATCGCGGGGATCGAGGAAGCTTTTGGTTTCGATACAGGGCGCGCCCGGCGCAGCGCGCCCCCGGCCGAGGCCATGGACTCCTGGCAACCGGCGGGATCCGGAGCGCTCACCACGATCCGGGGCAATCTCGGCGAGATGTCGCTCTCGACCGTGCTGACGATGCTGGAGCTCGAGCGGCGCACCGGCGTGCTCGAGGTGTGTTCTGAAGACGGGTCGGGCGTCACCACGACGCTGCGCAACGGCACGATCGTCGGTGCTCGTTGCCAGGACCTCGACGCGGACCCGGTCGACGCCGTCCGAACCGCACTGCGCTTCACCCAGGGCGAGTTCTGGTTCCGCCAGACCGGTGTCGAGGTGGCCAGCGGCCCGCCGCGTTCGGTCGGATCGGTCCTGCTCGAAGCCACCAGCCGAGACGACGAGGCCAGACGGACCGGGAGCTAGTGGCGTGTCTCCAAGACACGCCACATGACTACAATCCCGCGTCCTGGCTCAGACTGCGGGCATTCGCCGCAGAACTCGACGGCTTCGCCCCGTTCGAGGGCCCTGTCTGGGAGACAGGGCCCTATGGCTCGGTCGACCGTGGATAGCGTGGCCGTCCCCGTCAGTCGACCGCAGGCCAGACCTGCAGCTGCGTAGCCACGCACCAGGTCGGCAGAGCAACGAAGCTCTCACGGGACTCGAACTCGTCTGGGAAATGGCGAGCCAGCCATTCTTCGCAACGACGGCTCAGCTCGTCAGACCCCTGGTACTTCGCGGCGTAGGCCACGCACGTATGGAAGGCCTGCTTCGCGGTCTCGAGCCATGGAGCCAGGGCTTGCCCGAGCGCGTGCTCGTAGGCCATGGCCAGATCGCGCCGCCCCAGGGCACCCGTTGGCTTCGCCGCTCGGGCGCGTTCGAGGGTGTCCGACCAGAGATGCCCCACTCGTGACGCCGCAGCGATGACCCAGCGAGGCGACGGCACAGGCTGAAGGTCCACGACCCTCTTGTAGGCTTGTGTCACTCGCCGGATCCGATCAATCTCTTGCTCGAGTGGCTTCTCGGCCTCCTCGAGATAGTCGCGGCTCCCCTCGGGAGTGCTCGGGCCCGAGTAGCGAGGCGCGGTTGCCTTCGCCGTACGTAGTCTTTCGATTTCGGCAAGGGAATACAGCGCCTCGCCCAGGGCGCTCAGCGTCTCGGCCAAGCGAATTTGCGTTCTGGGCGAGTCGCTCGCCTCGCTCGGCTCTGCTTCCAGGATTTCCCGAACGCCGCGCCGAGGATTTGCCCAGAGCGCAAGGACTTTCTCGTACTCGGCCTCGGCTGCCTTCGGCCTGCCTCTGGCAACCTGCGCGCGAGCGAGCGCCGCGTGCACCCGGACGCGCACATCCACAGAGGCGCGGTCGATCCGGGCCAGCTTCTTCGGCGAAAGGAAGGTGATGAGCCTACTGTACTGCTGCCGTTCGGAGTACCACTCCACCACGGCCGTATCGAGATCGGCAGTCAGCGACCGAGCACGCTCGCCGACTCGCGGTCCGTAGCTCTCGAGCAGAGCGATCGCGCGCTCCGGCTCGCCAAGAGCAAGGCGCAACGCGACCCCCCTCCGCAGGGCACGCAGCTCTTCGTCGCCAGACCCTGGGCTGTGCTCGAGGTAGCGCTGGTAGTCGGCTGCTGCCTGGTCGAACAGGCCCATCGTCTCGTGGAAGGCGGCCAGGGTGTAGTCCGATGTCGGCACACAGACGGGCTCGGCTTCGGCGGCGGGCGGACAGGGCGGGCTCGAGTCCGTGGTCTGATTCGCGTCGAGCCGATGCCCGGCTGGCGTGGAACGTAGGCTCGAAGCCGACGGCACGGGCGCACCGGCCTCAGCTGGCTGGGCGGCACCCCTCGAAACGAAGGCGAGGACGACGATCACGCCCCACGCAAGCCACGTGCGCTTCATGGCTCTTTGGAACATGCGTTTTCGCCTCGGGCTCTCCGCGTGCATCTTGCCACCAATCCCACGCTGCCGTGTGGCCCGTCAAGGCACGCCGCGGACGCGCGCGGATGCGGCTCGAGCCAAGGGCAATCTGACGCCCGCTCGGGCGAGACCTCAGGCGGACGTTCGCACGGTCTGCGCCGAGCGCGTTCGCCGGTCTCGTGCCCATGGGCGGATCCGAGAATCGGGCTTGCCTCGGGACGCAAACCTTGCCAAGAGACGCTGTGTGAACTCGGGTCTGGGCAAGGAATGTCGCCATGCGTTGAGCGTCGCAGCGTGCGGGGGACTGCTGCTGGTGAGCCCGGTGACGCACGCGCAGCTCATGCCGGACCAGCAGCACCCAAGCAACGAGCCGACGCCGGACGCAGCCGGCAGGAAGCGGTCCGTCCCCAGCAAACGGCCGAGCGCGCCGACTCCGGCACCCCCCTCGGAGCCGGAGCCCGCCCCGCCCGAGCCGCCGGCGCCAGCTGAGCCACCCTCGCCGCCTCGACCGGCGCCGGGCGAGTCCACGCCCGCCGAGCTGCCTCCCTTTCGGCCGAACGCTGCGCCCCAGCCAGGACCAGCACAGCATCCTGTGCCAGCACCGGCAGCACCGGACCCGGCACCGCCACCAGCGCCTCGCAAGGCCCCCCAGCCCGAGCCCGAAGCCGCGCCGGCGCCTGCGAAGAGACAACCTTCCGAGCGCCTCGTGACGCCCGAGCGAGAGAAGCGGCGCACACTGGCCGCGGCCGAAGAAGGACCCACGAGCGACGAGCTCTGGAGTGCAGACGTCCTATTCCTGGGTGAGTACACCCACCTGCTCGACTCGACTCGGACGCAAGGCACCGGCAACATCTACGCTGCGCGATTCGACGTGGGCTTCGCGGGCATGCCGGGCGCGCCGGCTTTCGCCCTGGGCCTGGAATCGGCCCTCGGCGGCGCCAGCGACGGACTGTTCTACGACCTCAAGGCCTCCCTCGGCTGCGGCGGCTGGTTCAATCGCTGGCTGGGGCTCGGCGCTTTGATCGGCCTCGGCCTCAGTGAGGTGACCGGCGGAGTCATGCCGCACGCGCAGGAGGCACCCACCGCGAATGGGTGGCTCGGCCTGAACCTCGGCTCCTCGCTGCGCGTCGAAGCACGAGCACGCGCATCCTGGCTATTCGTGACGTGGAACGACGGCGATCGCAAGCGCTACACCCAGAAGCCGAGCACCGTGCCGCCCGAGCGGTACGTCGGCGGGCACGTTCTGTTCGGAAAACGCCCGCCAGTGTCCGTCACATCGCATCTAGGCACCGTGATAGCGCTCGGGCTCGCGTATTGGGAGACCATGGGAACCCAAGCCGTCATCGCCCAGGCAGGCATGGGCTTCGCCGCCGGGCCGTAAGCCCACACTGCAGAACACGGGACGATCCAGCTCGGCGTGTTCGGGAAATCAAATATCTTGCGCATCGACTGCCATGGCCCGTTCGGAACCTGGTCTCTTTCCGCTTTGTCAACGCGTTCATGGAGCCATTGTGGAATCGTAACCACATCGAGAGCGAGCTGAGACGACCGGCTCGAGCCCGGTGCCCATCCGCCGCTCACACGAAGAGCCAGAAGCCCGGCTCCTCCTCGGAAGGGAGCCGGGCTTTCGGTGGGCGCGCCATCAGTCTCCCCGTCGCGCGCCGCCACGCCCCGTGCGGGCAGCCATCACTTGAGAATGCGGCGCAGCTTGGTCAGTACCCCTCCCAGGGCGGGATTGTAGCCGTAGTCCGTGTCCGCCGGCGAGCTACCTTCGAGCACCTTGGGGCAGATCGACGCAGGGTGCCCTTGGCTGCCGAGCGCGTGGAGCAGCTCCAGGTGCCGGAGCCCGGGGTAGGCCTTGGCGTAGCGCTGCACATTGCCATACTCACCGGTCTCTGCCTGGCACAGCGGCTTCTTGCGTGCGTTGACGGTGGCCAGGTCGTTGGTCGGATCGAAGCAGTCGCAGGTCTGTTTGCCGATGATGCTGCAGTCGCGCTCGTCGTCCAAGACCGGCTCGAGCGGGAAGATGCACGCGTACTGCAAGTCCTCGTCGTTGACCGGACTCCATTCGTGGCCGTTGATCGGGTTGGCGAGGGGATCCGATGCTGGCGGCGCTGGAGCAATGCCGGTGATCGGATGCGCCGGGCCAGAGCGCGGGGTCGTGCTCTCGACCATGAGCGTATCGAGCGGCTTCGTCCGGGTGCTCGGATCGCCCAGAAAGAGGTCCCAGTCCAGATCCGCGCTCGTCTTGTAGCGGAGCTTCTCGGGCTCGTCGACCGTCGCGTCGGTCGCCAGGTCCTGCCACGGCACACCGACGACACCGACCACGCTGACGAGCGACGGGTCGCGCACCTCACGGCCTTCGCCGCTCAGGTCCTGGTAGATGGGGTTGGGCACGGGGGTGCCCGGCGTGCACTCTTGGCCGAGCTCGCGCGCCCGTCTGCAGCGGCAGTCACCGTCCCCGGCCGAGGAATCCGGGCAGAGAAAGCGGTCTTGGATCGCCGCAACGTAGCGCGTGACCGGATAGAGGAAATCGATGCCGAAGCGCCGCTTCATGTCCCAGCAGCGCACGTTGGTCGCATCGTCCTTGGGTCGCGCGCAGCCCGGATCCGACTCGAGGGACGGGCAGCCCTCAGGAGCCTCCAGGAAACCGCAGTACGTGCAGCACCTGTCGTTCGGGTTGGTTGCGCAGACCGCGGTGGACTGGTCGATCTTGGTCTGCGAAGCAAGCCAACCGTAGCCCTCGTCCCTGATGGAACAGTCGTTCTCGTCGCTCAGGATCACGATAAGCAGCGCGGAATCAGGGCGAAGAAACCGCCTGCGCTCCTCGAGCAGCTGCTCGTCGACGCCCAGCCTGACGGTCTTGGTGTCTTGCATGGCCACCATCAGTGGAGGCACGGGATCGGCGAGGAAACGATACCAGGCCTCGAGCGTTGCCTCGTATCCGCAGCCGTCTTCGCCCACCGCACTGATGAGGGTCTGAGCATCGGCCATGAGCTCGTAGAAGTCGCTGATCGTCAGCCCGGGCTCCGCGGAATCACTGGTGTCCCATACCACAAGCCCCGAAGCGCCGGAGTCAGAACGTAGATCGCCATTGATGAGACGCCCCTGGTCGTCCTCGTGTTCCATGTTGCAGAATTCGTCATTGCCGTGGCCACCGAGGCTCGAAGTGACGACACCGAGATGCAGATCCTTGACCGGCAGGTGGGTTCTCATCGTGCCGGGGTCGGGACAGGTCTCGTCCGGCGACGTAGGTTGGTTCACTGCGGTGTTGCCGCTATCGTCGACGCATGGAGGATTGGCCAGCTGCGCCAAGAGCCTGGGCATGCTCCGGGCCAGAAGCACCTGCTTGTCCTGCATGCTGTGGCTGTTGTCCAGCACGAGCAGCAGATCGACCTTGTCGGTCTGGGTGACACCAGGCAGAGGGTCGAGCGAGGCAGGGTCGATGCTCCCCGCATCACCACCCTGCCCTCCCTCCGCCGTGCTCCTACCTCCCGTCCCGGACGGCTTTTCGCCGGCATTGCCGCCGCTGCCCTCCTGGCTGGCTCCGCCGGTCTCCCCTGCGCCCGGAGCGCCCCCTGGCCCCTGCAAGTCGATCGTCCCACCTTGGCATGCCAAGACGCCCGACGCGACCAGCGCAACCCCCCGTACGCAGCAGCGACTCAATATCGATGATCTCATGCGGTCCTCCTATCTGCTCTGGTGTGTCGCCGCTCGCTCGAACATCCGTCACGTTTGTTTTGGTGTGCTTGCGGATTTCTCGCCCTGCTGACTGTGCGCACATCGCGTGCGTCGTGGGTCGCGGCGATACGCCTCGCCGCCCCTGACGCGAAGCGTCCGCGATGCAGCCCGCAGAGGCGTGGGATCACGGCGCATCGATATCGTCGAAACGCCCTCGGCCGCCCGAAGGCTCCGCAAGTGGCTTTGCCGATTCCCGGCTTTCGCGCTGGCCCTGCGCGCGCGCCTCACCAAGGTGACACGCGTCCACGATGGTCTCGACGTGTACGCTGCGCGGCCTCGTGGCCATGAAACGGCGGGCGCGGCTGGCACCCGAGCCCGGGTCGAGCTTGCACTCTGCCAGGATCGAGAGTGCCTCACGCTCCTCAGCGAGCTCCCCGCCTCCAAAGCGTCGCTGCGCCCGCGCGAGCAACTCGAGAGCCCCGGTGGGGTTGCCCGCGCGCAGGGTAGCGTCTGCCTCGCGCACGGCCTCGAGCTCCTCTGTGATCCCACGCTGCGGCAGAAGCGCGTCCGTTCGCGGACGGGCTGCCGGCGGCTCGGCAAACGTCTGGGACGCTGGCGACTGTGTCTCCGTCATCGCTGCGACGCCGCCTCGGACAGCAGGCGCCAGCGTGGGCAGATGCAATGCTCGCGGCGCGTGCGAGGCCACGGTCGGAACCGAGCGCATCGGCGGTGACGTGTGGTTCAAGTGCCGGGAGCCCACCATCGCAGTGGCGCCCGTCACAGCCACCAGGAATCCGCCGGCAACCCATTTGGCCACCAGCAGGCTCGTCCCCGCGGCCGCAACCTTCACCGTTGCTCCCGCGGCGGCCGCTCCGGCACCGGCTACGGCGGCGGACCCGCCAGCGGAGCCGAGTGTTCCAGCAAGCGCTGCCGAACTGCCTGCCGCAACGCCTTTGGCGCCGACGCCTGCCGACGCAGTGACCGTGGTTCCGAGCCCTGCGCCGATGCCGACCCCGACCGCCGCCGCGAGCCGCGCGCGTGCTCGATGGCGCTGCACTTGCGAGGGGCTGAGCGCGCGTCGGGCCGCTGCCAGCACAGCGCGCGCGTCGCGATCGACCTGGGTCATGCTCGCCTCCTCTGGGCCTTGAGGGCCCGCCGAAAGGCGCGGCGCGCCAGACGCAGCCGCGAGTAGATCGTGTTCAACTTGACTCCAAGAGCCATGGCTGCTTCAGGCGCTGCCATCTGTTCGACTTCACACAGCACGAACACAGCCCGCCTTTCGTCGTCCAAAGTCTCCAGGAACAGCTCGACGAAGCGCAGGGCCTGGGCCTCCTCGACCTGTCGATCCGGGCCGGCGGCCAGCGCGGGCAGGTCGTCGGACAGCTCGTCGAGCCTCCCCTTCCTGCGCAGATGACGCCGGTAGTTGAGCGCCACGCGGTAGGCGATGCCAAACAGCCAGGTACGGACGCTCGACCGGTATTCGAAGCTGCCAAGCCTCCGAAAGGCCGTGAGCAGCACGTCCTGGACCGCATCCTCGAGCGCTGGCGGCGTGAGCCCAAAACAGCGCAGAGCACGCCAGATGAAGTCGAAGTGCTGCTCGTAGACGGCCTCGAACCTCAGCCCGGAGGCTTCGGCCACCCGCGCGCTCCTGGGTGGGTCGGGCCCCAGCGCACGAGCCGGGAGAGCCTCCTCGGCAGCAACGAGAGTCATCGACCGTGTATGTCCGGGCTGCGGCCTTCCCGTCACGGAACCTCGAGACCGACTCCAAGCCAGCCTCGCTGGGCCACCCTGTCCAGAACGTAGACCGAACGGCGGGACCACCTGAGTGTGGGCCGAACCAGTGGGACAAGGCCTTCGACTGCAAGTCCGACGTACAATGGCCCCGCTACTCTGGCCTCGAGACCCAGCCTCAGGCCCGCCGCCCACCAGACCGCGTCGCCGCTCTCGGAATCCTTGGCCCAGAGGATCCCGGCTTCGGTGACCGCACAACCGGACGACACCAGGACGTTGCGTCCAACGCTGTAGCAGCCGCGCAATCCCTGTGTCGCCAGGAAAACGCGTGCGTCAGCGCCGTTCGGTTCCACGGTGCGCGGCCACTGCGCCATAGTCACGAGCTCGAGGCCGAAGGCCCCCGAGAGCGTGTCCCGTGCCGTCAGGGCAAACAGTGCGACAGGATCGCTGAAAGTCGAGAGATCCTGCCCAGCTTCCAGTCGAAGCGAGGATGGGGTGGCAGCTGCCCCCGCCCTGCCGGAAATGTGTACCCGGCCGGCACCCCGGGTACGCAAGGCCCCAGCACTCCGTGGAGGAACGCGCGGAACGGGTGCTTGGTATGGGACGGCGCGGGGCGGGCCCGTTGGATCGGGGCGCCACGGCTGTTCCGGCCCCGGCGTCTGTGCTTCACGTAGGGCCAGGGCCACGATGACGCTGGCCGCCTCTGCCATGGCCTCGCAACTCTCACCGCGCACGATGCGCGTGTGCTGTTCGCTGCCGACAGTGCGCAGCAGCACCAGTGACCAGCTCCCGTCGGCGAGCTTCTCCACGGTGGCCTGGAAGGAAAGCTTCCGCGTCCGCGCCGTGACCCGAGCTCCGGCCAGGGTGCGGATGCGAGCCACCACTTGGTCGCGCCCAGGACAGCCCCCAGGCACCTGCCAGCTGAAAGAGAGGTCTTCCGCCCGCGCGTGGAAAGCCTGGTGCATTGTTGCTGCGACCAGGGCTATTCTCAGCGTCTTTGCAGCGGCTACCACGGGGACCGGGATGGTACACGCGCTCGTGGCAAAGAGCGAGTCACGGGCCGAGAACGGCTCTCCGGCAGACCCCGTGTAGAATCAGTTTGACCATCTCTGCATTATTTTGCTATCGCGCGCCCGAACCCGGAAACGTTTCCGGAATTCTGGTCGCCCCTGCCGCCAACACCAGACGACTGCTCCAGCCGTGTAGGTCTCGGGACCACCTGAATGGCATGTGGGTGAGCCGATTCCGAGTGTGAGCTCCACCCTGATCGTAGGTGTATGAGATTGATGCCGCGCGTCCCGCTGGCAGCCCAAGCAAGGCTTCGGTCTGGCTCGACGCCCGGAACCGCGCGCAGCAGCGGACTTGCCAATGGAGTACAGGTCAGTGGCGGAAGAAAATTCCGTGACGAGGAGCGATAGAAGACCTCGTTTGTGGGGTTCTGCGGGAGTCAGTGTCAGTCCGTAGCCTCGTGTAGTTGTGGTAGGGTCAGCAACGGAGTTCGGCGGCGATGCGCACCATCAAGTGGACAATCCTGGGTTCGTTGACGTTGACAGTGCCTGCAGCGATGGGGTCATTCGCTTGCAGCGGCAAAGGCACCATCGTCTACCAGAAGGGAGTCCCTTCCGGCGTGGGACAGGCGGGCGCGAGGGGTGACGACGTTCCGTCCGGCAGCGGCGGCAGCACCGGCGGCAAAGGGCAAATCGTCGCGACGGGAGGCAACAGCCCCGACGCTGCCGCAGCCGGCACTGCCGGTGTCGAGGAGGAAGTCGTTGCGTTCTGCGGTGACGGGCTCATGAACCGCGCCGAGGAGCAATGCGACGACGCAAACAACAACGACGCCGATGGCTGCACCGCAACCTGCCTGCTCGAAGCAGGCTGGGTCTGCTCGACTCCGGGCCAGCCGTGCGAGTACACCGTTTTCTGCGGAGACGGGAAGATCGGCGTCAGCGAGACGTGCGACGACGGCAACCTGAACCCAGGTGACGGCTGCAGCGACACCTGTCAGCTCGAACCAGGCTATGCCTGTCCCATCCCCAAAGCCGCGTGTCGCCCGATCTGCGGCGACGGCATGGTCCTGGGTCGCGAGGAGTGCGACGACGGCAACCTGACGCCGGACGACGGCTGCAACGAAACCTGCCAGACCGAGCCGGGCTGGGTCTGCCCGCCCGCCGAAGCATGTCGGCCCACCGTGTGCGGTGATGGCGTCCCGGAAGGCTCCGAGCAGTGCGACGATGGCAACCTGCTGCCGTACGACGGCTGCTCCAAGGAGTGCACGTCGGAACCGGCCTGCGGCACTGTGGACAGTCCTGCGGGGCTCTGCGCATCGAGCTGCGGCGACGGCATCATGCTCGCCAGCGATGCCGAGGAGTGCGACGACGGCAACAACATCTCTGGTGATGGTTGCAGCGCGACCTGCACGAGCGAACTGGGCTACGAATGCACCACCCTGACCGACGAGCCACCTGCAGCGATCGTGCTGCCCATCGTGTATCGTGATTTCAAGGCAGGCTGGGAGGAAAGTCGCACCGAGGCCATCGCCATTGCGGGCGGGCACCCCGATTTCGAACGGCCCTTCACCGTCCTGGTCGACGAAGGGCTGCAACCGGGCATCGTGGCCTCGACGCTCGGCCTGGATCGCAAGCCCATCTATGCTGGAACTGCGGACGCCCCCATCCCGGGGACCGAGGGCCCCGAGTACTTCGACCAGTGGTATCGCGACGACCCGACCCAGACCGTCAGCCTCAGGATCGATTCGACGCTCACGCTCACGCGGCAGGCGGACGGTTCCTACTCGATGAACAGCGCCACCGACGATCCGTGGCAGCAACGCGGCGGTTTCTTCCCACTCGATGACTTCGCCGAGCCGCAGACCTTCGGCAACGAAGGGCAGACACACAATTACCTGTTCACGAGCGAGCTGCGTTACTGGTTCGAGTACAAGGGCGGAGAGGAGCTCCTGTTCAGTGGTGACGACGACGTCTTCGTCTTCATCAACGGAACGCTCGCTCTCGATCTGGGAGGCGTACATCGGGCGGCCTACGGACGCATCCAACTCGATACCGCCGGCGGTGTTGCGTCTTGCACGGTGGAGGGCGCTGGCATGGGCGGCGGCAGGGCCGGTGGAGGAGGGCAGACCACCTGCACACCGGTACCGCTCACCGCGGCCTTCGGTCTCGAGCTCGGCAAGATCTACGAGGTCGTGCTGTTCCAGGCCGAGCGGCACACGACCGAATCGAACTACTGGCTCACGCTCACCAACTTCCTCTCCTCCACGACCACCTGCGACCCGGTCTGCGGCGACGGCATCCAGACGCCAGACGAGGCCTGCGACCTCGGCGCAGAGAACAACACCGGAGAGCACGGCGGCTGCAATCCCGACTGTACACTCGCGCCCTACTGCGGCGATGCCCACGTGGACACGGATTTCGGCGAGCAGTGCGACGATGGAGTCAACACCAGTCTGTACGGCGGCTGCGCCCCGGGCTGCGTACTCGGCCCCTTCTGCGGCGACGGCCAGCTGCAGACTCCCTGGGAGAAGTGCGACCTCGGCGCAGAGAACAACACCGGCGCGTACGGCGGCTGCAATCCCGATTGCACGCTCGCACCCTATTGCGGTGACGGTCACATCGACGAGCCTCGGGAGAAGTGCGATGACGGCCCGGCGAACGGCACGACCAACTGCCGCGAAGACTGCACGGAGAAGATCGTCACCTGACAGCGTTCAGCGCCCGGCGGACCCGGGCGATCCGGCTGCGGCCGGCGCCGCTTCTGCCAGCACGCCACACTATGGCTCGACCACGTGGTCGGCCCCAGACGTGCCGGCGCGGGGCGTGGCCTCTGGCGAGCCAGCTCCGGCGCTTTCCCAACTCCCAGGGCTGCCGGCCCATCCGCGTTCCGAGCCTGCCGACCGCGCAGCAGGGGATCTGGTAACGGGTCGCTCGTCCCGGTCGGTCGCGGCCGCTCCGGCTGCCGCGACGAGCTCTGAACGATCGGCGTCCCCGGCTCTCGGGTCGGGCGCAACGCGCTCTTCCGCGCGATCCACGCCGCCGCACGCCAGCACACCAATGACAACGGGCAGAATGCAGGGCCAATGTCTGTGTCCCACCGGTCTCGATCCTCGGGGTTTTTGTGCAAGTCCCGATGGGTCGGCGATCGTTCGGTGGCCCTTCAAACCATAGAGACCTCATGGCCTCCTTGGGTCAATGGCTTTGCGTCCGCGCCTTTCGCACGCGTTTGCCTTTGTCGCGATCCACCTAGACCTCCGGGTGAACGGCTGCCACGTCTCGGGCTTGAGCGATTTGTTCGGTCGCTGTCCGCGGCTGCGTTGGACCCAGTCGTGGCTCGCGCGACAATGCAGTTGTGCAGTGAGAACCGCACCGACAGGCAGACCCTGTCCATACCGACCGCTGCGCTGGACGCGTCAGATCGCGACGCAAACCCCCGCTGCACAAATGGCGTGACTCGGCTGCGCCGGCGGAGGATCGGTGGGCACGGGGCAGAGGCTGCACCTCGGCTCTGGAAGCCCCCGGAGACGTTCGCTCTCGAGGATTCGTCGCTGCCTCTCGCACTCCGCACGCAGCCGCTTGAACGAGGCCACGTCCGCGGCAGAGGCATGGGGGTGCTGAGGGCACTCGCAGCGCCCCGGACAGATCGCGGACTCGACCAACACACAATCCGCGTCTCTCTTGCACTCCGGACGCCGGCTGGAGGGTGCGTCCGGGGCCCTGTACCGGCAAGACGTGAGGACTCCGGCCTTGCATGCCTGGTCGAAAAGTTGGCCGGCTCGGTCCAGATCGCGGCTCACGCCGATGCCGGCGAACAAGTGGCTTGCCTCGCGTTCGCACGCAACCGGCTCGCCGAGCTCGCAGCCGCGCGCCAATGCACCGATCGCCGTCATCTTGCTGCAACCGTTCACTGTCGGGACGCCCGTGGCCATGCATGCGGTGTCCGGAACGTCGGGCGGATGAGCCAGCAAGAACATGCCCAGATTGAGGCATGCGCGGGCGCTCCTGGCCGCGCAGGCACGTTCGAGCAGCGCACGCGCGTCCGGCGCGCCGTCGAACGCCCTCCATACGCAGGCATCCGTGCCGTGCGCAAGGCGCGAACCGTGCGTGGCGACGTGATACGGCAGCTCGAAGTCGCGACAGCCGGGCTCAGCCGGTGCTGGCTTGACTCGCGTGGACCGAGCAAACGCGGACGACGTCCCCGCGACCGGGGCAACAGCCGCGGTCGCGGGCTGCCGGGTCGCCACCCCGGGAGCAGGTGACGCGCCACAAGCCGTGGTGAAGAAGGCAACGCAGATACTGGCGCATGAGAGAAGCGAAAAGCCTGTGGTCAACCGCATGGCCGGGAGCCTACACGATGGCGCCAGCCGCTGGGGAGAGGAAAGCTCAGCGTCGGACCCGTCGGGATCCCAGCGAAGGCTGTGGCGTATTCGTCACCGGACCAGCGGACGCTGCACTTTCTCCAGGACGGCCGCCTGAAGGCTGCGCAGCTTCGGCGCCAACGCGTCGTCGCGAGCGACGAGCCCCAGATCATGGGCGATCCTGAGCTGTTCGGCAAAGAGCTGCGCCGAACAATGTCCTCTTGGTTCAACGAGCAGGAGACGTCCTCCGACCCGCAAGGTGGATACGACTTGCGCGAGGGTGCGAGCTGGATCGGGGACTTCGTGCAGCACGTAGATGAGCACCGCCAGATCCATAGTGTCGGCCAAATCCGTGACGCCGAGATCGTCCGCGCTGCAGGTCCGAAGACTGACACGCTCGGCGAGCCCGCGCCGGCGCAGTCGCCGGCCGAGCGTCGTCAGCATCCGCGGCTGCAGGTCCACGCACCAGACCTTGCCCGCGCTGCCCACCAGCTCGGCGAGCGGCACCGTGAAGAAGCCCGTCCCGGGGCCGACTTCGAGCGCGCGGCAGCCCGTCCGAGCCAGTGGCTCTAGCCAGCTCTCTGGTTTCTGCGTCCAGTGCCGAAAGGGCAGCACCAGCGTCCAGCCAAGCCACCAGGGACAGACGTGGGGCCGATGCTGCGGTCGAGCCGCGGAAGGTGCCAATTCCATTACATCCTGCATGGGACACTCCTTGACGGCCAGGCCGGTTCGCTCGCGATCGCCAGCCGACCCCGGTAGAATGTGAGCGATGACTCAGATTAGCAACTCGCGTTCGCGCGGCGCCGCGCGCCCGGGTCGACGCAGCCAAAAAGAAGCACAACGAGCGAAATCCGACTCGAAGCAGCGCGGGTCGCAATCCGCCGGCGCTCATGTTCGTCCGCGGAGCCAACGACGCAGGGCACCTCGCCAGCAACGGGCACAGCAGACCGTGGATGCCGTGGTCGAAGCCGCTGGCCAGCTTCTGGTCGAGACGGGCTATGCGCGAGCCTCGACCAACGAGATCGCGCGGCGAGCGGGCGTCTCCGTGGGCTCGCTCTATCAGTACTTCGCGGGCAAGGAGGACATCTTCCGCGAAATCCTGCAAAGGCACCGCGAGAGAGTGCTGCCCACCATCATGGCGGCCTTCGCGCGCATGGCCGAGCCCGAGGAAGACTTGGTGCAGACGACGCTCGACCTGCTCCGGTCCATGGCCAGGGTCAACGCCGAGAACCCACGCCTGATGGCGGTCATCGAGCACGAACTCGGGTGGCTGGAGCACGAAGACGACGCGGAGCGCGACCTGGTCGAACGGCTAGCCGAGATCCTGCGCCGGCGCCACGCAGTCGCGCCGACTCGGATCGCGGCAACGGCCCAGCTGCTCATCGTCACGGTAGCCCCGCTGTCGCGCTGGCTGGTACACGGCAAACCGGCGGAGCTCGATACGGAGATCCTCATCGAAGGAGTAGGCCGCATGCTGCGCGGGCTGCTGGGGTGACGAGGGCCTGCGCTCACGGCTGGCGCCCATGCACTAACGTCTTCGGTTGATGAGACCCATGCGATCGAGCTGATCGATAGAGTCTTCCAGGCTCTGCCGGATGGGGAGATAGCTCAGGCCCAGCGCTTTCTGCGACTTGCTGTTGTCGATCGCGATCGGCACACCGATATTGCGATGCACATAGCGCCAGGAGAAGCCGAGAAACGGTCCGATCAAGTAGACGAGCGGCTTGGGCACGGTACGGGTGGGGATCGGATACCGGCCATCGTAGATTTCGCGCAAGAGGGCCGCGATCTCCGGGAAGCTCAAGACCTGATTCGACACGATGTGCCGTCCCTCCGCATCGGGCACGCTCGCTGCCAGCAGATGGGCTCGAGCGACGTCTCGAACGTCCACGACGCCGAGCCGCAGGTCGGGCAAGCCCGCCTGTGCCCGTCCGTCGACGAACTGGAGCATCAGGTCGACGCTGGTCCCATCGACACGCGCGGAGAGGCTTGGCCCGACGACGAAGCTCGGGTTGATCGTCACGAGTCGCCAGCGGTTCTGCTCACCGGCGATACGCCAGGCCTCTCGCTCCGCCAGCATCTTCGAGTACGCGTAGGGCTGATACGACGGCGAAGCAGCTTCGTTCCACAGGCTTTCGTCCAAGGGCTGACCAGCATGGTCGGAGGAGTCACCGTGAACGGCAGCGACGCTCGAGGTCAGCACGACTCGCTCGACGGAGGGACAGTCATTGACCGCTCGGAGCACGCTGCGAGTGCCGCTGACCGCCGGCTCGATCAGCTCCCGCTCCGGCTCCTTCACGCCCTGGACGCGGAAAGGCGAGGCGACATGCATGACCACCTTGCACGACGCGAACACCGGCAGAAACCCGCTCGGATCGCAGAGGTCCGCCTCGAAGAGCTTCAAGTTGCCCGAGCTCTTGGCACCGAGCTCTTCGAGATGCCCGACCTTGTCCTTCTGTGAGCGGTTCCGAACGGTTGCGTGAACCGCAACCCCTTCGTCGAGCAGGAGCTTGACGATCCAGGAACCAATGAAACCAGACGCGCCGGTGACGGCGACGGGCGAGGGCATGGGCATCATGGCTTCGGCCTCCCTCCGGGGGCTTCCCTTGGGCGTTCGGGGCTCGCCCTTCGGGCCCAGAGGTCAGGCTGGTGGAGTGTCCAGCCATGACCGCCGTCTCGTCAAGACACGGGGTCGCGTCCGAGCACGGACGCGACCCATCCGGTCCGGTCCTCAGATGATCCAGGCGCAGTTGGCGCCGCAGCCGGACTGGCCGTCGCACGCCTCGTACTTGGACTGCAGCCGCCCGTCGCCGCAGTACGGCGCCAGCGTGCACTGGGTGGTGCACTTGCCCTTCCCGTAGGGGTTTTCCTCGTTGTCCTCGCCCAGATCGCATTGCTCGGGGCCGTTCTTCTTGCCGTCGCCGCAATACGGGCCCAGGGTGCAGTCGGGCTGGCACGACCCATAGGACCCGTCGTTCGTGCCGTCGTCGCACTCCTCACCGGGATCCTTGAACCCATTGCCGCACTTGAGCTGGCAGCGGACGTCGCATGGGCTCGACTTGGTACCATTGTCGGCGCCGTCGTCGCATTGCTCCCCGGCATCCAGCTTCCCGTTGCCGCACGTGATCGGCGGCTTGTTGTACCCCGAGCAATCGGGCTTGCACTGCCCAGGCTCGTTGCCGTTGTCGTCCCCGTCGTCGCAGACTTCGCCGAACGCGACATCCACGACACCGTCTCCGCAGTAGGGCGGAGGCAGGCAGCGGGTGCTGCACGCATCCTCGTCGCCATAGTCGACGCTGCCGTTGTCTTCACCGTCGTCGCAGGTTTCTCCGGCGTCGGAGTCGACATCGCCGTCGCCGCAGTACGGCGCCAGCTTGCATCCAGGGGCGCAGGTGCCGTAGCTGCCGTCGTTCTTGCCATCGTCGCACTGCTCGGTCCCGTTCTTGACGCCGTCGCCGCAATAGGGACCCAAGGTGCAGTCCGACCGACATCCGCCGTACTCCCCCGTGTTGTTGGCTGCGCCCTCGTCACACTGTTCGCCAGGATCGAGCTGTCCGTTGCCGCACGTGAACCTGCACTTGGCGTCGCACACGGAGTCCACGGTCCCGTTGTCCGGGCCCTCGTCGCATTGCTCGGAACCGTTCTTGAAACCATCGCCACAGAAGGGCGCGGTCTGGCAGGTGTTGGTACAGGCGCCCTCGCCGTAGGCGCCCGCCTTGTTGTCAGCACCGAGATCGCACGTCTCGCCGAAGTCGGTGTCGGCTTTCCCGTCGCCGCAGTACGGGGGCTTGACGCATCCCGGCGCACAGCCGCTCTTGCCGTATACGGTCGTGTTCAAGCCGTCGTCGCAGTCCTCGTAGCCCGCGTCGACGTCGCCATCGCCGCAGTACGGACCCGGCGTGCAGTCCTCGTTGCATCCGCCGTAGCTGCCGTCCTGGTTGTCGTCGCCCTCGTCGCACACCTCGTCCGGTGTCACGAAGCCATCCCCGCACTCGGGGCTGCAGGTGCTTCGGCCGGCGGTGAAGTTCGTGAGCGTGAGCCAGTAGTTGGAGGCGACCGTGTGTCGCTCGGCCTGGAAAACGACGGTTTCGTAAATCTGGCCGAGCTCGAGCCCGAAGTCGATGTCATCGGTCGGCGTGCAGCCGTCGCCCTGGCACCAAGCGCCGTGGCCGGTCGACGCATCGAGCAGAACCGAACCTGCTTCGCGCCCGTGTACCCCTCCGAGATCGATCGCGAGGTGTCCGTTGACGAACACGAACACGTCGTCGTCGCCGCTGAAGTCCAGCTGTTCGCCGCCCTTGTACTCGAACCAGTAGCGAAGCTCGCTCGTGAAGTGGTAGTTGTGGGAGCGGTCCTCATTGCCGAAGCCACGGTCGTCCAGCGGGTAAAAACCGCCGAGGTCGACCCAGGGCGCGTCGTATCGGCTGTCCATCGAGTACGACCCGCTCCCGTCATTGACCAGGTGGATCGATTCGTTCTCGAAGAAAACCTGGTTGACGCCGGCAACGTCCCTGTACCATTGGTCGAAGTAAGTCGGACCGTGAGTAGAATCGATGGGCTCGGCCTCTGTACCGACGTACACGGGCTTGCGGCCGGCGTCGAGCGTCGACTCGACGATGCCAGTGACCAGCTCGTACCGCAGATCCCCGCCGTTGAACACGGATGGTTCTTCGAAATCCGGGTTGGTGTCGGTAATGGGGTCACCTTCATCATCCCATCCGCTCGCGAAGTCTCGGTACACGATCGGGATGTCCACCGCATCCGGCGGGGTATCGACGGTGCTCGTACAGTGGTAGCCCTGTTCTTGTTGGCAGCTCGAGCTGCATCCGTCGCCGGACACGGAGTTGCCGTCATCGCACTGCTCGCCGCTGGACGCGAGCAGAATGCCGTCTCCACACCGGGACGAGCACGCGCCCACGGCGCTCTCGGTCGTGCCGCAGACTGGTTCGAGCACGCAGTCCGGAGCGCAGCCGTCGTAGGGTCGTAGATTGCCGTCGTCACAGCGCTCCGAGCCTTCTTTCTCGCCGTCGCCGCACACCGTGGGCCGACAGGCCTCGCCCTCCGGGCACACCCATCCCGGCTCGAGCTGGCACGCCACCCCGCAGCCGTCGCCCGCCGCCGGATCGCCCGGGCCGTCGTCGCATTGCTCGCGACCCAGTACCAGCCCGTCGCCACAGATGGGACGGCACGCCGCCCCGACGAGCGGGCACGACCACCCCTCTTCCACCTGGCACGTCGTGCCATCGCACCCGTCGCCCGACGCCGTGTTGCCATCGTCGCAGGTCTCGTCGCCCGTGCGCTTCTTGTCTCCGCACTTGACCGTGTAGACACATTCCGACGGCTCTCCGGTGCAGTGCCAGAAAGGCTCCACCGTGCAGCTCGCCGAGCACCCGTCTCCGTCCGCCGGTTCGTCCGTGTCCGGATCCACGCCGTCATCGCACGTCTCGCCCCGGACGAAGCTCACCTTGCCGTCCCCGCAGTACGCGATCAGACTGCACTTGGCTCCTGCGGTCGGACAAACGTATCCCGGCTCAACCTTGCAGTCCGCCGAGCACCCGTCCCCAGACTTCATCGGATCCTGGCCGTCGTCACATTCCTCGCCTGCGTCGAGCTTGGCGTTGCCGCAGGTCTCCACGGCGACCGTGCACGGCCCACCGTCTGAGGGGCACCGATATCCCGGTTCGACGGTGTTGCAGTCCGAAGAGCAGCCGTCGTCCGAATCCTTGTTGCCGTCGTCGCACGCTTCCGAGCCGGTCACCTTGCCGTCTCCGCACACCACCGTGGAGCTGCATATCTGGTGCGGTGGATTCGATGGCGTCGAAGGCGTCCGGCACGTGCAGTTGGGCTCCAGAGCGCAGGTGCCATTGCAGCAATCCCCGGCGCGCGTGTTGCCGTCGTCACATTCTTCATCGCCGTTCAGGATGCCGTCTCCGCAGTACTCGTCGCGCTCGCAGTCTTCTCCGGCCTTGCGGCAAATCCAGCCGTCCTCGGTCGCGCATTTGGCCGAGCAGCCATCATCGGACTCGGTGTTGCCGTCGTCGCAGCTCTCGCCCTCTTCGACGGCTCCGTTGCCGCACTCCGGCTCTTCGTCAGTGCTTTTCGGCTCGCACTTCTCGCCGAACTCCAGGCACTGGAACCCTTCTTCGACCTGGCACTTCGACGAGCAGCCGTCGTTGCTCTTCGTGTTGCCATCGTCGCACGCCTCGTTCGGACCAGGCTTGCCGTCACCGCAGGAAAGAGTACTCACGCACTTCTCTCCCGGTTTCTCGCATTCGTAGCCGGACTCCACACGGCACCTTCCGTCGCAGCCATCACCGGGCACCGCGTTGCCGTCGTCGCAGCCCTCGCCATCGTCCAGACGCGAGTTGCCGCAGAGCAGCTGCGGCCCGCTGCCTGCTGTTGCTAGTCCGCAGCTTCCCGCCTCGCAGGTCCCGCTGCCCGCAGCGCCGCCGTCGCCGAGCAGCGGCGGTGGAGGTTCGTTGCCGCTGCCGCCCTCGCTCGGCTCTGCTCCCGCTTGTGAGTTGTCGAAGCCGGGCTTCTCGCGGGTCACCACCGGATTGCCGCAACCCCAGACTGCCATGAGACCAACCACCAGAAGATCAGTCGCTCGAGCGCGCATCGCCGTCCTCCAGACCAGTCATCCTGAAGCTCATGTCCTACTGTAATTTGCCGCTTCTACTCGAAACGCGCAACGAAGGCGACAACATTTGTGAAGGGGGGTCGTGCGTCGTACCCCGGCCTACGCCTCGGCCACGGCGCCGCGGAACGGACTGCAGCTGGCCCTGTCTTCTCGTGCCAACGCTGACAAGGCCGAGACCGAGAACAGGGCCTAGAGAGTCGCAATCCTGCGCCCCTGCTGCGCGGTCCCTGATCAACGCCTGCCCATCCGACCTCGCCCGAGACGGCACAGTCGAGGTTGCAGGTGCCCCTACCACGGGATCCGGTCCCCGATAGCGGTGTGGGGGGCGCAACCGTCACGCAGCGACTCACAGCCTCGAGTCGACCATCGAACGGGGGACGGCGGTGCCGTCGAGTCGCAAGCGCCGATGGTCAACAGCCGAATCGAAGTAGAGGACGCAGCTCAACCAGGAGTCCGGTGATCCAGGTTGAACCATTGGGTCGCACTCTTCGGAGCCACGTACCTTCCTTGCGCTCGCCGAGGTGGTTCAAGCCGTTGCCGCGCTTCGACATCACCGTCGATGTCCCCGTCTCGACGAACGAGCTCGCAGCCAGCGGCGTGCCGCGGTCATCCTGTCTTCTTCGGTGCCGCGCGCCAAGCGAGCCTGTGTGGGCACATGTAGGTCACCGCAATGCTCTCGATGGGGCGACTCGCTTCACAGACACGGCCTGACCGCCCGCTCTCTCATCACCCGGTCCACGATGTCGATCTTCTGCCAGAGCTTCTGCGCCAGTTCGCTGGTGAGCGTCTCGAGGTCGTTCACGCGAGCAAGTACGGTCGGATCAGGGAAATCCTGGACCACCAGGGCACCGAGGTTGCTCGCGACCGCCAAGAGCTCGCTGCAGTAGTCGAGGTAGCGCATCAGCTCGAAGCCTTCCATCGTCCGCTCGGGAGAGGACTCGGTGCGGTGCTCTCGTTGTGAGGCCACCGACTCGGGATGCTTTGGCAGCTGATGCATGTCGACGATATGCGCTATGGCGCGCAGCCCGTGCAGCCAGCCGAGCACACGCGCGCGCTTCACGCGCTCCTCCATCGAGAGCAGGAACCAGGCCGCGATGCCGATGAAGACGACGTCGTTCACGCCAGACTCGAGCGCCTGGACCCAATCGAAAAGCGTTGCCTCGCCCGCAGGCAAGCGGAGATTCAGAGCAGCACCGACGAGCGCCGCCGCGAGCACCATCAGGCCCGTGCCGCACACCGTCCGGATCGGCCAGTGTGGGGCAGCCAAGCGCTCTGCCAGGTCGCAGGAGGACTTGGCCAGCTCCACCAGATTCGCCGCCACGCCGGCCAGGCTCGACCCGGGAAAGCGCTCGGTGATGCGCGCACAGAGGCGCGCTGACGTCTCGACGATGTGTTGGCCATCCAAACGCGCGAACTGGCTCATGGGCGGACTCCTCGGTAGGCCCGAGCCTAGTGCATCGTTTCAATTGAGACGATGCCCAAAAAGCAGGGGTGCCGTGGGTCAGCTCGATGGGAAGCGGCGGGTCTTTGGCCGCCCTCGACCGGTCGGGGGCGGCGACAAACCCGTCGCTTCAGTCGAAACGCAGCACTAGCCCAATTCACTCGCGATCCAACGCGGGCCGCACGTCGCGCGGCATCCACGATGTTCTGGCGCGCGCCAGGTCTCGGCCATCTTCTGCGCTGGCGACCGCATGCCAGAACTCCCGCTCGCCGGCTTCGGCTGCGCGCGAGATGACCGCGCCGCCATAGCGACACTCGGCCAAGAACTGAAGCTCGAGCGAGGTCACGCGGCACGTCCGCCAGATCGATTCGGGCACGCCTTCGAGGACCCAGGACACATACGCCGTGTTGTTGGCGTGCTCGTTGACGTCGATATCCGCGTACCGAACCGGGAAACGCTGCTCCCTGCCGCGCTCGAGTGCTGGAAACTTGCCGGCCGACGCCGACAGTACACGGTCAGCCGCCTCGAACAGCCGAGGATCGAGCGCCATGTTCGGCATGACGGGCCGACGCGTGGTCAGGTCGAGAACGAGCCAGCGCGTGGTCGCGACCGCAACAACGCCGCCCTGCCTGCGCACACGAAACTCGCGGGCGAACGCGAGCCGATCCACACCTGAAGGCCAGGTCTCGATGTCGACCACGTCACCGTGTCGTATGGGTTCGTGGACACCGAGCCGCTCGGAGGCCAGGACCCAGGTGAGCCCGCTCTCCCTGAGATGCCCCATGCCGCAACCGAGCTGGGCCGCATGCTCGGCGGCCGCCTCCTGGAGGTAGCCGGCAAGTGCACAGATCGACAAGCCGTCGTATGCGTCGACGTCGAACGTGCGCACCCGAACGGACTGCGTGTGCACCAGCATGGGCCGGGACAGAAGCACGTGCGCCGGCTCGACGCCACGACGGCGTCGCGCACGGGCTGATCCATGCTCGGAGGGAGCCCGTCCCGCAGGGAGGCACCGGGCCGTCGAGGGGCTCCCACATCGGCGCGCCGTCCTGGATGACGGCAGAATCCCGGAAGGTAGTAGTATTCCGTTCACAGCGTCATCGCGGACCGCCGCCGCGGGTCGCTCTCCCCAAGACGAGTAGTCCGACTCGCCACAGGTAGGTGGGGGGTTGGGCCGAAGCCACGGTGACCCAGCCGGCCGTCGCCGCCGCCAGCGACGGCTTTCATCCGCGCCGTGTGGAAGGGTCACGCGCGAGTTGCGCCGTTGAGAGCGGTAACAGCGGCGGGTGATCGACGCCAGCGTGGCCTCCACTCACCGGCTGGCATTTTCGTCGCAGCGTGAGCCACAAGCGCCAACGCGATGCACTTCGAGACCAGGCGCGGACAACAGCTGCACGGCGAACGCGCACATCCCGTGTGCACCTTTGGACGAAAAGAGGATAATATTGTCAGTCCTCGTTCGGAGACTGCTCTATGCGCACTATCTCCTACTCGGTACCCTTGCTTGCTAGCGCCCTGTTGACTGGACTGCTGTCCGTGGCTTCCTGCGGCATCGGGGGAGCCTCACGCACGGGCGACGCGACTCAGGGCCCGATCACAACGGGCGGCTCGGATACAAACGGGGGCGGGGGAAAGACGGGCAGCAATACCGGGGGGGGTGGCAACGTGCTCGCCAACGATGGCGGAGAGGGCGGCCTGGAGGGCAACGTGTGCCTCGGCGACAACCCCCCGCCAGAGTGCTGGATTCCGAGTGGTCCTTCCTGTGGCGACGGTGAGCTGAATCGAGACGGCGAAATCTGCGATGATGGCAACACCGTCCCCGGCGACGGCTGTAACGGCGTCTGCAAGGTGGAGCCGCACTACAAGTGCCCCACGCCAGGCCAGCCGTGTGTCTTCGATTTCGTGTGCGGCAACGGCGTGATCGAGCCCGGCGAGGTCTGCGACGACGGCAACGCGGTGGGCGAGGACGGCTGCAGCGCCGATTGTACCGAACAGAGCCGCAATTTCATCTGTGCCACGCCCGGCGAGCCGTGCACGCGCGTGGTGTTCTGTGGCGACGGTCGAGTGGCAGGAGACGAGTCCTGCGAGGACGGCAACGCCGATCCTGGCGATGGCTGCGACGCGAACTGCAACGTCGAGCCGGGCTGGATCTGCGCCATCCCGGGCCAGCCCTGCGTGCCGCAGCCAATGTGCGGCGACAGCATCGTCACGCCCGGGATCGGTGAAGCCTGCGACGACGGCAACGTCACCGGCGGCGACGGCTGCGCTGCTGACTGCACATTCAAGGAGGACGGCTGGGTCTGCCCGACCCCCGGACAGCCCTGCGAGAACCTCAATGTCTGCGGAAATGGCAAGCTCACCGGCGGTGAGGTCTGCGATGATGGCAACACCCAGGCAGGCGACGGGTGCAGCGCCGACTGCAGGACGGTGGAACCCGGCTTCCAGTGCCCGTTCTATGGCGCGCCCTGTTTCGCGAAATGCGGCGACGGCATCCTGTTCGATTCCGAGCTCTGCGACGATGGCAACCTCATAAGCGGCGACGGGTGCAGCGACACCTGCGAGTGGGAAGACGGGTTCGCCTGCAGCGGCACCGCCCCCAACTACACCTGCGTGAAGACCGTGTGTGGTGACGCCATTCGCGCCGGGACCGAGTCGTGCGACGATGGCAACAACGACACGGGCGACGGGTGCACGCCGTTCTGCCAGGTGGAGCCGGACTGCAGCGGCGGCAGCTGCACCAGCACCTGCGGCGATGGCTTGCTGCTCGGCAGCGAGCAGTGCGATGACGGCAACAACCGCGAGGACGACGGTTGCTCGGCCACCTGTCAGATCGAGCCGGGCTACGAGTGCCATCAGCCGCCGCTCGGCGAGTCGATCGAAGTACCGGTCGTCTACCGCGATTTCACCACGGATCACCCGGACTTCGAGCCCGGCCAGACCGGCTGCGAGGATCCGACGCCGGGCATGGTCGAGAACAGGCTGGATGCCGACGGCAAGCCGGTCCTCGTGAAAGCCAACGCTACGGACTGTGGCATCGTGCAGAGCAGCGCGAGCTTCTCCCAGTGGTACCGCGACGTCGACGGCACCAACTACACCATCGTGTCCACGCTGACGCTCTGGGACAACGGCAAGGGCGGGTATGTCAACCGCTGGGGCGACAACGGCGAGCAGTTCCTCGATCTGTCCCGAACTTCGGACACCTGGTGCGGCACTGTCGGGCAAGAAGACCACGACGCCGAGGGCAATCCGATCCCCTGCACCTTCTGCCCGTACGATTCCGATGAGACCACGCCAGAGTGCGAGGCCCCGCAGCTCACCGACTGTCAGGACCCGGTCACGGGAGAGATGATCGATCTGTACGACTGCGTGAGCGATGGGGATACCTGGCACGGCGTCTACCTCGAGGGCACGTTCGACGGCGATCCGTTCTTCTTCCCGATCGACGACTCACCGTTCACACCGCAAGCCGAGTTCGCCACCGCTTCGCTGCCCCCGGCATACGGCCGGGACGACTGGCCCCCGGAAGCCACGGGCGAAAAACACAACTTCCACTTCACGAGCGAGGTCCGCTTCTGGTTCGAATACGACCCGAGCGTGAGTCAGCTACTCGAGTTCACCGGCGACGATGACGTGTGGGTGTTCATCAACGGTCGGCTCGCCGTCGACCTGGGCGGCATTCACATGCCGGTGGACGGCGTGGTCGACATCAGTGCTTCGGCAACGGCCCTGGGGCTGACGCCCGGAGAGGTCTACGAAATCGTCGTGTTCCAGGCGGAGCGTCAGAAGAACGGCTCCAGCTATCGGCTGACGCTCAGTGGTTTCAATGTCTCAAAGAGCGACTGTGGGCCCATATGCGGCGACGCCGTGATCTCCCCCGGCGAGCAGTGTGACGACGGAACCAACCAGGGCGGCTACAACCACTGTAACCCCGACTGCACCCGCGGCGAGTACTGCGGCGACGGTATCGTACAGGCCGAGTACGAGGCCTGTGACAATGGCCAGAACATCGATGAATACGGGACGAGCGGCTGCGCTCCGGGCTGTCGCACGGTACCCTTCTGTGGAGATGGAATCATTCAGGGAGAGTTCGGCGAGACCTGCGACGATGGCGTCAACGACGGCGCCTACGGCGGCTGCACGCCGACCTGCCAACGGGCTCCGTTCTGCGGCGACGGCCATCCCGATCCCGAGTTCGGCGAGCAATGCGATGACGGGCTGAACAACGGCGCCTACGACACCTGCGCACCCGACTGCGTGCTCGGCCCGCGCTGCGGTGACGGAGTGCTCCAGAGCGAATGGGGCGAAACCTGCGACGACGGCAACAACGCCCCAGGCGACGGCTGCAGCCCCGTGTGCGGCGAAGAGGGGATCTGCGGCGACGGCTTCGCGGACGAGACCCTCGGCGAACAGTGCGACGACGGTGTGAACGACGGCGGCTACGGCGAATGCGCGCCCGGCTGCGTCTGGGGGCCTCGCTGCGGCGACGGCGTGGTTCAGCCCGAAGAGGAAGAGTGCGACGATGGCGTGAACGACGGCGGCTACGGCGAGTGCGATGGCAGCTGCGAGCTCGGCCCGCATTGCGGCGATGGCATCGAGGACCCCGGATGGGAGGAATGCGACGACGGCAACGAGTTTTTCATGGACGGGTGCACGCCCTCGTGCGTCAAGGAGATCCCGAGGCTGAAGTAGCCCTGCAGCCACCGCGGCGGACGCGAGGTCACACTCACGCGAGCAGGCCGCGCAGTCGTTCGGCGGCGGCAAGCAGCAGCTCGGGCGGCTCGGGCCACTGCTCGAGCACGAATCCCCCGGCGTAGCCTCGCCGGAGCAGACGCTCGACCAGCATGGAGACCCCCTGCGGATCGCGCGCTGCGGGTCCGGTGAACAGGACCAGATGCTGGTCCATATCCCCCCAGTTTTCGTGCATGTGCGCGTGGACGACGTTCACCTCGGGCGCGAGGGCATCGAGAAAGCCGACGTAGTCATTGCGCGTCGCCGCGCACAAGTTCGCGTGGCCCATGTCGAAGCAGAGTCCAATCGGGGCCTCCGACCCATGTTGCCGCCGGAGTGCAGCGAACACGCGCTCGCAGTCGTCCGGCGACGTGAGCGGGGTGTTCTCCAGGGCCAGAACGATGTCCGCCTCCCTCGCCCAGCGCAAGGGGGCGTCCATCGCGTCGACCCAGCCCGTCTCGTCCTGCGAGCTCGGCAGATGCACCACCACCAAGTGCGCGTCGACATCGGCCGCGAACTCGATGCTCGACCGCAGTCGCACACGACCCTCGTGGTTCGCGGGCTGTGTGTCCCACGGAGCGTGGACGGTGAACAGCATGCCGGAGCAGCGCGCTTGTCGCGCGAGAGCCTTGCGGCATTCGATGTCGCACAGACCGAAGTCCCAGCCCTGCGCGCCCTTCCGGTCGGAGAACCACTCGAACAGACCGAACGCGTGTCGCTGCGCGAAATGATAGGGGTCGAGCCAATGGGCGGCCGACTGGGCTGTCTGATTGCCGACTGGGTATCGGAACGGGTTCATCTCAGTCGCGTGCCCGCAGCCCTGCGGGCTCTTGCGTGTCACGCGATGAGCCAGCGCAGTGCGCCTACGGTGACGCTCATGATGGCTGCTCCCAGAAGCGCGATCCAAAAGCTCCGGATGCTCAGTCTGTCGCTGAACGCATCGGTGATCTTGAGCACGACGGCCGTAACCACGGTGTGCGTCACGACACTCAACAGCCACGCCAGACCCAGCGTGGCAATCGTCAACAGCACCGTGAGAGCCCCGGCGAGAGCCCAGTTGAGCACACCAAACAACGCTGCGACGCCAAGCCGGCCCAGTAGCCCACCGCGAATTTCGAAGCCAGGCAAGACCGCGGCGACGAGCGCCAAGGCCGCAGTATAGAGCGCCCAGGTGACGATGATGCTCATGAGCTCAGCATAGGCCTCCGCCGCGGCTCCCACCACCGTGAAACGGCCCATGCGTTCGGGCGGCCGGGGGACGTACGGACCGCCTGATCGACACGGAGCAGAGCAGCTACGACTACTACTTCTTCTTCCTTTTCTTTCCCCTGGCCTTCCCGGCTCCCTTGGCGCGCTGGTCCGGAGCGATCTCGTCGTTCCGCCAGTAGTACTCGTTGCGTTTTTCGGTCGCGTCGGCGAACCCGACCATGGGCATCTCCGCCTCGATCGCCGCCGTGCCTTCTGGAACGGTATCCTTCTTGATGCACGAGAAGGTGATTGTGGCCTTCTCCTTGGGCTTCATGACACCCGCGAAGATATTGCCCGCGCAGGTGGCATACGGGCGTCCCTTGTCCGAATCGCTGTCCTTGCTCGGCACTTCGAGCTGCTTGCCGGCCTTGTCGTAGAAGTAGACGGCAATCTTGCCGTACAGAATGGTCTTGGGGCACGTATTGACGACGCGGAAGGAGGGCCCCTTGTCGTCCGTCTTGCCTGACCAGTCCACCTGCATCATTCGAGCGTCTCCGCTTCCCTTGCATGGGCTGTCGTAAGTACCTTCACCGCTCGATCCGTCGGGACAGTCGGTGCGCAGCACCGGTGCCGGAGGCGGGGTTGGAGCCGCCGCGGTAGGCGGGGGAGCTGGCTTGGCCTCCGCTGCTTCTGCCGGAGCCGGCGCAGGCTTGGGCTCCTCTTCACAGGCGAAGGCACCCGCCGCCGTGGCGGCAATCATCCAAGTCAACACGCGTTGGATCACAGTCCGCATATTTCGCTCACTCCCGGCGCCGTTGCACTCCGCACGACACACAGGACGTTCACCCTATCGGATGCGCGGCCGAAGGATCAAGCGCCACAAACTCGGCCGACGGGACAGGGGCGAGACCGCTGCTGGGACTCTGTTGGGCGGTGGACGCAGCGTGGAGCTGCCGCTCACAACGGCGCACGCGCGAATACGGACAAACGACGCAAGGCCCGGGGATCCCGGGCCCTGCAAGCGGCTCGTCGCGAGCGAGCCATCGAAACGCCGCACTACCGGGCTGAGCGGCGCCGCAAGCCGAGCGCTGCCATCGCGGCGGCCAACATGAGCCCGAGCTGGCCCGCGTGGCCGGAGCCCGCAGACACGCTGCAGCCTCCTCCCGCTAGGCTCGAGCCAACCACAGCGTCGTCCTCGTCGGGTGCAGCGGACGGCCCGTCTGCGTCCCCGCGCGCCGCGGCGGCCTCCTCCTCGTCTGCGTCCTCGGGCACTGCAGCGGCGTGCCCGGAATCACCGGATGCTGCCGAACCGTCGGCGTCGGGATCTGCGGCCTTGGGCGCCTCTGCGTTGTCCGCCTGGCCGTCTTCGCTCCAGAGGTCGACAGCCCCTGTCGTTCCGCCAACGGTGGCTTCCCCATATGCGCCGCCGCCCAGACGGGAGTAGGGAGGCTGGCAGAGTCTAGCCGGATCAGCCGGAGTGCACCCGGAGTTGCCTTCGCTGTCAGCCCAGCAGCTGCCCATGGGGTTGTCCTCGCAGGTCCAGTCAGCGGGGCAATCGGAGTCGGTGGTGCAAGCGGTCTCTACCACCTCGCACGCGAACTCGCCGGTGGGCTCACAGCCGCACTGCTCGTCCGGCGGCGGCGCCACGGCGACGTCCCCCTCCGCGGCAACGTCCTCCGCCGCGGCAACGTCCCCCTCGGCGGCATCGGCGTCTTCAGCCGCGCCGGTGTCATCGGCGGCCGTGTTCTCTTTTGGAAGAGGCAGATCGACGGAAGCAGCACCGCCCGACGAAGCGCCCGCCGTCCCGTTCGTGACTCCGCTGGTACCGGTGCCGCCACCCGCAGCGCCGCCGGCGCTACCCGAGCACCAGCAGGACTCCTGCTCTTTGCAGGCAAAGCCTTCGCCGCAGTCAGCAGCCGTCTCACAGGGGAGCATCCACTGCGGCTGGCACAGGTGGATAGTCGTGGTGGTGCACTCCACGGCCACGTCCGATGCAGCCACCTTGCACTCCGTATCTGGGTCGCAGGGCTCGGTCGCCGGGGGGGCCTCCCCGGAGCACTCCGTCTGTTCGAGAGCAGCACACTTCATGTGGGCGCCGCAGTCAGCGTCGGTCTCGCACTCCGCCGCGACGCAGTAGCTGTACTCGGCTGGCTCGCAAGGCTTGCAGTCCTCTCCTTCCGCGCAGTCGATCAGCGGACAGCCGGCGGATTCCGTCTCACAGGTGTAGCCCTTGGGGCACTCCGTCTCACCGCACTTCTCCTGCGCCTGGGCCGTGCGGCTCGTACCCAAGCTCATGGCCAGCGCAACCGCGCCGAGCGTGGTAAGGGTCAAAATGCGAGCTGGGCGTAGGGTGTTCGACATGGTTTCCTCCAAAGGACTTCGTGGTGGGTTTGACTCAGGGGGCGCCTATCGCGCCGCTTTCGATTTCGGTTTGCTGCTCTCCGGCGCAGCCGGGGCTGGCCCCTCCGACGTCGTCGTCGGGTACAGGCACGGGTTCGTCCGTGCAGTCGGAGACCGTGATCCCCGCCAGAGTCAGTGTTCCGCTGATCGTGCTCGCGCTCGCCGGCTCCGTGGTCTCCAGCGAGAGGTCGACGCGCAACGCGTCGTAGCCGTCCGCATCGACGTCGGGCCAGCCGCACTCCGCCGCCGCATCGTCGGAATCGCAGAGCTGCGTGGCGGCCATGCTGAGCGTGACCGGGTCGGACTGTGCGGTGCTCGCCACGTCGACCGTTCCGGCCAGCGCGGCGTCGACTCGGCCGTCCTCCGTTTCGAGCACGATGTCGACGGGGATGCGAAGCAGGGCAGCGCCGTCAGGTGCTGGGCTGGCGTCACCGGTGAGCAGGCAGGCGGTGCCGGCGGGGGCGCTCACAGCGAGCGACGCCTGGGTTTCGGAGCTGTCGCTCCACGTTACCGGTACGCCCGACAGCGTTTCGAGCTCGGTCAGCACCGCCGCGGCCGTGACACCATCGAACGACGCTTCAACCGAAACCGGTAGGCCACCTACCCCGGCCGGAGTCAGCAAGCTCTGCACGCAGGGATCGTCCGCCGGCCAATGGGCGTACTCAAACGCACTGCGGCTCGACACTTGCTCCGACTGCAGCTCGATGAAGGAGAAGAGCGTACCGGCCATACCACCGGCATAGAAGCTCGCCTGCACGTCGACGGGACCAACCGTGATTTTCTCGCCGGGCGGTGCATCGCTGAGCTCGACGGCGAACGAACCGTCGATGTCCTCACGTGCCAGCGAATGGTTCAGCGTGGCCACAAACGGGCCGCTCGCGGCGAGCACAGCCATGAAGGACTCATCAAGAGCGCCACCACGAGTCTCGAGCCGAACCCAAACGTCGATTTCAAGCCGGGCTGGCGGACATACCGAGTCCATGGTGATGTCCGTCGTGCCGTTGTCGCCCGCGTCCGGCTGCTGCTTCGGAGTGAACTGGACCAGGCGTACCTCGCCGTCCGTGTGAGTGATGGTCAGGGTGATGCGACTGTCCTTCTCCTCGGGCCCGAACGTCCCCGTGGCACCAAAAGCCTCGAAGCTCGCCGGGTCGCGCCAGGCGAGACTCGCCTCGTGCGCGCCCTTGGCGATCGCGAGGACGTCCTCCGCGGAGAAGCCCAGTGCTTCAGCGTCGTCCGCGTCGACGAGCGATGACTCGCTGTCGCATTGCGCGCCCAGGGCGTGGTCGTCTGCGGACCGCTCGCCGCCAGGCTGCTCGTTCCTGGTCGCCGGCGGCGTGGCTTCCGTTCCAGTCTGGCCGCCCAGGTTGCATCCGAACAGGCCGAGCGCCGCCGCCGCGAGCGTCGCGACCAGCCAGCGTTCGGAGCGCATGGCCCCTGTTTGGTCCGGTTTTTGGCGTTGGGTCAGCACAGGTCTCGGGTCGCCTCTGCTGGAGAATGCACTGGGTCCGCCCCCCAGACAAGCGTCGTTTCGCACATTTCCTATGGGTGAAGAGCCTTCCTATGTGCGAAACAGCAATACGATGCGGAGGATTGATTTTGCTTTCCGAATACTTGGAGCAACGCACGGCGACGTCGCAGGCTGGCCTGCGTGCAGTCAGAGTGTCGGGCACACGGTGACGACGGGCGATACCGCTCCCGTTCCGGCTCGCAGCTAGTCGAGATCCAGCGCGAACTGTACGACCTGAGGACGAAAGCCGAGCCTGGTCAGGGCCTGATGGGCGACATCGTTGAAGCACCAGGCGCGGGCACACAGTTCGCGTATGCCTCTCAGTCGTGCCTCCGCGGCAACGGTCTGTACCAGCATCCGTCCAACGCCCTGGTTTCTGCCCCGCGGCTCCACCGCTATCTGGTCGATCTCGCACCAGCGCCGCGCGACTGAGAACGGGTTCTCCGCTCGCTCATGGAGGAAGGCCAGGACGTAGGCCATGGGAACCGAATCCTGCTCGGCGATCCAGATGCGCGCGTCGGATTTGTGTAGCAGGCGGTGAAACCACTGGGAGACGTCGCGACGCGACGCCGACTTGAAGACCTCGGGATGGTGCGAGACGTGGCACTCGTGGGCCGCCATGTTGAGCCCAACGAGGCGGTCCACGTCGTCAACGACGGCAGGCCTCACGATGACACTCATACTGGGCATCTGTTCACGCCCCTGGTCACTGGAGCCTGGAGTGTAGAGCCGCAGGCCGCTCGGCGAATAGACACCTGCGCAGCGGACCGGGGCTTCTGCCGACCCGGGAAGGCACGGGTTGGCGGGGTGACGGGCGCCTCGGACGCCCGCCGCTTGACCCGAGGGCCGCCGGATGACACAAGACCGCCCCTGCCCCGCCGCAGAGGCCCGAGTGCCAGAAGCCCGAAATTTCAGCATCATCGCCCACATCGACCACGGCAAGTCGACGTTGGCAGACCGGCTCATCCAGGCTGCCGGCCTGGTGTCCGACCGCGAATTCCGGGACCAGATCCTCGACACCCTCGAGATCGAGCGCGAACGCGGCATCACCATCAAGACCCAGACCGTTTCCCTGCCCTACCGGGCTATGGACGGACAGGAGTACCAACTCAACCTGGTCGATACGCCCGGCCACGTCGACTTCTCCTACGAGGTCTCGCGTGCGCTCGCCTCGTGCGAAGGTGTGCTGCTCTTGGTAGACGCCACCCAGGGGGTACAGGCCCAGACCCTGGCCAACCTCTACCTGGCCATGGAGCACGACTTGGCCGTGGTACCGGTGATCAACAAGATCGATCTGCCGTCGGCCGACGTCGACGCGACGCGCGTCCAGATCGACCGCGAGCTCGGCTTGGATCCGGAGAGTGCACTGCTCGTTTCAGCCAAGACAGGAGAGGGCGTGGACGGGGTGCTCGAGGCGATCATCGCGCGTATTCCACCGCCGTCCGTGCCTGCGGACGATACCCTGCGCGCTCTGATCTTCGATGCGCACTACGACTCGTTCCGTGGCGTGGTCGCGAGCTGCCGCATGTTCAGCGGCTCGGTTGGATCGGGCGACGTCATTCGCTTGATGTCGACCGGAGCCGCCTACCGCGTGGAAGAGGTAGGCCTGTTTCGGCTGCAGCGCGAGCCGAAGGCGCGACTGGGTGCCGGGGAAGTGGGCTACGTGATTGCCGGCATCAAGACCGTCGGCGACACGCGGATTGGCGACACCATCACGCTGGACAGCAAGCCCGCCGCGGAGCCGCTGGCCGGCTTTCGGGAAGCCAAGCCGGTCGTGTTTTCCTCCCTGTATCCCATCGCGTCGGATGACTACCCGTCGCTGGCCGATGCCCTCGAGAAATACAAGCTCAATGACGCAGCGCTGGTCTACACGAAGGACGCTTCGGCGGCCCTGGGTCAGGGATTCCGTGCGGGCTTCCTCGGCCTGTTGCATCTGGAGATCGTTCAGGAACGCCTCGAGCGCGAGTTCGCACAGTCGCTCATCCTGACGGCGCCGAGCGTCGAGTACCACTGCGTGCTCAACACCGGCACGACCATCACGGTGGACAACCCGGCGCACTATCCGGACCCGACCGAGATCGAACATATCGAGGAGCCGTACATCCGCGCCTCGTTCATGCTACCCGATCGCTACATGGGGCCGGTGATGAAGCTGTGCCTCGAGCGGCGCGGCACGAACTCGGACGTCCAGTACCCCGCGCCGGGACGCATGGAGATCCGCTTCGACATGCCGCTCGCCGAGGTGCTGTTCGACTTCTACGACAAGCTCAAGAGCGTTACGCAGGGATATGGCTCCTTCGACTATGAGCTCGCCGACTACCGTCCGGCGGATGTCGTGAAGGTCGACATACTGGTCAACGGAGAGCGCGTCGATGCTCTGTCCATGATCGTTCACCGTGACCACGCGCGTCCGAGAGCGCTCAAAGCGTGCGAGCGGCTCAAGGAAGCCATCCCACGCCACATGTTCAAGATCCCGATCCAGGGCGCAGTGGGCGGCAAGATCATCGCTCGGGAGACGATTCAGGCACTGCGCAAGGACGTGACGGCCAAGTGCTACGGCGGCGACATCACCCGCAAGCGCAAGCTGCTGGAAAAGCAGAAGGCCGGCAAGCAGCGCATGAAGATGGTGGGCAGCGTGGAAGTACCTCAGAAAGCGTTCGTGGCGGTCCTCAAGACCAAGGATGACTAGGTTGAGAGCCGAGGCCGCGCCAGAGGCTCCCGGGAGCCAGCCGGGACTCTACGTCCACGTTCCTTTCTGTCGCTCCAAGTGCCCCTACTGCGGCTTCTACTCGGTCGTGGACCCGGAGTCCCAAGATCGCTGGCTGGCTGCATTGGAGCTCGAGGCCGGGCAGAGTCGCAGCGCCTGGCAGCCGTTCGACACGTGCTACGTCGGCGGTGGCACGCCCAGCGCGCTGGCCGACGATGCGCTGGTGCGACTGAGCGAGCTGCTCGATCGGACGTTTTCGATCAGCACCGGGGCCGAGCGGACACTCGAGGTCAATCCGGCAGACGTCACCCCCGGGCGCGCGCGCCTGTGGCGAGAGCTCGGTTTCGACCGGGTCAGCGTCGGCATTCAGTCGTTCCGCGCGACGGAGCTTCGCTGGCTTGGCCGGCGGCACGACCCCGACCAGGCCGCTCGCGCGCTCGACGACCTCAGAGCAGCCGGTTTTGGCAGTGTTGGGATCGATCTGGTACAAGGCTTGCCCGGTCAGTCGCTCAACAAGCGGCTCGAGTCGCTGGAGCGTGCCCTCGCGTTCGATCCCGAGCATCTGTCCGTCTACGAGCTCACGGTCGAACCGAACACGCCGCTGGCCCGAGAGGTCGCCGCATGCCGAAGCGAGCTCCAGGACCCTGATCTCGCCGCCGACGCTTGGCTCGCGACCTCGGAGGAGCTGTCTCGACGCGGCTACGACCACTACGAGGTCTCGAACTACGCCCGAGGGGAAGGACATCGCTCGAGACACAACTCCAAGTATTGGACGCTGGTCCCGTATCTGGGTCTCGGCCCGGCCGCCCACTCCTTCTCCGGACGAGCTCGCTGGTCGAACGTACGCTCGGTGCCCGACTACTGCCGCGCACTGGAATACGCTGAGAAGCCGATCGAACACGAAGAGGAGCTCTCGGACGAGCAGCTTCGGTGGGAGCGCGTCGCGTTGGGACTGCGGACGAGCGACGGGATCACCAAGAACGAGCTCGGCGACGGGTCGGAAGAGCTTGAGACCCGGGCTGCCGGACTCGTCGATCAAGGCCTGGCCAAGCACGCCGGTGATCGGCTCGTACCGACTCTACGAGGCATGCTGGTCGCCGATGCCATGGCGCGGTGTCTGCTCTTCGGGAGCAAGAGCTGACGACTACGCCTCCCCTCCCGCCGGTGCTGGAGGCGGACGGGTCGTCGGTCGCCGACGACGCTCTGACCCGTCCTCGAGCGCACGGTCCGAAGCGCGACGAGGCTGGCGGGCGCCGGCGTCCGGTCGAACGACGCGGGTCCCGTAGAATCCCAACATCGCCATGGCCACGATGGCGAGCATCCACAGCGCCAGCGTGGGTACGGCGAAACCGGCGACCTGCACGGTGTGCGATGCTCTGACTGCGAAGTAGACCATCCAACCCGCCATGCTGGCGTAGACAAGGGCGCCCACCAGCGCCGAGATGGCAGGCCGCTCTCCGGCGCGCCAGCGGCGACGACGAAAGAGCGACAGCACGGTAGCGCCAGACACGACGGCAAGGATGGATCCGACGTTGTTCAAGAGATCACGAAACCCGGAAAGGAAAATGAGACTGGTCGCGAGCGCGCTCTGCAGCAGGACCGATCCCAGCGGCGGTCGGCCCTCACGGGCGGCAAGCCACGAGGGCAGGAACCTGTCGTGCGCCATCGCCGCATAAACGCGCGGGCCGATGAGTGTCATCGCGCTGATCGCCGACGTCAGAGCGATGATGATCAGCACGGACACGAGCCGGGCGGCGCCCACGCCCAGTAGCTCGCGCACGACCAGATGAGCGAGCGTGATCCGGTCGGTATCGCCCTTGATCCAACTCGCCATGTCAGCGCGTGACAGATTCGTCACGAAGACCCAGTTGACCAGCAGATAGAGCACCGTCACCGCCAGGCAGCCCAGCAGCATGGCGCGGGGGACGTCACGGCGTGGATTCTCGAAGTCCTCGGATGCGTACGTGGCTGCATTCCATCCCGAGTAGCAGAACGTGATGAAGACCAACGAGCCGAAGAACGCCCGCAGCGGGAAACCACTCGCGTCAGCCGAGGCCGATGGCCACGCAGGCAGTGCGTTGCTGCCGTCCCTGAGGCCAACGAGGACGAAACCCACCAGAAGCAGAGCCTTGACCGCCGCGAGGACGTTCTGAGTCCACTTGGAGGCACGCAAGTCGAACGCGTGCGCGACGGTGACCAGCGCGACGAGGATGGCCGCCGTGAAGCGACCATCCCAACCGGGAACCAGCGTCTCCCCGAACGCGCCCGCAGCCAATGCCGCCAGAGCGACCGGGACGGAGAAACCGACCAGAAGCGAAGTCCAGCCGGCGATGTATCCCGCCGCCGGGTGTACCAGGCTCGACAGGTAGCGATATTCGCCGCCCGAACGTGGCACTTGACGGGCCAGCGAAGCGTACGCGAGCGCGCCGGCCAGAGCCACGAGCCCACCCACGAGCCAGTCAAGCAGGATCGAGCGGGGCGAGAGCTCGCTCGCCATGAACCCGGCGGTGGTCAGGACGCCCGTACCCACCATGTCTGCCATCACGAGGCCGACTCCGGACAGCAGTCCCAGTTTCTTCGGCTCGGCTGGCATGGGGCACTGAGTATCACGGCCGTGGCACGCTTCTGCTTTACGGGCTAGCGCATCATCGGTTCGTCACCGACTCGAGCGTCCATGCCACACCATGTCGGACAATGACGCACTTGCGACCCACGAGAACCGCTGGTTTACAGGCTTTGGGTGTCAAGCTAGCCTGACCGACGTATGCGAAACGCATCCCGCAGAGCGGTGTTCGTGCTCCTCGCGTTGGCCATGGCATGCGCGAGCGCCTCACCGGCCATCACTCCGCAGCCTGGCCCGGCGCCGACTCGGCCTCCCCCGCCGCCGGCTGCGCCGCCCGCTGGTCACCAACCAGCCCAGCCCGTCCCGACGGCTGCTGCGCCACGGGTCTGGAAGACCGTGGACACCGATCCAGAGCCTGGCGTGGGCCAGGATTTCGAAGCCGAAGTTGCGACGCTCTATACCGTAGCCGCGTGCGGATTCGGGGACACACCCAAGAGCTTCGACAAGAAGGTCGTCGAGGAGCACTGCGACGGACAGCGGAAGCTGATGCAGAACTTCCGCGACAAGACGCTCGCCAAGGCGGCGCCGTTCTTTGCCCAGATCCGTCCCAAGGATCTGCCTGCGGCGGTGGTCTATCCCTTCGGCGGCGGCGATCTGCTCTGGGCCTTGGTCACATTGCCGGACGGGCTCGAGTACACGACCATTTCACTCGAATATGCGGGCGACCCGCGTCGTTTCGCCAAGGCCAGGAAGGCGGACCTCGCCAAGGGCCTGAAGCTCGTCGAGGAAGCCATGGGCACCCAACTTCGCGGCGGCTGGAACTGGACGCGCAACATGGAGGAGACGCAGCAAGCTGGGGTTCCCGAGCAAATCGTGTACGCTCTGGCGGCCATGGTGATCCACGGCTACGAGCCCCTGTCGCTCCGCTACTTCATGCTGCGCCGCGACGGCACGGTGGACTACCTGGACGCAGCAGACATCGAAGCCCTGGCGGACAAGCGTCCGGAACAGCTCAGAAAGTGGGGGGCCCCGGACTACTCCAAGGCGTTTTCGAACGCGGAGATCCGCTTCCGCAAGAAGGACACCGGCGTGATCAAGGTCTTCCGGCACATGGCGTTCAACCTGGCCGACAGCTTCCTCACGAAAGACCGGGATCACTTGACCAAGGATCCGTCGCTCATCGCACACCTCGAGGCCAAGGGTCCGGTTTCGGCGCTGACGCGGGCGGCCTCGCATCTGCTCTGGGAGCCCTATTTCGCCGTCATCCGTGACTACCTGACGGCCAATCTCGTCTGGATGCCCTCGGACTCCACAGGCGTTCCACCGCCTTTCGCCGAGGCGGCGGGGCTCGTGCAGGACACGTACGGTGAGTTCTCTGGGGCGTACCAAGCGAGCGACCAGGGGGAACGCGGTCAGTACAACGACGCGTTCGTACGGCTGTTCGCCAAGAACCCCCAGCGCCCACTGGACTTCCTGTTCGGCTATCCCGACAAGAACAAGAAGCCGCACCTCATCGTGACGCGACGCCCGGGGTAGAGCCGAGGGCTCGGGCTACTTCTTGCTCTTGCCGTTGTCCGCGACGACCGCGCACCACTCGTCCGGCAATGGGAGCTCGGCCACGAGCGGCGTGGCGGCCGGGTCGGAAGCGAGCGTGACGGAAATGCGCGCTTGCGTGTCGGCGCAATCGTTGGGCACGAAGCAGACGGGGATCTGCCCGTCAAGGCGGGCGGCAGCCGACATGAGCTTGCCGTGCAGGGAGTTGAAGTCATCGATGGCCGCGTAGTAGCCTTGAGTCTTATCCGCCAGCCCGCTCAGCGTCTCTGGGTCCACCTTCGGTCCTATGCCCACCAGGTGCAGCGGTGTGCGCGCTCCGAGCACCTCCTGCTCGGCCAGCATGTCGAGGGTCGTGTCGACCCCATCCCCTGGATAGCTGGTTTCGTGCTCATCCGCGGAGTTGTTTTCGCGGCCGTCCGTGAACGCGACGATAGCTCGATAGGTCCGTCCGAGACAGATCTCACCGTCGGCGCCCTTGACTTGGCCGAGCGCGTCCTCCGCGAGTATTTCGTTGGCGACGCGAATTCCGTCCCATAGCGCTGTCCAGCCGTTTCTCACGAATAGCGATGCCACGGCCGCGTCGAAAGCGTCGAGGTCTTCGGTCAGAGGCGTGAGCACCTTGGCTACGGTGCTGACGCGCACCAGGGCCACGCGGTCGCGATGCGCGCGGACTTCGAGCTTGCGGGCGAAGTCTCGAGCTGTCTCCTGGATCCTCTCGAGCTCGTCAATCTCGCTGCCGCTATTGTCGACGACGAGCACGACGTCGAGCTGGGCCGGGCCGTTGAAGCCGTGCTGTACGTCCTTGATGGTCTTCCACGGCCCGTCGCCCGCTCGCGTTTCGACCCCAACCGTGGCGTCGTCCTTGCTGATCGAAACGGGATCCCCTTTCTTGTCCACAACGCTCAGCGCACCGCTAACCTGTCCGGTTTCGTCAGCCTTGCTACACGCGAGCCGTACGAGGGCCGCACTCTGTTCTTCTGGTTGGGAGTTGCCGCAACCAGCGACCACGAGGAGCGCGAGAACGGAGCAGGGAACGAGCACACGGATAGCCATAGCTTCATCAACGGACGGAGGCATAAGGTCGTAAGGGCGAAAGATCCGCGAACGAGCCGTCGAGCGCCATACGGTGCACAATGGTGCGAACGGGACCCACATGGCAAAGCTGACGCTCGAAAGGCCCGGTGGAAGCGCTCGCACGCGGCCAACCGTACCTCAACCAGCAGCGCGCGACTGCGTCGATATCTGCCGCCTGAGCCGCAGGTACTGGTATACGCCGAAGCTGTCCCGCCTCACCTGCGCCTGGCAATCCGGAAGCCTGTCCGCGAGGCCCAGGAGCGTGGATTCCGTCTTGTAGTCCAGAAACCAGTCGGCCACGTATTCCATCCAAAGACGAGTCGGGTTGGACGGATGTGCGTTGGTCACGACGAGCTCTCCGCCCGGCGCGATCACGGGCCAGAGGCATTCCACGATCTTGCGCGCGTTCGCCTCGGAGAAGTAGTCGAGCAGCCCGAACAGGTAAACGAGGTCGCACGGACCTAGGCGCTGTTCGGCGCGCAGAACGAACTTCAACACGTTCTCATGGACCGTCCGCACCGCGGTGTCAGAAGGCGCAACGGCGCGGCGCGCAGCCTCCAGCGCGCCGGAGTCCTGATCGACCAGCACGTAGCGCCAGTCGCTCCGCCTCGCCAGAACGGATGGGTCCCATAGCTCGATGCAGGATCCACACCCGATGCTGGCGACACGCCCACCCGAGCTTCCCTCGACGAGCCGGCGCAGGAAGTAGACCCGCTCCTCGTTCGCTGCCGCGTTCTCCATGTTCATCGTGACGGAGTTGATGAGGCGTCCGCGTCGAGTGTCTCCGGCGTACCGGACGCTCTGGCCGTTGGTCCTGGAAAGCCAGATCATCTCCTGGGTTACGAAGTCACCCGGGTAGCCGCGTGGCTTGCGATAGGCATAGCGGCAGAAGTGCGACTCGTGCACGATCTGGAGTAGCTCCCGCCGAAATGCCTGGCGCGCACGAAGGTCCTGCTCGGCCGAAAGCGCGGCGCGCTCACGCGAAAGCTCCGCAAGCTCGTTCTGGAGCAGGGACGTAGCGGGCTCTTCGCCGAGCTCCACGACCGAAGACAAGATCCTTTTCAGTCTGGTGAAGTTCATGCTGGCCTCCGTCGAATTCCGGGTTGTCGTGGCAAGCGCTAGACGGCCCACGGCCGTGTCGGGGCATGACCGCTCGGCACGGCCGCGACCACGCGCAATGCAGCTCAGTTGCACTGCGGCATCGATAGTGAACTGCCCGATTCCCAAACACAGCGCGACGCCGCCGTGTACCGAACCGGACCAGCGCCTCGCGTCTGTCGAAGCGCAGACCTGCTCGGGTGCCTCTCGTTCTCGAAGCCTCGATTTGGATGAACCGAAGCCCCCGGGCGGGCACTGCGAAGCACGACACCAGGCCTTCGTCCTCTGCTGGGGCCGCGCTCGCGTCGTCCGTCCGACAACACCCGATACCGGTTGCGGGCCGGCTGTCCTGGGCGTTGCCCCACCACAAGCACCACGAGCAGTCCAGCCGACGTATGAATCGCTCTCGTGGAAGTCGGTCTACATGGCTCTGTTCAGGTGAATGGTTCGAAGAAAACCGCTAGCATCGTCAAGCTCGCACCTGGAACCGGTCGCGTCAACTGCCTTGTGACGGACGGCACTGCTCCTGTGACGAACGGTCCTGTGACACCCGTCGCTTCGCATCGCGACCGCTCAGGCCATTTCCCGACGGGAGTCCGGCAGTCCGGCGAGAACGGTGGAACATCGAGGCACAGGCGTGCCCCTGCGGCTCAGAATCGTGAAGCCGGCGACCGGCGAATGCGAAGCGAAAGACGCGCGCCTCTGGACTGGTCTGTCAGCGGACGCACCGCCGGGTTCCCCGGGTTGTGACGCCCGAAGGACGGCAGCCACCTTGACGGGCCGCTCGCGCCCGGTCGCCGACGTTCCTCGATGAGCCGCCGCCGAACTGGGAGCGAGTCGCTCGCTGGCCAGCCCGTGGCACCGCCGCGCGCCACGAGACTTTTCTCTCAACCTTCGGAAGCGCTGGCGACGCAGGGCGTCTCTTCCTTCGCCGGGTCGGGCCGAGTGGCCAGTATCGTAGCGCTGCAGGCCCCAGCGAGCGGCCGGCCGTTGCGCGCTCGTTGTCGCTCGACTACGCTCGCCGAGTCCCTTGGTACGTTAGGGAGCGTTCCGTGAAGACCTGCTGGCCCGGCTCGGTTCTGTCGTCCGGATCCCTCTGCTCTGCGAACGGATCGAGGATATCGTGCCGCCTTTCGGCCTATTCTTGAACGAAGCGTTGGGCCGCGTGCTGCCCGCGCAGGCGAGACTCGTCGAAGCCCTGCTACTGCACCCGTTCCCCAGGAACGCGCGGGAGCTCAAGCCCTTGCCGCAACACCCGACCCACAGCGTCGGCGATGCGCCGTTGTTCCGGCGTTCGCACTTGCCCGCCGAGTTCGCGGGCGGCGGTCCACCGGGCGTTCGGGCAGCGCGGACCCCTCGAGGTGCTTCCCGGTGAATGGCGGCGCGCATCCCGAGGCCGAGTGCCCTGCTGCCGAACGTTGCGGCCAACTGCTGCTCGAACGCTACCGGGTGGGGCGCCTCGTGGGCGCCGGCGGCATGGGGACGGTCTACGAGGCCGAGCACGTCCTGATCCGGCGGCGTGTCGCGATCAAGTTCCTGCGTCCCGAGCTGATGCACCGCGAGGCGATGCTGGAGCGCTTCCGACGCGAGGCGGAGGCTGCGGGACGGCTCTGCTCCGACCACATCGCAGCCGTGACGGATTGGGGACAGGCTCCGGACGGAGCGCCCTTCATCGTGATGGAGCTGCTCCAGGGCGAGACTCTGGCTGCGCGTGTTGCCCGCGAGGGGAGGCTCGTCCCGTCGGTGGCCGCCGAGTTCGTCCTGCAGGCCTGTCATGGTGCAGAGCGAGCGCACGAGGCCGGAATCATCCACTGCGACATCAAACCCCACAACCTGTTCATCGTGCGCAGGGACGACGGCTCAGAGCAGGTCAAGCTGCTCGACTTCGGTGTCGCTCGGCTCTACGCCGGACACGTCGACGAGACGCCTTCAACTGCCGGCCGGGCGTTGGGCACTCCGAGCTACATGTCGCCTGAGCAAGCTGCGGGCGAGGAGAACATCGACGTGCGCACCGACGTGTATTCCCTGGGTGTCGTCCTGTACCACGCCCTGTCCGGCCGTCTCCCGCACCCGGGAAGCGATCCCCTGGCGGTACGCTGCCGCATCGCGCGCGACCTTCCAGTCCCACTCGACGCGATCCAGCCGGAACTGGATATCGGGCTCGTGCATGTGGTGAACCAGGCCATGGCTCGGGATCGGCGCCTGCGGTATGCATCCGTGGACCAGTTCGGCTCGGCCTTGAGTCCATACGCGCGCCCGCGACGTCCGCAGCAGAGGGCAACAGACCGGCGGATCTCGACGTGCGTCGAGACTCTTACCGACTCGATCACCCTGCCCACGGTCGACCGTGAACAAGCGCCCGCGCCGAAAGGGAGCCACTGGCGCCACGCCATCGCTCCTGCAGCAGCGATCACCCTGGCGGTGCTCGGCGTTGCCGCGGGATGGTTGGTGAACCGACCGATGCCCCGTGCCACGCCAGGTGCTACCTCGGGGCAGGACGTTCCGAGTGCGCAGCCCTCCTCCTCGGAGGCCGCCACCCAGCGCAGTGCCGCCCTCGATACTCGGATCGTTCGGCGAACGTCGCCCGATGCACCAAGGGTTCCCGCCATGGAGCCCGCCCGAAGCAGCAACGCGAGCACGGCGCCTCAGCCACCCAGTGGCGAGCGGCCGCGGACCACGGAAGTGAGGCCGCAACGCTCTGCCGAAGACGCCGGACTCCCGGGCAAGCCGTCGAAGATCTCCGCGTCCGGCACAGCACCGACACCGGAGCATTCGATTCCCATCGGCCCTGCGCCTGTTCGCCTCGACCCCACCAACCCCTATCGATGACCCGGTTGAGTCGTTTCTGGATTCGCCAGACCCTGCTGGCAGCCCTCGTGGCCGGTCTGATCGTGTGCTGTCTGTCGCCTCGGGTGTGGGCCGCGCCGGAACCGACGAGCCCTCCAGAGCAGGAGGCACAAGAGCACTTCGACAAGGCGGTCGTGTTTTCCGAGCAAGGCCTGTTCGCGGAAGCCCTCGTCGAGCTGCGGCGTGCCTTTCAGGCCGCGCCTCACTATGCGGTGCTCTACAACATCGGGCTGGTCTACGTTGCCCTGGGAGATCCAGTTCAGGCCATCACCAACTTCAAAGAGTATCTGCGACAGGGGGGAGCGGCGGTCGCCGCCGAGCGCCGCAAGCAGGTCGAGCAGGAGATCGTCCGTCAGCGAGCGAGACTCGGCAGCATCGACCTGCGCGTGAAGCCCGATGGCGCGACCGTGTCTGTGGACGGAAAACCGCTGGGGACGTCCCCTTTGCCGGAGCTCGAACTGGGCGTGGGACTCCACGCGCTGACGGCCTCCATGGCTGGCCACGAGAGTGTCGCGCGATCCGTGGCCCTCCGCGGAGGCGAGCACGTGACGGTGAACCTGACGCTCCCACCCGCGCCGGCACCGGGCGAGCTTCTCATCCGCTGTTCCGTTCCGGATGTTGCCGTCGTCGTCGACGGTCAGCCCGTCACCAGGACTCCCCTCGCCCAACCGCTGTTGCTTTCTGCGGGTCTGCATCAACTCGCATTCGAACGGCGGGGCTACACGCCGACGGCTCGGCAGGTGACCCTCACTCCCCAAGCCCGGTGGAAGATCGACTGCGGCGTCCGACCCCTGGCACCGATTCCGGATGCGCTCACGGCGAGGCTAATGGTCCACACCTCCGTGCCGGGTGCACGGGTCACGGTGAACGGCCTGCCGCTGAACACGTCGCGCCTGCCCGTTGGGCGGCACCAAGTCGAGGTGCGCGCTCCGGGATTCGAGACTTGGTCTCGACAGGTCCTGCTGCGCAAGGGTGAACAGGAGCGGCTGGCGCCGACGCTCACGCCCCTGAAGCCCCCATCTCGAGAAGCCGAGGCGATGGCGTCCCGATATCGGGGCTGGGTCTGGGCCCTGGGCGGAACGGGGCTGGCCTTCGGAGGCGCGGCGGTCGGGCTCGGCCTGGTCGCCAAGCACCGTTGGGACGACTACTTGCGCCACCAAGCCGACCTCGACCCATTGCTGTTCGCGGGCCAGGGCAGTCCACAGCTGCAGGAGCAGCAAGCGGCCAACGATCGACGCCACGATGCGGCTCACCGCTGGGAGCTCGCCGCGGTAGGTGCCGGCGCCGTCGCCATCACGGCCACCACCGTCGCGGCGTTGCTCTACTTGTCGGAGCGTGATTCCGTCGCCCGAGCCAAGCGCAACGCCGCACGCTGGACGCTGGCACCGACGGGTTGCAGGGCCACGTGGTAGGGGCGAGCTGTGTTCGCCGTGATCCCGTTCCGGCGTGTTCTCTTCGGCTTCCTGGGCCTGCTGGCGCTTCTCGCGGGATACGCGGCGTGGAGAGGTCTGCGCCCGCCGGAGCGTAGCGAGCAGGCCCCGACTGCGGCTCGTCACCAGAAAGCTGCGCCAGTGGCAACGCAGCAACTGCCCGTTGCCTCGCCGAAGGCGACCCGCTCTGACGGCCCCCGTCATGGAGCAGCCCGTCCTGAGGACACCGAACGAATGCTGGAACACCTCGAACGGGTGCTCAGAGCCCAAGCCCCCAACGCGGCATGGACCGACGCGACCGTCGATGATGCGCGTCGTCTGCTCGATGAACCTCGCTTCGTAGGCACCCTCCTCGCGGAGGTCGACTGTCGGTCGAGCTTGTGCAAGATGGTACTGGCCCACTCGGATGCCGACGCCCGGAGGGAGTTCTGGAACAGTGATTTCGTGATAGGGGGCCCCTGGGGTCTGCAGTCACTCGGGGGTCCGAAACGCCTACGCGATGGCCGCGCCGGCTCGGTGCTCTTTTTCGCACACAAGGGGGACTTGCGTCCGTTTCAGCAAGTGGCTCGGAGCCTCCGCGACGAAACCGAAGCCCGCTCCAGAACGCGTTCCGAGAAGACGAGGTACTAGGGCATCAGATCCGGAACTTGACTCAAGTTGAACGACTTTCGCGCTACAGGGAGGCTAGGGTGATATCAGCTGTCCGGTCGAACCGACCCAGGTATGCACGAGAGGTCCATAAGGCCCGTCGTCCGAGTACAAGTAGGCCATGTACTGGGCCCGCGAGTCCGGCGGAGTATGGTTGTGCGCTGTCCAATAGCCCAGCGGGGAGTTGCGAAGCGCCACCCATTCACTCATTCCCGTCCACTTGCGGTTGTCGCTCGTGATCACGTGAACGCACCCCGGGTCGTGCACGTCCAAGAACCCCTTCGGCGAGTGGTTGTAGTCGTAGAACCAGCAGACTTCGTTGGCGGGCCAGTCGTCTCCCACATCCACGAAGAGCTGGATCTCGTTCTGGCGCTCCAGGGTTAGCCCGGCCGCGTCGTACTGGGTGCACACGATACCGTCGGCGTGGCAATCACCGCGATCTTTGAAGACGCTCGTCGCGACGTGCATTCGCAGTTCGCCGGCTTCGTCGTAGTAGCGCATAACGGCAAGCGCGGGCCGCACGATTCGCGGTGGTCGCCCGCCTGCGCCGGCAGCGCCACTCGTGCCAGCGGTCCCTCCTCCTCCTGCTTGACCACTCTCCTCGCCAGCGGACCCCGCGGCGCCGCTCGTGCCAGCGGTTCCTCCTCCTGCTCGGCCACCCTCCTCGCCAGCGGAGCCAGCGGCGCCACTCATGCCGAAGCCTCCTCCTCCCGCTCTCCCACCTCCAACGCCGCCAGAGCCGGCAATGCCACCCGTGGCTGTACCGCCCGTGCTGATGCCGCCCGTGCTGATGCCGCCCGTGCTGACGCCGCCCGTAGCTGTGCCGCCCGTGGCTGTACCGCCCGTGCTGACACCACCCGTAGCTGTACCCGTGCTGCCACCACCCGTAG
>JAFGIS010000068.1 GCA_016929495.1 Polyangiaceae bacterium | reverse complement strand
TCGAACCCACGGTGGGCTTGTGACCCACGCCCGCTTAGCAAGCGGGTACCTTCGGCCTCTCGGTCACCTCTCCGGTCATTCGGAGGCCGAGACCCTACCCTGCCCGGCTCCAAGGTCAAGGACCAAAATGCAGCCTGTTCGGAGGGCGCGTTTGTCCGTGAACGGGGCCGCCCCGACGCGCCGCCGTCCAGAGAACACGCGGCGTTGGCCCGCTCGGCGCGCTAGTACATCGTTTCGATTGAAAACGATGCCCAAGAACCAGGGGTGCCGCGGGTCAGATCGGGTGGGAGGCGGCCGGTTCTTTGCCGTCCTCGCCCGGTCGGGGGCGGCGAAAAACCCATCGCTTCCATCGAAACGCGGCACTAGCGTTGCGCGCAATGCACCGCTCGCCCATCCCGCAGCCGGATCCTTCGGCTCGCGAGAAGGCCCGGCGTCTGGCCGAACGGGCCCTGGGTCCCTCCCGAGTGCTCACCGCGGAGGAGGACTGCCAACGGTTCGTGCGCGACGAGTCCGAGGCCGTCGGGATGCTGCCCGAAGCGGTGCTCTTGGCCGAGTCGGGCGACGACATCGCGGCCGCGTTGGCCGTCGCATCCGAGTCCGCGGTGCCCATTACGCCACGCGGTGCTGGGACGGGGCGCACGGGCGGGGCAGTCCCCATTCACGGAGGCCTCCTGCTGAGCGTGCTCGGCATGAGCAGCATCAAGGAGATCGACCGCCGCGAGGGCGTGGCCGTGGTCGAGCCTGGCGTGAAGCTCGTGGACCTGCACCGCGCCGTCGAGAAGGAAGGCTGGTTCTATCCACCGGATCCGAACTCGCTCGAAGACTGTGTCATCGCGGGCAACGTGGCCGAGAACGCCGGCGGGCCCCGGGCGTTCAAGTACGGAGTCACACGCGACTACATTCTGGGAATGGAAGCGTTTCTGATCGGGGGCCAGCGCCTCAGGGTAGGACGGCGCACAATCAAGGGCGTCACCGGGTACGATCTGACGGGACTACTCGTGGGCAGCGAGGGGACTCTGGCCGTGTTCGGCGATATCACGCTGCACCTGATCCCACGACCGCCGGAGCTTCGGACGCTCCTGGCCCTGTTCAGCAACGTGCACCAGGCCGCGACCGCGGTGGCCGATATCGTCGCGGCGGGGACCGTGCCGCGTTGTCTGGAGCTGATGGACGGGGGCACGCTCGAGGCCATCCGTGATGCTGGCAACGGTATCGACGAGCGGGCGGGCGCGCTGCTCTTGGTGGAGGTCGATGGCACCGAGCAGCAATGCCTTCGAGACGCCGAGCGGGTCGGAGAAGCCTGCACCGGCGCCGGCAGCTTGAGCGTCGAGTTCTCCCGCACCGAAGAGGAACGCGAGCGGCTCTGGGCGGCTCGGCGGCAGATGAGCCCGGCGGTGCGCAGGCTCACGAAGTACAAGCTGAGTGAGGACGTGGTCGTCCCGCGTCAGCGCATGCCCGAGCTGTTGGATCGATTGGCCGAACGCGGCGCGCGAACCGGGGTGAGGAGCGTCGCCTACGGCCATGCGGGCGACGGCAACCTGCACGTCAACTTCCTCTGGAATGAACCCAGTGAGCGCGCCGCGGTCGACCAGGCGATCCTCCAGCTCTTTCACGATGTCGTTTCGATGCAGGGCACGTTGACCGGCGAACATGGCATCGGTGTGATGAAAGCGCCCTACCTCGGTATTGAACAGAGCCCGGAGCTCATCGAGCTCGAGCAGACACTCAAGAACGTGTTCGATCCACGCGGGCTGCTCAATCCGGGCAAGATCTTCGTCCCGCCGGAGCGGCGGGTGCGGTAGGGAACGGGTCCTGCATACAGGGCCCCAACACTAGCAGCCGGGAGCTCGAAACAGGTGCTTCCGGTAGTGCGCGAGCTCGGCGATCGAGTTGTGGATATCCACGAGCGCGTCGTGTGATCCGGCCTCGGACTTCACGAAGAGTGCCTCTTCGCCATACCAGGCCTGCGCGAGCAGCTTGACCGTGGTCACGTCGAGCATTCGATAGTGCAGAAACCCGGACAAGCCGGGCATATAGCGCTCGAGAAAGCGCCTATCTTGGCCGATGCTGTTGCCGCAAAGCACGGCGGGGAAGGTGCACCAACCCGTGACGCGCTCGAGCAAGGCGCGTTCGGCCGCGAGCACATCCATTCTGGACTGGCGTACGCGCTTCAAGAGCCCCGTGGAGGTGTGCATATCGCGTACGAACGGACTCATGTTGGCCAATGCCGATTCCGGCTGCCACACGTCGCACGCGTATTCCTCCAGAATCGTCAGATCCACCGCGGTCACGATGAGGGCCGCCTGCAGGATCACGTCACAGGCCGGATTGAGACCGGTCATTTCGAGATCGAGCCAGGCCAGGTGGGAAGCATTCCGCGTTCGCTCCACGCTTCTCTTCTCCGCTGCTGGTTTCATGGGCCCATTCTTCCAGCGGGGCTCCGCCCCAGCCCGACAAGGCATGCTGCGACCCGATAGGTTGCGCTGACTGATGCGCCGGAGCCCCGTCTCCACAGTCGAGAGTCTTGAGTCGACAGCAGGGCGTCGGGCCCAGTCCCGCTCTGGACTGTCGACTCTCGACTGTGGACCAGGGGCATCAGATCCGAAACTTGACTCAAGTTGAACGGCTTTCGCGCTGCAGGGAGGCTAGTAGCTCTTGGGGCGCACGACCAGAACCGGACAGCAGCACCGTCGTACCACGGCCTCGCTGACCGAACCCAGGAACAGATGGCGCATCCCGTGTCGCGCGTGCGTCCCCACGAGGACCAGGTCGGCGCTCAGTTCCGAGGCAAGCAGCACAATCTCCTCGGCGGGGGCCCCGGCCCGTAGGCGCAGGTGCACCCGCTCCGCGCTAGGCGGGTGCTCCAGAGACCGACGAAGCTCCTCGACGTGGCTCGTCAAACGGGCCTCTGCCCGGTGGGCATCGAGCGTCACGGTTCCGTCGGGTAGCTCCAGCCGCAGCAGCGGTCCGTACGGGGTGGCAACGTGGGTCGGGTAGAGCTCCGTGTCGGGCGACCGCTCGGCAATGGCGAGTCCCTCCTCGAGCGCGAGCCTGCCGGCTGGGGAGAAGTCGAAAGCCGCTACTGCAACGTGCGGCGGTCGGCCGGTGGCGTGGCTCCCCTGAACCATGATGCTCTCGGGCTAGTCTAGCTCGCCCCCGCGTGGAACCGAAGGCCTACGTGGTGGCACTGGGTGGCACTAGCGTCTATGGGGCACGAAAGCCGTGCAGGATGAGTCAAGTTTCGGATCTGATGCCTCTGGTCGAGAGTCAACAGCCGTGAGT
>JAFGIS010000675.1 GCA_016929495.1 Polyangiaceae bacterium | reverse complement strand
TTCGGCTGGCTCTCGGACAACACCCGCTCGCGCTGGGGAAGGCGGCGCCCGTACGTGTTGTTCGGCTCGATCCTCTCGGGCCTCGCACTGCCTTGCATGTTCATGGCATCCAGCTCCTGGGGCTCGAGCGCCATCCTGGCGTTCATGGTCATCTCGGCGATCGTCTACGCGCCGATCATCAGCGCCTACAACATGCCCTACCAGAGCCTGGGGGCAGAGCTGACTCCCGAGTACCACGAGCGCACCAGCATCATGTCGTGGAAGGCGGTAACCCAGAAGATCGCCGGCATGCTGGTCGGCTACGGCCTCTGGTTCGCCACTCTACCCTGGTTCAACGACCCGGCCACCGGCAGGCCCGATGTCGCACGCGGAGCGATGTGGGCCGGAGCCATTTGCGGCGCGATCATGATCGTGTCTGGGGTCTCCAACTTCGTTTTCGTGCACGAACGCTACTACGCAAGAGCGCAGGCGCAGGACCGCGTGGGCTTTCTCGAGATGTTCCGTGACACGTTCAGCTGCAAGCCGTTCCTGCTGCTTCTGGCGATTGCGCTGGTGTACGCGGTGCCGAGCGGACTCGCGGGAGGTCTCAACTTCTATGTCATCGCCTACTACGTCTTCCCCGGCAATGTGACGGACGCAGGCCGCATCATCGGGGCGGGCGGCGTCGCCTATGGCGCCTGCGGACTCGCCGGGATCCCGGCGGCGGCGTGGCTCTCTCGGTGGCTTGGCAAACCGAAAGCGCTGACCGTGGTGCTGCTTGCCGGTTTGGTTGGTTTCGCTTCCGCCTGGTGGCTGTACACGCCCGAAGCGCCCTGGCTGAGCGTCGTGTGCAGCGGCCTCAACGGCATGGCAGCCACCGGGCTCTGGGTCATCTTGCCGTCCATGTGCGCGGACGTCGTCGACTTCGACGAGGTCTCGAGCGGTCAGCGGCGGGAGGGGGCTTATGCTTCCACCTTCTCGTGGGTGCTCAAGCTCGGCTGGTCTGCGAGCGCACTGGTGATGGGGCCGCTGCTGCAAATGACCGGCTTCGATGCCAGGATGCCGCAGTCGGCCTACACGCTGCAGTCCATGCGTGTCCTGTTCACCGTGACGCCCGTCGCAGCGCTGCTCGTCGCAGCGCTCTCGGTGCATTTCTTCCCGTTGACGCAGGCGCGCATGGTGGAGATCCGCGTCGAGCTGGAAGCGCGGCGCGGCGCGGTTTGAGCCCTGTCATGAATGTCGACTGCGGGCAGGCCTGCGGATGCTACCCTCCGGTACCCCCGACGCTCCGAGGCGCCGTCATGCAGTCTCTCGACAGGATCTGTGTCTATTGCGGGTCGAGCTCCGGAAGCTCACCGGCATACACTGCGGCTGCCGCACGCCTGGGCGAGCTCATGGCCGGGCGGCAAATCACGTTGGTTTTCGGCGGAGGGCGGCGCGGGATGATGGGTGCTCTCGCCGATGCGGCGCTCGGCGCCGGCGGAGAGGTCGTGGGTGTAATCCCAAGGTTTTTGTGCGAACTGGACCTGGAGCATCAGGGGCTGTCACGTCTGGAGGTGGTCGAGACCATGCACGAGCGCAAAGCGAGAATGGCGGCGCTCTCCGACGCGTTCATTGCGCTGCCCGGTGGGATCGGCACGCTGGAAGAGACATTCGAGGTCTGGACCTGGACTCAGCTCGGAGAACAGACCAAACCCGTGGGCTTGCTCGATGTCGACGGTTTCTTTCGGCCGCTCGTGACCTTCGTCGATCACCTGGTGGCAGAGCATTTCCTCAAGCCGAAACACCGCGCGATCCTCCAGATCGCAGACAGCCCGGCAGCGCTGCTCGACCAGCTCGCCGCCTGGGAACCCAGCCCGGAGCTCGAGTAGACTCGGCAGCTGGACCAACGATACGCTGTCGCACGCAGCGCAGCCCAAGGGCGCCTTCACGGAGGCCCGCCCCGCTGGTCAGTCGAGTGCCCAGCCGAAGAGCAGGCCGACCGCCATGTGACCCCTACCGCCTGTATCCGAAAGCATCGCGAAGCGGATCCCGAGGTCGTACTGCTCTTGGTCGCCGAACACGAAACCCGTTGCTGCACCGCCGGTGATGCCGAAGAAACTCGAGCCCAGGTCGTACGTGCTGTCCGGTTCGACTTGGACGGAATCGTGCTCGTAGTACAGGTAGCACCTCTGTGGACCCACGCAGGTGCCGTCCCCGAAGATGAAACGACCGCCCAGCCCGAGCAGGATATCGAAGTACCAAGGTGCGGAATCCGCCACTGGCCCCAACCGTAGCCCCCCCTCGAGCGCCAGGGCCATGCCAAACAGGGATGCCTCCCATCCCTCATCGTCGCCGGGCAATAGGTCCGGCGAATCGAAGTGAGCAAGCACCCGCAGATGCGCCCCCAGCCCGCGCGTGAAGTTCTTTCGGATCCCCACACCGAAACCGCCCAACAGACTCAGCTCGTTTGACTCGAGGTCTGGCTCGGGGTCGTCCCTGTCGCTGCTGTCGGCATCCCAGAACTCGAAGGCCGTGATCCCGCCCAACGCGTAGAGCGCGATACGCGTACGCGTTCGAGCAGCGCGCCGCGCCTTCTCTTCCTCGGTCAAGGGCGTGGGGGGCGCAGTCTGCGGCGACCAGGGCTGGGCGCCAGCGGTGCTGCTGCCCGGACCCCAGGCAGGTACACCAGCGGCGGCGGCCGGTGGTGCGGCGCCAGCCGGCGCTCCGGAACCCGGTGCGGACGGCGGTGGTCCCGCGGCTGCACCGGGTGGCGCTGCCGGCGTGGCCGGGGGCGCTTTCGCCGCCGGTGCAGGCTGCGCCGGCTCGGATGCTGGCTGTCCCGACGGCGCCAGGCTGGTGCAAACACCCTCGGCACTGCATTGCTGGGCGGGACCGCAGGGCGGATCACAAAGAGAGACACAGGTCCCTGCCTGGCAAGTGTAGCCCTTGCGACACGGCGGAAAACAGTCTTGGGCCTCGGCCGTGAGCCCCGGTCGGAGCCAGCACAACACCGACGACGCCATCCCTGCAACCACCGTACCGCGCGTACGCGACAGTCGGCTGATCGAGCTCACCGTTGTCTCCACTCCTCTCTTGCCCCGTCAACCGGGGACCAGCGTGCAAGTAGCCTGCGGTTGGCCGAATGGGATGGTCATTCCATTCTCGTTGGTCTTCGTCGTGTAGGTACCCGCGGGAAACACGAGTCGGACGGGGAGCTGAGAGCGATCATTGGGAAACGAGAAGACCCATCCGTGGCTTCGGGCAACCCAGACGAAGAAGTGCTGACCGCGCTCGTCAGACCACCAGTTGCGGATTTCTGACCCTTCCCCTTCGGCATCCAGTTCGTAGAGCACCGGTCCGCGTTCGTCCTGGACCAGGAAGTACCAGGCTCCGGGAACACCAGGACCCTTGGTGCCGTCGCTCAGAGTGCACTCGGGGATGGTGAAGCGGGCGACGTACTGCTCTGGTGCTCCGCGGTGCTCGATGGCGCCGTTGAGAAACCAGCTCACGCAACCTGCCGAGGCCATCGCAACCCCTGCCCCGATCAGAGCCCATACCGTCGCCACGCCCGCCGGGTCGCGGGGTGGCCTGCGCTGGGGGTGCAGGACGGCGGTCACAGGGCACCCCGCACGCCGACAACCATGCCTTGGTGGACACGACCCACGGGCGTCGCGAACGGCGTCAAGGCCAGCCGCTGGGTGGCTGGCTGTGGTCCCCCGAGCGCCTCCGCCTGGGAAGCCGACTCGAACGCATCCAGCGTCATTCCGGTGCAGCTCGCCACGCCGAGCACGCCGACGCTTCCCGTTACTGCAGCTGGTGCAGCGGCGTCGGCCAGAGAGAGGCCAATGAGCACCGCCGCGTCGACGAGCGCCGCCGCGTAGCCGACCCAGCTGGTCGTACGCAGACTCGGAAGGCCCTCGACCGCGGGGTCGCTGCGGGCCGATGCGCCCCCCATGGCGACGACGGGAATCATGATCCCACCGATGACCGTGGCGACGATCCCCAGGGGCAACGCCACGTCCTCGTCGTCATCCGATGCGACCGTGGCGACGGTCAGGCCCCCGACAACGACCGAGGTGGCGATACCGAGATACCCGGCCGTTCGGGCCCAACCCGGGTCCGATGCTGCTGGCCCGCCGAGGGCGGCGAGCGGTCCGACGCCAGGGGCCTGGCCCGCCGGGGCAACGGGCTGGACAGGGACGGCAGACTGTGTCGGTCCAGCGGGTGGAGGGGACGGCGCAGGCGTCGCCGGCTCGCACCGGCCGGCGGCCGTACACGTCGCACCGGCCGCGCACGGCGGATCGCAGCCCGCGACGCACTCGCCTTGCGCAGAGCACAACGTCCCCGGCTGACACGGCGGATTGCACGCCGAAACACACTCCCCCTGCGGAGAACACAACGTCCCGGGGCCGCACGCTGGATTGCACGCCGAAACGCACTCGCCTTGCGGGGAACACAACGTCCCCGGCTGACACGGCGGATTGCACGCCGAGACACACTTCCCCTGCGGAGAACACAACGTCCCGGGGCCGCACGCTGGATTGCACGCCGAGACGCACTGCCCCTTCTGGCAGAGGAACCCGGCTCGGCACTTGGGAAAGCACTCCGCGGCCGGCGCGCCTTGGGCGAAGCCCGATCCGCTCGCACCCAGAGTCAGAACCGCAGCCACGTGGCCTGCAGCTAGCCTCTTCGTGTTCGTCTGCCAAGCCCTCGATAGACTACACATGTCCTGAGTGGCGACTCTGGCATGGACGACACGACGGGATCAACAGTATGGGATCGACGCGGTCTCCTGCGCTTGCGACGGCAACGGCCCGCGCGGCAAGCCGCCTCGCGATGCCGGCCTCCGAGGCGCGGTCCATGGGCCGGCGTTGCGCTTGTCGGATGCCCAGCGTCCCAAAAAGGCTGGACGGATGCGCAGGGAGGAAACGGGTCACTCGCGAACCTGTGCCATGTACCTGGCGCCGCAGCGGTGGCACACCGAGAAGGGCTTCTGGCGGCGCCGCTCACGGAACCTGCGCGCGCGTTCGCCGTTGAAGAGCTCCGCTAGGGAAGCCTCGCGAACGCTGCCGAACGAGTAGTCGGGGAAGTCGACGCAGCAGTTGGCCTCGCCGTTCGGCTGAACGTCGATGAGTCGCTCGGTGTTGGGGCACTGTGCCGAGCCCACGGGCGCGACGGGATCCTCGAACCAGACGCGGTACTCCTCCTCGGAAAGCGGCAGATACGGGTAGTCGCCGAGCCCGCGAAGGCCGGCACGATACGCTCGGAGCTGGTCGCGGAAGATCGCGAAGTCGACGCCGGAGGTCTCATGGCAGAAGCCGCGCCATGAGAACGCAGGGCAGCCCAACTCCTCGGCGAGCTCTCGTTCGTAGGCTCGGCCGAGCCGCTCGGGCACGTAGTAGTACGGCACGATGCACAGCTGCTCGATCCCGAGCGAACGGGCCACCTCCGGCATCACGCCGAGGTCGCGGTACGACCACGGGCTGATGGTGAAGGTGATCGACTTGCTGATCGTCTTGCCGCGCCGGCGCTCGGCCTCCTTCAAGACGGCGAGGCCCTGGGCGACCTTCTGGAAACAGCCGGGGGCGGCGCGGACCGCATCGTGGGTCGGCTCGGTTCCGTCGACCGACACCGTCACATGGACTCGACCGATGCGTACCAGATCGTCGGCGACCTCCGCGAGGTGCGTGCCGTTCGAATCGATCGACGTGAAGAGGCCCCTGGCTGCGATGTGCTCGACCAGCTCGACGATTCCTCGGAGCAGCAAGGGCTCACCGCCCCGGATCAGGATCATGCCGATGCCCCCGGCTGCCGCCTCGTCCACCAGGCGCTTCCAGTCGCCGAGCGTCAGGACGGATCTGGGTCGCGTCGCCGGATCGCGCAGGTAGCCCTGCTCGCTCCACTGGCCGCACATCTGACAGCGGAGGTCGCAGGCATTGGTGACCGTGAAGGAGACGTAGCCGGGGAAGTCCATGGCTTCTGCTGGGACGCCGGAGCCTAGTGCCGCGTTTCGATCGAAGCGATGGGTTTTTCGCCGCCCCCGACCGGGCGAGGGCGGCGAAAAACCCGCCGCTTCCCACCGATCTGACTCCCTGCACCCCTGGTTCCTGGGCATCGTTTCAATTGAAACGATGCACTAGCACGTCTCGGGTTGACCGAAACGACGCCGAGATTGACGCGGCCGGTCGCATGACGCTACCCGCGTTCGTCAAACGCGCCCACGGGGGACTCTGCCTCGAGCGTATGATAACGTGCCGACTCGATGACCGCCAGCGTATCCTTCAGGGTTGGTCCGCTGCCTGCGCTGCTCGCTCTGGCTCTCTCGAGTTGCTCGGTCCCGCGCTGCGCCCCCACGAACAAGCCGCAGCCCAGCGCCGGTTCCGTCCCGGCAGCGAGCACGACATCGCCGGACCCCCGCAGTGCCGAGGGCCGCGCCGAACAGCTGCTTCGGAAAATGACGCTCGAGGAGAAGCTGAGCTACATCGGCGGCGATCGCGACTTCTACGTTCGGCCGGTGCCGCGGCTGGGCATCCCGGAGATCAAGCTCTCGGATGGGCCGCTGGGTTGCCGCAATTGGGGCCCGAGCACTGCCTATCCGGCGACCGTTGGACTGGCCGCAAGCTTCGATCGCTCCCTTGCCGCGAGAGTGGGCCGATCGATGGCGCGCGACTGCCGGGCGCGCGGCGTCCACGTTCTGCTGGCGCCCGCGGTGAACATCCAGCGCTCGCCGCTGACCGGGCGCAACTTCGAGTACATGGGGGAGGATCCGGTGCTGGCCGGTGCCATGGCGTCCGAGCTGGTCCAGGGGATCCAGAGCGAGGGCGTGCTCGCGACGGTGAAGCACTTCGCTGCCAACAACCAGGAATGGGACCGCAACCACATCAGTTCGGAGGTGGACGAACGCACGTTGCGCGAGATCTACTTCCCTGCCTTCGAGAGCGTGGTCCGAGAGGCTCACGTGGGCGCGGTGATGTCTTCCTACAATCTCCTTGATGGCATCTACGCTTCGCACCACGCGTGGCTGCTCAGAACGGTGCTGAAGCGACAGTGGGGCTTCCGTGGTTTCGTGATGTCCGACTGGAGAGCGGTGCATGACCCGATCGGCGCGGCCCTGGGTGGCTGCGACCTCGAGATGCCGAGCGCCGCTCACATGAGTCCCAGCGCGTTGCGTGCGCTGATTGACGCCGGCGTGCTGCCGCTCGCCGAGCTCGACGATAAAGTGCGCCGACTGCTGCGCACGCTGATCGGCGCGGGTTTCTTCGATCGCGAACAGGTTCGCAAGGACATCCCCCTGGACGACCCGAGCAGTCGCGCTGTAGCGCTCGAGGCCGCACGGGAAAGCCTGGTGCTGCTCAAAAACGAGGACGGCCTGCTCCCGTTGGACGCCGGCAGGGTCAAGAAGATCGCTCTGGTCGGTCCCAATGCCGATCCCGCGGTCACGGGCGGCTCCGGCAGCTCTTACGTGGATCCGCTGCATGCCGTCAGCATCAAGGACGGCCTCGCCGCGGTGGTCCCCCACGTCCAGGTTTCCTATCACCCCGGCATCCAGGAACGCACCTCGCTCAGCGCGATGGGAGCCAGAGTGTTCTCTGGGCCGGTGACGGAGGAGATCTTCCAGGGCAAGGCGTTCGACGCAGCGCCGGTCGCCACACGCGAAGCAGACAGAATCGACTTCACGCCCGGCAGTGGCGCGGCTCCGGCAGAGGGCGTGGGAACGGAGTACTACTCGATTCGCTGGACCGGCACGGTCGACCTGCCCAAAACGGGCAGGTACGATCTCGTGACGACCGCGGACGACGGGATCCGCGTCTTCGTCGACGACGACAAAGTGCTCGACGATTGGTCGGATCATGCGCCGAATATCACCCACAAGACGGTGAGCCTGACCCGGGGCAAGCATCGGGTCCGAGTCGAGTACTATCAGGCGACGCTCGGAGCGGTCGCGCAGTTCGGGCTGGGACCGGCCGTCGAAGGGTCGGTCTTGTCCGGCGCGGACACCCTGGACCGGGCCCTCGACGATGCGGATGCCGTGGTCGTCTGCCTCGGGTTCGGCCAAAGGGCGGCGACGAACTCGCTTTCGCGGTCCTTCGCCGTCTTCTGGCCCCCCGTTTGGGCCCGTGAGGCCAACCTGGTCGAGGCCGAGGACTCGGATCGTCGATTCGCACTACCTGACGCCCAGATCGCGACCCTGCGGCGCGTGATCGCCAGCAGGCGACCCACGGTCGTGGTCCTGAATGCCGGCGGGGGCGTCGATCTCGAAGGTTGGATCGATGAAGTCCGAGGTCTGCTCTGGGCGTGGTACCCGGGGCAGGAGGGCGGCACCGCGATCGCGGAGACGCTGTTCGGAAGACGGAACCCTTCGGGCAAACTGCCCATCACCTTGGCCAAGCAGTACGCCGACCACCCGAGCGCCCCGTACTACAACTTGAATCAGGACGGAAAGACGCCCTACACCGAAGGGCTGTTCGTGGGCTACCGCGGATTCGATGCGGCTGCGACACAGCCGGCGTTCGCATTCGGGTTTGGCCTGTCCTATACCAGCTTCGGCTACGACAGGCCGGAGCTGAAGCGGGAGCCGGACGGTCGAGTCACGGTCAGCTTCACGATCAAGAACGTGGGGAGCGTTGCTGGCGACGAGATCGCGCAAGCGTACGTCTCCGCTCCGCCGGACCCACAGCACCCACCACAGAGGCTCGAAGGGTTCACTCGTGTGCACCTGGCTCCCGGCGCCGAACGCCGAGCTAGCATCGTGTTGCCGCGGCGCGCATTTGCCCGCTGGGATCGGGGATGGAAGGTGGCTCCAGGACGCCACACGATCCACGTGGGAGGCTCGTCGCGCGACCACAGACTGACGCTTGGGGTCGAGTTGAAGGGCGCGGCGTGGGCGCCGTGACCGCGAGCTCCGGGGCACCCTCTCGACGCCCTCGCTGCGTGGTCCTGGACGGATTCACACTCACGCCTCACGTGCCCGGCGCCGAGACTCCACCGGACGAGCCGACGTGGAACGCGCTCGATGCTCTTGTCGAACTCGAGGTCTACGGGCGCACACCACCGGAGCTCGTGCTCGAACGTGCTGGCGAAGCGGAGCTCGTGCTCACCAACAAGGTCGTGCTCGATGGCCATACGGTCGGCGCGCTGGGCCGACTGCGCTACGTCGGCGTGCTGGCAACCGGGACCAATGTCGTGGATCTCGAGGTTGCGCGCAGCGCGGGCGTCGTCGTCTCGAATGTGCCGGGCTACGCGTCCGAGAGTGTGGTCGAACACGTGTTCGGGCTCATCCTCGAGCTGTCGCTCCGGATCGCCGAACACGCGCGCGCCGTGCGCGAGGGTGGCTGGGCGCGCGCGCCGGATTTCTGCTTCCGCGTCGGCACGACGCGTGAGCTGTGTGGGCAATCGCTGGGTATCGTAGGCATGGGCGCGATTGGCAGCCGGGTGGCGGCCGTGGGCCACGCGCTGGGAATGCTCGTCCTCGCCGCGGAGCAGGCGAGCATGCACGAGTCGAAGCACCGACGACTCCCAGTACGATGGCTGCCGCTGGACGAGCTGTTCGCGCGCGCGGACATCCTGAGCCTGCACTGTCCGCTCCGCCCCGAGACCGAGAGACTGGTCGATGCACGCCGACTCCGGTTGATGAAGCCCTCGGCTCTGCTCATCAACACGGGCCGTGGGGGCCTGGTCGACGAAGCGGCGCTGAGCGAGGCCCTTCGGGCCAGGCGTCTCGCCGGCGCCGGTCTGGATGTGCTGTCCGCCGAGCCTCCAAGTTCCGATCACCCGCTGGTCGGTGCGCCCAATTGCCTGGTGACGCCCCACATCGCCTGGGCGACCACGGCCGCACGAACGAGGCTCATGGCCGCAGTCGTTCAGAATGTCCGTGCGTTTCTGGAAGGCCGTCCGGTGAATGTCGTGACGCCATGAGTGCGAGAGCGTGCGGTACGCGCCCGGCCTCTTTGGGGCACAAGAGTCGTGCACGTTGAGTCGACCTCGGATCTGATGCTCCGGTCGAGAGTCGACAGCGCGGCCTTCGCCCGCAACCAAACCGGGAGTAGGCCGTGGGCTCGAGGCCGTAGACGGTAGGTCGGATCCCGCCTGTCGCTCCGGGACGAACCGTGCAAGAATGTCCCCCCGACGAGGTTGCGGACACTGCGGGAACAGCACGATGCGCGAGCTCCTGGATTCCGTGATCACCCAACTGATGAAACATGGCGCCACGGAGACTCTCGTCGCCGCGGTTCTGCTCGTACTCGGTCGTCTGCTGCTGCCGAGGGAAGAACGGCGAGAGCTTCGGCTCCCACTGTGGCTGCTCGTGCTGCACGTGCTGATGATGGTCGCGCATCGCGTGATCGTCGGGCCCCATCGTCCCGCGGGCGTCTGGGCCGCGCTCGCGCAGTGTCTGCTTCTCACGGCGCTGGCCCGAGTGTCGTTCCTGCTCGTCGTGGATTGGCTCATCGGAAAGAGACTGAACCGGCCCCTGCCGCGGATCTTCCGGGACATCCTCCAGGCGCTCGTGTTCCTCGCCGCAGCGTTGGTCGTCTTCCGGGCCGTCGGAGTGGATCTCGGTTCGCTGCTGACCACATCCGCCATTCTGACGGCCGTCATCGGGCTAAGCCTCCAGGAGACGCTGGGCAACCTCTTCGCCGGACTGGCCGTGCAAACGGAGAGCCCTTTCGCCGTCGGAGACTGGGTCGAGATCGGAGAGTCAGGAAGCATCGCGGGTCGCGTCACGGAGATCAACTGGCGCGCCACCAAAATCCAGACGGCGGACCGCATCGAGATCATCGTTCCGAATAGCCTCATTGCGCGGTCGACGATCATCAACTGCCACCGTCCGTCGCCGATCGGTCGGCGGCACGTCGTGTTCCAGGGGCCCTACGATGTACCCCCGAACAGGGTGCGTCGCGCCGTGCTCGGAGCGCTGCGTGGCTGCCCCGACTTGGCGTCCGACCCGGCGCCCATTCTGTGGACCAGCAACTACGCCGACTCCGGCATCGAATACACGGTGGCGTACTATCTCGAGCGTTTCGAACGGCGTCTGGACATCGAATCCGATATCAGAGACAGGATCTGGTACGCGCTCGGTCGCGCCCACATCAGCATTCCTTTCCCCGTGCGCGACGTCCGTACCCGCGACGGCTCGCCCGCGGCAGCGGCCAAGTCCCCGTACAGCGACATACGGGATCGGGAAGCGGTGCTGCGCCGCGTCGACATGCTCGAGCCGCTACCCGAGGAGGTACGGCTGCGCATCGCCGAGACGACGGAGGAGCTCAAGTTCGGGGCTGGAGAACCGATCGTCGTCGAAGGAGAGGTCGCCGACGCCCTCTTCGTGGTGGCGCGAGGAAGCGTCGTCGTGCGCGTTCAATCCCCGGACAGAGCGTCCACGGAGCTGGCCAGACTCGGCCCTCACCAGCTCTTTGGCGAGATGAGTCTGTCCACGGGTGTTCGCGGCGCCACCGTCCAGGCAGAGGTGGATTCTGTCGTGCTCAAGATCAGCCACGCGCAGTTCCAGGCCATCATCGACGAGGTACCCGGGCTCGGGCAGGCGATGGTCGAGTCCATTGCGGCGCGTCAAGCCGCCGTCGAGGAACAACAGAGTACAGCGGGAGACGGCCGTGTGCCGTCCGAACGCCGCAACGCCCTGTTCCAACGCCTGCGCAGACTGTTCGGCGCGTAGTCGGTCACGCGCCCGACACGCCCTGGGTCGGTTGCTCACCGAGCGGGACGGCCCGCAAACGCCCGGACGGTGTGGACAGGGGCCCTCGGTTCGCGGCATATCTTGCGGGCAAGAATCGCGCGCCATGATGACTCTGACCTCGATGGCCTTTGACCGTGCCGACCCGTTGCTCATTCTGGCTGCGGTAGTCATCACCGGAATAGCATGTGGCAGCTTGGCCAAGAAGCTCCGCCTGCCGAGCATGACAGGGCAGCTCGTCGGCGGGCTGCTCATTGGGCGCGCGGGTTTCGATCTGTTCGGCGCGGAGGCCCTGCGGGCGTTGGCGCCGGTCACCGACTTCGCTCTGGGGCTTATTGCGGTGACCGTCGGCGCCCATCTCAACTGGCAGCGTCTGCGCAACGCAGGCCAGCGGCTGGTATGGCTCTTCATCGCCGAGGCGACCGTAACGCCGGTTGTCATCCTGTTCACACTCTGGAAGGTGGCCGGCTTGAGGTTCGAGTTCGCAGCGCTGCTTGCCACCATCGGTATCGCGACGGCACCCGCCACCATCGTGGCGCTCGTCAAGGAAACGCGATCGCGCGGCGTCTACGTCAAGACGCTGATCGCGGCCGTCGCGTTGAACAACTTGGCCTGCATCGTATGGTTCGAGGTGACGCGTGCGCTCATTGCGGCGCACCGCACCGGAACGTCCGTGTGGCGCGAGCTCGACGCACCGTTGCAGAGTCTGGCCAGCGCCGCCGTGATCGGATCTGTCATCGCGTTGGGCATGCACGTGGCGGCGACCCGCACGGTCGGGCGCGAACGGCTGACGACGGCAGGCGTCATTGCGCTGTTGCTGGCGGTTGGCCTGGCACACTTCATCCACACTTCGGCTCTACTGACTTGCCTGTTCCTCGGTGTGGTTCAGACCAACCTCACCCCGCAGAAGGCGCAGCTGGTCGATTCCGTGTTCACTGATTTCGAGCCGGGCATCTTGGCCGTGTTCTTCACGCTGGCTGGCATGGAGATCGTGCTCAACAAGATCTGGCTCGTGGCTTCCCTGGCGCTCGCCTACTTTGTCGCGAGGATCGCGGCCAAGTTGCTCGCTGCCTGGCTCGCGATGAAGCTGGCTCGCTCGACGGCGCTCATCCGGCGCTACCTCGGGCCGGCACTGATACCACAGGCAGGCGTCGCCGTGGGTTTGGTGGTGCTGCTGCAGGCTGATCGCGCCTTCGCCGCCGAGGCCAGTCTGATCGCGGCCACCATCCTGACGGCAGTGACGGCCAATGAGGTGCTAGGTCCATTGATGACGCGCTGGGCATTGCTGAAGAGCGGCGACCATGGGCAAGATCGCTCGCGATTGCTGGACTTCCTCCAAGAGGAGAACATCGTGACCAACCTCGCGGCTGCCAGCAAGGAGGAGGCGATCGAGAAGCTGGTAGCATTGCTCGTGCGGTCACATCGACTCGTGCACATCGATCCGTCGCAGCTGCGCGAGTCCGTGCTAACACGTGAGCGCGACATATCGACGTGCATCGGTGGCGGTCTGGCAATACCGCACGGTGAGCTCGCCGATTGCAGGAAAATGTATGGCGTGATGGGCCTGAGCCGCGCCGGCTTGAGTTTCGATACGCCCGACGGTGAGCCCGTACACTGCATGGTGCTCCTTGCCACGCCGCCAGAGCAACGCCAGCGGCACTTGGAGGTTCTGGCCGCCCTCGCCAAGACCGTGGGGCTCGATCCGGACATCAAGGACCGACTCTTCAACGCTCGCTCCCCGGCACATGCCCATGAGATCCTGCACGCGCAGGACGCGCTGAGCTTCAACTACTACCTCGACGACGGCGCCGAGCGAACATCGCTGGCCGGCCAGGACCACCGTCGGGGCTAGTGTCCTGTCACCGCGGTTCGCGACAGAAGTCGACGGCCTCATCCGGGACGAAGCCGTCGACTTCTGCCGCGAATGCGCGCAGTCTGTGCCAGGATGCGGGCTGCTGCTTCTGTGGCGTGTCGTGGCGAGACGCCACCAGTGCCGGTCGGCCGAAGTGAGGGCTGGTACCCTTCGTCACCTTGGGTCGGCAGTGGATTGCGCGGGGCCGAGCTGCCTGGTACGACCCGGCTGCCATGAAGCAACCAGAGTCCATCGCACGCCCTGAGGGCAAACTGGCCGTGCTGCTGCCAGGTTTGGGTGCTGTGTCGACCACGTTCGTCGCGGGTGTCTGCCTGGCCCGCAAGGCACTCGCCGAACCGTTCGGATCACTGACCCAGATGGGCACGGTGCGACTCGGCAAGCGTACGGACAACCGCGTTCCGCGCATCTCCGAGCTCGTCCCGCTGGCGAGTCTCCACGACCTCGAGTTCGGCGCCTGGGATCTCTTCCCGGATGACGCCTACGAGGCAGCGACGCATGCTCGCGTGCTCGATCAATTCCACCTGGCCCGGGTGCGGGACGAGCTCAGCACCATTTCGCCGATGAAGGCGGTCTTCTACCCGGAGTACGTCAAGCGTCTGCAGGGAACACACGTCAAGCAGGAGAAGACCAAGGCCGACATGGTCGACGCACTCCGCGAGGACATCAAACGCTTCGTGACCCAGCGCCGCTGCTCGCGCGCCGTGGCCGTCTGGTGCGGCTCGACCGAGACATACATCGAGCCGGGCGCCGTGCATCAGTCCATCCAGAGCTTCGAGGAGGGACTGAAGAGCAATGACCCGACCATTTCGAACTCCATGATCTATGCGTGGGCGTGCCTGAAAGAAGGCGTTCCGTACGCCAACGGCGCCCCGAACCTTTCGCTCGATTTCCCTGCCGCAATCGAGCTCGCGCGTCAGACCGAGACGCCCATCGCCGGCAAGGACTTCAAGACGGGTCAGACCCTCATGAAGACACTCCTTGCTCCCGGCTTCAAGGCGCGCATGCTCGGCGTGACCGGCTGGTTCTCGACGAACATCCTCGGCAATCGCGACGGCGAAGTGCTCGACGATCCCGACAACTTCAGGACCAAGGAAGTGAGCAAGCTCGGCGTGCTCGAGCAGATCCTGCAGCCATCGGTCTATCCGCAGCTCTACGGCAATCTCTACCACAAGGTGCGCATCAACTACTACCCTCCGCGCGGGGACTCCAAGGAGGGCTGGGACAACATCGATATCGTGGGCTGGCTCGGCTACCCGATGCAGATCAAGGTCGATTTCCTGTGTCGCGATTCGATCCTGGCTGCGCCCATCGTGCTCGATCTGACGCTGTTCCTGGATCTCGCCAAGCGCGCCGGCTTCCGCGGTGTCCAGGAGTGGCTGAGCTTCTACTTCAAGAGCCCGATGGTCGCCTCGGGCCTGTACCCCGAGCATGACCTGTTCATTCAGCTGATGAAGCTCAAGAACACGCTGCGGTGGATGGTCGGCGAGGACCTCATCACGCACCTGGGCAACGAGTACTACGACTGACGAGCCTTCCCGGCGCTGATCCCGGCCGGATGGGTCCTGTGCGCTTGAAATGAGCTGTGGGGAGCGGGCGCAGAAGCGCTCACACGTGACTGTGAACCCGGGTTCGCGTGTGACGGCCGCGGGGCCCGGCCAGTACACTCCAGCTGAACACGGGGTCTCGGCGCCGCAGCCGCCACCGCGGCGCCCATGAACCGTGTTGACACGCGCCTCGGGGGCTTCTGCCCGTCACAAGTCTGGATGTGGTAGGCTCCGGAGCGCTCGAGGAGGTTTCGATGCACAACGCACGCGATGGGTCTCGTGGTCGGAGGGTTGTGGCTGGGTTCGTTCTGCTGGTGGCGAGCGGTGTCGCGGCATGTGCCAGCAGTGACAGCGTCCGCATCGTGGAGACGCCCGCCGGCTCGGTGGTGACCTACGGCGCGCCCAAGGACCGCGTCTACGCTGCCGAGGCCGCATCGGAGCGTGACGTGCTCAGGCTCCGCATCCGTGAACGTTCCGTGTGTGACAAGATCCCGGTCCAGATGGTGGAACGGGTCGAGGAGACGCTCGACGACGGGGACGTCGTGAGCCGGCGCAACCTCGGCAAGCGGCAGGTCGCTGGCGACCCTACCGAGACTGTGCCCTGCGACGAAACGCTGACCCGAGATGCCGAGGTCTCGCTTCGGCTCGGCAACGAGACCTTCCTTCTGGGAACGACGGACCGCGACGGCCTGGTCGTTCTCGACGTGTCCGATCGGCTCCGTTTGAGCCTGTATGGCGAGAACGCTCCGGTGGAAGCGTCGGTGGAAGTGCGCGGACCGAGGGACGTGGCCAACGTGCCCGCCGGTAGGATCGCGCTCGCGTCGCTCATCACGCACGAGGCGCGGGTCAACCAGCTGCTCGCCGAGATCGGCTTGCTCCTCGACAAGCCCGAGCCGCGCACAGGCCAGGACATCCGCCGCTCCTACGAGCTGTATGCACAGCTGCGGCAGCTCGCTCCGAAAGATGCTCGCTTCCTGGGCATGGCCGCGCGCTTCTGGGAGCTGTTCTACAGCCGCAAGCAGCGGGAGGCTACGGAGAACCTGGCGCGCAACCTCAGAGCGCTCGACAAGGCGCGCGAGCTGCTGAAGGCCACCGGGATCGCAGCCATCCCGGTATTCGCTCAGGCGGCGATCAACTCGGGCGGCGTCGACGCTGAGTCGCTCGAGTGGGCCGAATGGCAGTTGCTCGGCGGGCTCAGGCAGCATCCTGTCGCGTGCCAGGGCCGTTTCTCCTGGCGCGCCTCGCTCGGCTACGGCTTCGACCCGGCGACGCGGATCGCGCTCGACTACTTGCGCTTCGCCTACGGGGACGGGTACGCGTCGCGCGCGCAGTCGATGTGCCGAAGGCTGCCGTTCTGAAGTAGCGGGAAGGATCCGCACGGCGTGCCGCTCACCGGCACGGCCAGTTCTTGCTGCCGCTCGGCAGCGTAGGGAACGCTGCGCATGCGGTGCGGATGAGTTCCGGGCACCGGCGGAGGTCCAATTCGCGTTCGCCTCCCTCGAGACCCATGCATCGCCACTTGCCGTCCCAGACCTGTGCCACGAGTTTCTTCTTCTCGCCCAGGACGCCCCAGGTGTTGAGTGGGCAATGGTGGGTGTCGGTGCAGTTGGTGAGCGGAAGCGGCACGAAACGCGTGATCGGCCGGAGCAGACTGCGGCCTGGGAGGCTTGCGACGAAACTTCGAAGCGCGAAGTGGTCCAGAAGGCCCATGGCGTCGAGCAGCGTCGGCAGCAGGTCTGCATGGGTAACGGGCCGCGGCTGGGCCTCCCTCAAGGCCGCGGCCTGAGCCGGGCTCAGCGCATCACCACCGTGCGCCATGATCATCGGCACGTGGATCTGTTCGTCGAACAGATTCTGACCGTGATGGATGGCGTGGTTCTCGCCGAAGGCCTCGCCGTGGTCACTCGTGTACAGAACAAGCCAAGGACGTGACTCCTCGCTCCGAACGAAGGCACGCGCGCAACGCGCGACGGTCCGGTCTTGCTCCGCCAGGGCGTTCAGGTACTTGTTGTGCAGGCGATCCATCGCCTTCCAGGTGATGTGGTCGCCCCACGGGTGGAAGGTCGCTTGCTGCTCTTCGAAGAAGTAAGGCGTGTGCGTGCCCGCCAGGTGGACCACGATGAACCGGGGTTCGCCCGGGTCGACCACCTTGCGCTCGCACAGATCGACGACGCGCCGGTCCAGTCGTCCCAGGACGGATTCCTCGATATCATCCAACGGGTGGCCGAGCAGCGTCTCGGCCGTGACGACCTCGTCGGCGACGCCGGTGAGCGGACCGTGCGGCGTCGACTCGGCCAACTGCGCCGACCAGTAGTACACGGAGTACCGCTCCCGGCCCCCGCGGGCGGCGCGAGCCAAATCGAACAGGTCCGGGAATTGGGCCAGCTCGTTCGGCGGGCGCTCCTGAGTGCGGCCCGTGACCAGGGCAAGCAGCGCGACCGTCGTGTAGCTCGCGAGCGACCGAGCTTGGTCCATGATGAGCGGCGCAGGCAGCGCTTCGACGAGCTCACGACCGGTCGTGCAACGGTTGCGCTGGCACCCATCGCTCGCGCGCACGCTTTCCGTGACGATCAGGAGCACGTCGGGCAGACGCCCGCTGAGCGATTGCAGCTCGGGGACAGCGGGGCGGGCGCCCTGCCGGCTGCCGGCTGGCGTCGTCAACAGTGCGGTCACGGCATGGGCGGCCCGCACCTCGGCCGTGCACTGGCGAGGCGATCCGGCAAGGCCCCAACCCGCCACGGCCAGTCCCGCCAACAGAGGCCTCGACATGTGCTCGAGGCGAACTCGCGACAGGAGCCAGAGCTCCAGGCCCGCAGTCGCCGTGGTCGCCAGAGCAAGCCGCCAGGCGGATTGAACGAGCACGGGGCGGACATCCGCCCAGTACTGGCGCGCCGCCAGAGCCACCTGGGCGTCGAGCGGAGCGTGGTAGTAGACGTAGTAGGCAAGCTGCCCGACCAGCAGCAGAGCCGTGATCAAAGCAACGATGGCCCGAGCGACAAGCCCTCTGAACTGGGAGAAGACCAGCAGCGAGAAGGCCAGGCTCGCCACGAGGCCGCCCAGCATGCGCGGATACGCGACGTACGCACTGGGACCACGAAGCGCCACATCGAGCACGGCAAGCTGGCCCGCAGCAACGAGCGCAAGCGCCAGTTTTGCCCACCGAGCCCACTGCATCGCACAGCGCAGTTAGGCACGCCGTGCATGAGGAGTCCACCCACAGCTCATAGAATAGCCGGCCGGCCAACCGGGTGCCTGCAGTCCAAACATGCCCACGCGCGGACAGACTCGACTTCAGGGCGGGACAAGGCGGTCTGTGCCCATCCAGGGCCTCAGCGCCTCCGGGATCACCACGCTGCCATCGGCCTGCTGGTGCTGTTCCAGAACGGCAATCATCGTGCGACCCACGGCAAGACCCGAACCGTTGAGCGTGTGGAGCAGCTGCGGCTTGCCCTTGGGCTCCGGGCGGTAGCGGATTTTGGCACGGCGCGCCTGGTAGTCTCCGCACCATGAACAGCTCGAGATCTCACGATAGAGGCGTTGAGAGGGCAGCCAGACCTCCAGATCGTAGGTCTTGGCCGACGAGGCGCCGAGGTCTCCGGTACAAAGCGCCGAGACCCGATAGTGCAGGCCGAGTCGCTGCAGAACGGCCTCGGCGTGCCGGGTCAGCACTTCGAGCTCATCGAGGCCCCGGTCAGGGGCGACCAGGCGGACCAGCTCGACCTTGTCGAACTGGTGCTGTCGAATCAGGCCGCGCACGTCTTTGCCGTGCGATCCCGCTTCGCTCCGGAAACAGGGCGTGAACGCGGTGTACGCAACCGGAAGCTGCTCGGCTCCGAGGATTTCGTCCGCATGCAGGTTGGTGAGCGGGACCTCGGCCGTAGGCACCAGATAGAGCGCTCCCGATTCGTCGCCCTCCTGCCGATAGGTCTTGAACAGGTCCGCCTCGAACTTCGGAAGCTGGCCGGTGCCGCGCAGGGCTTCAGCGCGCACGAGAAAAGGCGGATACACTTCGCTGTACCCGTGTTCCCGAGTGTGCATGTCCAACATGAACGCTGTCAGCGCGCGTTCGAGCCGCGCGCCCGCCCGCCAGAGCACTGCAAAGCGGGCTCCCGATAGCTTCGCCGCGCGCTCGAAGTCCAGGATCTGGAGTCTGTCGCCGATGTCCCAGTGCGCGCATGGTTCGAAATCGAACACCGGCGGCTCTCCCCAGACCCGTACCACGGTGTTCTGCTCTTCGGACTGACCGAGCGGCACGGACTCATGAGGGATATTCGGGACTGCCAGCAGCTCGTCCTGCATCGCCACGACGACTTGGTCGAGCTCTGCCTCGAGCTTCTTGACCTGCTCGGTCAGGGCGCGCAGCTCTTCCCGCCGCGCCTGAAAGGCGGCCTTGTCCGGGCCCTTCGCGAGCCGGCTCATTTCGGCATTGGCGGCGTTGCGCTGCGCCTGGAGTGCTTCGGTGCGTCCGATGAGGTCGCGGCGCTGCGCGACCAGTCCTGCGATGCCATCCAGAGTGGCCGCGGCACCGGGCGAGCGTCGAGCCAGGGCGGCCCGGACTTCTTCGAGGTGATCGGCGACATGTCGGGGGTCGAGCATCGTGGGTCTCCGGTCGGGATGCTCGTTTGTGCGATTCTCCGCACCAGGTCAAGTCCGCTGCAACCGCAAGGCGGCCGGGTCCAGGCTGAAACGGTCCCTGGCGGGGGCAGAGCGCTCAGAAGCCCACGCCAAGCCCCACGCCGATCGCGGGCCCGGAAGAGCGGCGAGACTCGCGCTGCAGCGCCAGGACGTGCGTGACCAGCGTGCACGTGCGGCGCACAGGACCCTGGCAGCCCCGCCAGACGCCCTGGGGTTCGCGGTCGCCGTCTCTGTCGAAGAACAGGACCTGACCGTTGGGCAAGAGGGACAGCCAAGCCGTGCTTGCTCCCGGGGGCGAAGCGTTGTTGAGCCCCACGTGTCCGAGCATCCCGTCCGATCCCGCGAGACGTCCGTCGGGCAGGAGCAGCGCAACCGGGTCGTTGTCTTCGTCGACGACTCTGCCCACTCGGTCGACCGCGAAAAGGACGTCCCCATCCCGGACCACCTGCCCATTCGGGAGGATCTGTACCGTCTCGTCTCCCAGGTCCCAGCGCGCCGCTGCGATGACGAGCGGCGCGCCTCCCTGGGCCCAGTGGGGTGGAGTCTGTGGCGCACACGCGGACAGCCCGGACCAGGCAGCCATGGTCATCGTGAGCACGCCTCGCATGGCCGCCATGATAGCGCACTCGGGGCGGGCGCCGGTCGCCACGGGGCGGGTGGCCCCCTCGAGCGGCTCTCGATCCGCGGGAACACTGGCCGTGCCGCCCCGGGGGCCGGGAGCCTGACGCGCAGAAGGTCGGGCGGGGGAAAGAGGCAATGCGGCCCGGTTTTTGGTAGGCTCCGCGGTCCGATGATCATCGTCATGGAGCCAGCCGCCCCGGAATCCGCAGTGAGTGCCGCAATCGCCTTCCTGGTGGGAGCCGGGTTCGACGTCCACCGATCGAGCGGCCAGCACCAGACGATATTGGGTGTGGTGGGCGACGTCGGACCGAACGATGTCGCCGTGGCTCGCGAGCTTCCAGGAGTCGCGAAGGTGGTACGCGTGAGCGAGTCCTTTCGTCTCGCATCGCGGCGGTTCCGTCAGCGGTCCACGATCGTCGAGGGGCCTTGGGGCACGATCGGCGGCGACCCCATGTGGATCGCTATCGAACCGGTGGGACTGGAGCCTTCCGAGAGCCCGGGGGCGGAGCCGACGGCCGCAACACGCGACCTGCAGTATGCGCTCGTGGCCGGCCGTCCCTTCGATGCAGCCGTGACGCGCTCTCCTCGTGCTCCCGAGAGTATCGAGGCGCTCTCCTGTCTTTCGCTCGATCCCAAGCCGGAAGGGCAGGCGTGGCCCGTGTTGTTCGTGGAGCGGCAGCCGAGTTGGGGCGCCAACTCCTGGATCGGTGCGGCCGACAAGGCGCTCGCGCGTCGAGAGGGCCAGGTGGTGCTGCTCGAAGCTGGCGGGGAGTACCCGACCGGCGCACGCACGTTCGAGATCGCTGCCATCGCGCGAGCCAAGCTGCGCACGCATCTGCCCATCGTGGTGGACGTCCCCACGATTGCGCAGCGGGCTCGCTACTGCGCTGCGGTGGCCTGTGCCGCGGCCGGGGCCGGAACGGACGGGCTGCTGTTGCGCGTGTGGATGGGCAAACAGGACGCGCAGCCCCACTTGCCAGCGACGCTGCGCTGGGAGGAAGCCGTGACGCTCGCAGAGAGAGTGCGCAGGATCGGCGCGGCCGTTCGCGAATGACCTCTGTCACCATCGTCGGGCTCGGGCTCATCGGCGGCTCGATTGCGCTGTCGTTGCGTGCCCACGGCATCAGGCTCGTTGGGGCTGACCGGCCTGAGGTTCTCTCGAGTGAGCTGGGTGCACGTGTCGTCGACGAACGCGTCGACGCGACGGATCCGGAGGCGCTGGCGGCGGCAACGCGGGACTCGGACCTCGTCGTGATGTCCGCGCCGGTCGGCACGAACCTCCGACTGCTGCCGAGCGTGCTCGAGCACGCCCGAGTGGTCACGGACACCGGCTCCACCAAACGGGCGATGGCCTCTGCTGCAGCCCGAATGTCGCGCGGTGCTCGTTTCGTCGGCGGCCACCCCATGGCAGGACGCGCGCAGAGCGGCCTTGGCGCGGCGACGCCGGACCTGTTCGTCGGGCGTCCTTGGATTCTCTGCACCAGCGGGGCAGAAGAGGCCGCAACGCTTCGTGTCGAAGAACTCGTGCAGATGGTCGGGGCCGTGGCCGTGCACATGACCCCAGAACACCACGACCGAGCCGTCGCCCTGACGAGCCACGCGCCCCAGGTGCTCGCGAGCTTGCTGGCAGTGCTCACCGACGAGCGCAGAGCAGCTCAGACGGGAGGACCGACGTTCGAACAGATGACCCGCACGGCGGGCGGCGAGGTCTCCATGTGGCGCGACGTGTTCGCGACCAATGGCGACGAGGTCGCCAACGCGCTCCGAGCCCTGGGGCACGAGCTGCTCGGCCTGGCCGACGCCCTGGCTCAGTCACCACCCGATGTGGCGCAGGTCTTGGCACTGCTCGAGCGCGCCCGAACGACAAAATCCAGGCACTGAACACCAGAACCACGTGACAGCACAGTCTCACTTTGTGCCAAGGTGTGCCACTGGCCACGGGGCCTCCTTCGTGATTCGGCTCGGATCCACGCTCGGCGTGTGGCGCAGTTTGTGCTATCCATGGAACGGGCATGATTGGTTTGTCCCGGCGCATCCCTTGGTGGGCCATTTCGGCTTTAGGGCTGGCGGCTGCGTGCAGCGCGGATCCTATGGATCCGCTGAATCCGCTGCCGCCCGATCCGGGCGCCAGCGACCACAAGCCTTCGTCCGGCGGGTCCGCGAGCTATCCGGACGACGACGACGACGGTGCCGCAAATGAGCCCACCGCATCCGGGGGTAGCACCGGGAGTGCAGACAACGGCACCGGCGCGACTCCGGGCGTGTCCACCGGTGGGGTGAACCCAACCGGCGGGCTTGGCGCCGGCGGCGGTGCGACGGCCACAGGTGGTGAGGTCGCCGCGACGGGCGGCATGGCCACTGGTGGAACGGCGGAATCGGGTGGAGTGTCGACGGGTGGACGAGCAACGGGGACAGGTGGTGGAGCGCCTGGCACAGGGGGCGCCGCGGCAACGGGCGGCAGCACCGCTGCTGGTGGTGCGAATTCTGGCGGCCGGACGGGCAGGGGCGGCACCACCGCCAATGGCGGCGCCACCAGCGCGGGCGGGACCGCGGCTTCGGGCGGTACGACCGCCGCGGGTGGCCGAAGCGCGGCGGGTGGCAGCAGCACGACGGGCGGCACAAGCAGCACGGGTGGGGCTGCAACCGGCGGTGAGGGCCCAAGCGGCGCAGGAGCAGGCCAGGCTGGCGCGGAAGCCGGTGCAGCCGGCGCACCAAACGCAGAAACGCCTGAGGCCACTGGCGGCAGCGTCGGGTTCAATGGTGCGGGAGGCAGCCTGAGGGGTCGCTTCTGGTCGTCGGAGGCCGGAAGCGAAAGCTAGTCGATGCGCCAATGCATCGTTTCTATCGAAACGATGCCCTGTCTCGGAGACAGGGCACCAGGCGGCGCGGTTGCGGGTCAGCGCGGCGCTAGATAGCCGTCAACCACGTTCGCGATCAGATCGGCCAGGATCCCGTCCGCGATGCGCAGCCTGCGACTGAGCTCGCGGGCCAGGTTCAGTATGATCAAGGAATAGGCGCGAAGGTCACGGCGGTAGAGCGCGTCGAGATCAGCTGCTGTCATGCGCACCACGCGTGAGGGGGACAGAACCCTCACGGATGCTGAGCGTGGTTGAACGTCGACAATGCTCATCTCGCCGAACCAGTCGCCCGGACCGAGCAGTGCAACCCGGGCCTCCCGTCCGAGACGACTGTGCTTGAGCACTTCCATTTCCCCGCTGACCACCGCGAACATGTCGCGCGCAGTCTCGCCTTCCCGGAACACAATCGCGCCCGCCTCGAAAGAGCGCAGCTCCAGCGTCGTGGCAAGGTGGTCGAGCACCTCGTTCGGCAGGGCGGCGAAAAGGCCGATTGCCCCGAGCTCGGCAATCGTCAGCGTCTGGGCGGTGGACAGGCTCATGCGCGAAGTCTGCTCGCAGCTGCAACGACGAGTGGGCGGGGAGCATGACCTCTGGGGGCGAGGTTCGCAACACAAACGCAGCGGTTGTTCGGCCGGCCAAACGGATCTCGGGCCTGCTGGCCTGTGGAGTCTCGGGGTGGTCGCGGCCTCCCCAATTGGTCATATTGGCGCCCCATGCAGAATAAGGTGCGCATTGCGCCGTCGATATTGGCCGCGGATCTCACACGCTTGGGGGAAGAGCTCCGTGACGTCGAGCAAGCGGGCGCCGATTGGATTCACGTGGATGTCATGGACGGCCGCTTCGTGCCCAACATCTCGCTCGGCCCGGTCGTCGTGGCCGCTGCGCGCAGGACGACGTCCCTGCCGCTCGACGTCCACCTCATGATCGAAGAACCGTACAAGTACCTGACTGCGTTCGCCAATGCGGGCGCGGATATCATGAGCGTGCATCTCGAGGCGACGACGCATCTGAAGCGGAATCTGGCGGAGATCCGAAGGCTCGGCAAGCGCGCTGGCGTGGTGCTCAATCCGCACACCCCCGAGGAGGCGCTTCGCTACGTTCTGGAAGACGTCGATTTGGTGCTCGTACTCACTGTCAATCCGGGATTCGGTGGACAGTCGTTCATGCCCAGCATGCTGCCGAAGATCCAGGCAGTGCGCGAGATGATCGACAGGAGCGGGCTGGTCGTGGATCTCGAGGTGGACGGCGGCATGTCTCCGGAAACTGCACCGCTGGTGGTCCAGGCAGGCGCCGACGTGATCGTCGCAGGCGAGAGCGTGTTCGGGAACCACAACCACAACGAGGCGATCTCGGCGCTTCGGGCCGCGACCGAGCTCGCCAGGCCGCGAGCTCAAGGCATGAAGTGAGGCTTCGCGCGGGCCAAACGGCGGCAGGTTTCTGGCTCCTGATCGCGGTCGCGGCGCGCTGCCTTCCCCAGCCTCTTCCGAGATCCCCGTCCCGGGCGCAGGTCGGTCATGCCTTCGAGAAGAAGCCATCCGGCGCCGAAGCCCCAGCCGCGCACCGTCCTGCGACAAGCATCAGGACCGTCTCTCCGAGCATCCGCGCCGCGCTCGACAGGGTGCGCACGCTGCGGGGGCTCGAGCCACGCGCGGCGGTCGAAGCGCGCTGGGTGACGAGGAGCGAGCTCAGGCTGCACGTCCGAACTCGGCTGCTCGCAGACAACGCCGTGCGGATGGCGGCAGCGCTCGAGGCGCTGCTGTTCGGGCTCGACGTCGTTCCCGTCGATTTCGAACTCGTGCCTAGCATGGTCGCGCTCACGAGCGACAGTCTGGCGGGCTTGTACGATCCGCACTCGAAGAAGCTCCTCATCGCGACGGACCTGGATCGAGAACAGACAGAAGGGGCGGTCGAGCACGAGCTCGTGCACGCCCTGCAGGACCAGCACTTCGGCATCGACGACCGCCTCGTGCCCGCACCCGATGGTTCTGATCGCGCCAGCGCCCTGGAGTCACTCGCCGAGGGCGACGCCACCTGTGCCGCCTCGGGCGTCCTCTGCACGCCGACCGCCACCCCGCTGCCGGCGGAAGCTCTGCCAGAGGCCGTCCGATCGGGACTCGATGGGACCGGCGTGCCTGCGGTGCTTCGTCGGTTTTTGATGGCGCCCTATGCCGACGGAGTAGCGCTCGTGCGCTGGCTGCTCGAGCGCGGTGGGTGGGCGTTGGTCAACGCGGTGTGGGCCCGGCCTCCGGAAACGAGCGAGCAGGTCCTCCACCCGGAGAAGCTTCTAGCTCGGGAACCGGCTGAGTCCGTCCCGGTCCCGGCTGCGCCGCACTCCCGCTTCGGCGCCCCGGCCTACAGCGATGTTCTGGGCGAGCAAGCGCTGCGGGTGCTGCTGGCCGAATGGCTCCCCGGACCCGAGGCGGCCAACCGGGCAGCAGGCTGGGGCGGGGACCGTCTCGCCCTCTACCAGCAAGCACGGCACTTCGCCGTAGCGTGGCACATTCGCTACGACAACGTCGCGGCAGCAGCACGTGGCTTGGGCGTACTGTGTGGCGCCCGGTTCAGCGGCGAGGTCGAAAGCAACGGCGCACCAAGACAGCAACATCCCGCGCGGCCGGATCCACAATCCGAAGCAAGTGCCTGCTGCCGGGAACGCGCCCAACGTGGGCCACTCGCGTGGGTGCGTAACGGCTGTGACATAGCAGTCGCAATCGGTCCATTCGTGCGCAACGCCGGGCAGTCCCGGTCCGATGGAACCTGCAGCGCGGCGCTCGCATGGGCCCAAGCGGTGGCGGCCCAGAAGTAGGGCTCCTCGGCGTAGCAGGCTTTGGTCGGAGCCGGGCCGGATTGTCGACTCCGGCACGGGACGCGAGACTGGCATGGCGTTTGCTTATGGTATTGGCGCAGGCGGCTGCTGCAATGGCACACGACGCAACAACACTGCCCCGCGGATCCCCCGTGGCGAAGCTGTCGCAACGGGCGGGCGCCGCCGCGTCGTGGATGGCGTTGCTGGCGAGCACCACGATGGGGCTGGACCACTACGGCCGCGTCCGCGCACAAATCTCGGCCGATGGACTGGAACCCGGGCGCAACTACCGGCTCGTCGCCCAGGCCTATCCTGCTGGGAGCGTTCGCTCTGGCACTCTTCCCGATGGTCGGGCCCGTCCGCTGGGATCTGCACAGCGCTCCATCACGGCCGAACAACTTCGCAGCGGCGTCGCGCTCGACATCGTTCAGCTGGGCGACGACGCTGGCGCGTGCGAGACCTCGGTGGTGCTCGCGTGGGTCGAGCCCGGAGAACCTGATCTGGAGTACGACGCTCGTCGCGCCAGGCCAGGCCCCGAAGCTGTCGTGGCCGTCGGGCGTGTGCGGGTCGAGAGCGGCCCCGGCGAAACAAGTGTGGTCATGAACCTGCGGACCGCTTGAGGATTCCTCCTCGCCCGGGCGAACCACGCTTCTGGACGCAACACTTGCCGGGCCGCACCGTGGGAGTAGCGTGGAGCGCCGTTCCCATGGGTCGAACGGTCTCCGACACGACGAGAGGTCGTCCCGAGATGGAGAGCCTGTGACCGGTGCTGTGTCTCGGTGGATCGGACCGTTGTAGGTCCTGCGAGGTGAATCATGCGTCCGAACCCTCTAGTGCCACGATTCGATCGCATCGAGGCCCGGCAACCAGCGCCTGCCCGAGCAGACCTGCGAGAAGCGATGGGTCTTTCGACGTCCTCACGCCGTCGGGCGCGTCGAAGCACCCGTCGCGCCAACCGACGCGAGGTCCCAGTGTGGTGCTTGCCGGTCGCGTTGCTCGTGATCTCGGCGTGCGGCCCCAATGCCGTTGCCGAGTCGATTCTGCCAGCCGGTGACACGGAGCTCAGCATCCTGCGCGGCGGGTCGCTCGACACGCTGTGCAGCTGGACGCGCGAGCGGTTTGCCGAAGCGAAGGACACGGACTGTGACCTCGGGGATCCGAACGCGGCGCCCGAGTACAGCCAGGTCGTGAGGTTCGCTGGCGCGAACTGCGGACGCGAGCCCAAGATCAGCGACACCTGCGGTCTGCGCGTAGACGGCTATGGAGACTGCGTGGACGCGCTCGTCGCGGATGCCTGTGCAGCCGAAGCCACCGAGCGGTGCTCGAAGCTCGGCGAGTGTGCAGTCGCAGAGGTCGAGCTTGCGCTCGTGCCAGGCTGCGACGGCCTCTCGCAGTGCTGCAAGGAAATCGAAACGAACAGCGAGCGCCAGCGCTGCCAGTCCGTGGTCGCGACGGGCAACGAGCTCGCGTGCGGCCTCGAGCTCGCCGCGTATGTTGGCTTCTGCCCCGAGGCAAACGACGGTGCTTCCAAGTAGCTGCGTTGGACGCACGGAGCGGCGCGGCTGAGCGGGTGGCGCCTGCGGGAAGGAAGGCTCCGCCGCGCTGCCGGCCCATGGCGGCCGGCAGGCCGCTATCCGAACGCAACCAGTGCTCTCGTTTCTGTTATCGTCCCCGGAGCATCTGCCGCTACACCACCGATCAGCGTGTACTCTAGTTGCTTGTTTGGTCGCGACAAACGGCATAGCCGTTTGTCGCTCTAGCGAGGACAGAACCGTTGGCAGAGGACCGCGAAAGCTCAACGACCGGGCCGACTGTCTACGCCGGCGAAAGCGCAGAGTGCGCGAGTGCGGGCGACCGGACCTCGGATGAGGTTGCGGGGTCCTGGAGTGGAGTGCCGCTCTCCAGCGCCCCCGACGAGCTGATCGGTGCGACGCTGCACGAGACATACGTCGTGGAGCGGGTTCTGGGCGAGGGCGGCATGGGTCGCGTCTACGAGGCCCACCACACCCGCGTACCCAACAAGCGCTTCGCCATCAAGGTGCTCCACCCGGAGTACGTGCTCAATGCCTCGCTCGTGGCGCGCTTCCAGCGCGAAGCGGAGGCCGCCGCATCCGTGGAACACCCCGGCGTGGTCGGCATTTACGACGTGGGTCACACGCCGCAGGGCTGGCCCTACATGGTTTGCGAGCACCTGAGCGGTATCGATCTTCACAGCTACATCAAGCGCTTCGCTCCGCTTCCATCGGAGACGGTGGTCTACTTCGGCCGAGCGCTGTGCGAGGCGCTGGGAGCCGCCCACGCGCAGGGAGTGATTCACCGCGATCTGAAGCCGCACAACGTGTTCTTGGTCGGCGATTTCACCAGCGGTGTGCCTGCCCGCCCGCGCCTGAAGGTGCTCGACTTCGGGCTGTCGCGCTTCCTCGACCAGGACAGCCAGCTGACGCAGACCGGCGTGGTCATGGGCACGCCCGGCTACATGTCTCCAGAGCAGGCTTGTGGAAGGTCGACCGATCACCGTACCGACGTGTATGGAGTCGGGGCGATTCTGTACACCGCCGCCACGGGTCGGCCCCCGTTTACCGCGAAGACGCCGCGCATGACCGTGATGGCCGTGCTGAGCGAAGATCCTCCACGGCCACGTTCGATCCAGCCTACCGTGAGCGCCGAGCTCGAGGTGGTGATCCAGCGGGCCATGGCCAGAGAGCCCGATGAGCGCTACCAGGACATGGTCCAGCTGGGGACGGCATTGAGCACGGTCGTGCTCGGTTCACCGCAGACCGTAGTGCCCCCCGCCCACAAAGCATCGGAGCTGCCACTCTCCGCCGGTGAGGCGCGAGCCGCACGCGTCCGGTTCGTGGCACTGGCGCTTGCCGCGTTCGGGCTGATGGCCCTGGGCGGCGGGACTGCGGTGGCCGGAGCCCTGCAGCTCGACCCGACCCGGACGGGCTTCACCACGACAGAGCTCGTTCTGCTCGGCGCGCTCGCATTGGCGTGTGCATTCCCAGCAGCGCTGTTGTGGCGGCGTTTCCGCCTTCGTGTCTGGCCGAACAGCGCAATCGTGGTGTCGTGGCTGCCCCGTTGGCGCGCGCCGCTCATTGCCGCTTTGTTCGCGTACGGTCTGGGCGCGTTGCTGGTGCGTTTCGCGGATTCGGTCATGGCGCACATCTCGCGCTTCGGAGTCGCAAGCGGTTCCGGGTGGCCGGGATGGAACCTGATTCTGCCGAGCATCGGTCTGGTGGCGGCCGGCGGAGCGGTCCTGCATCAGCTGCGATGGCGTCGACGGGGACGCCTGCAACGCTGGTTGCTGGGGCCCGTGCTCACCGTCGTCGTCACGCTGGTCTGTGCCGTGCTTCTGGCGGCGGGCTTCTCTCGAAGGGGCCCATCGGGACGCGCCGTGGCCATCACGCCGGACCGAGCCAGGACGGCTGCAAGGGTGGACCGCGCGCCAGCACCGCGCGAGCTGCCGTCGTCTCGCTCGGCGCACCACAGCGAACCGCATCGTCCGCCAGAAGCGCAGCGGGCCCCAGACGACGAGCTGGCGGCGGCTGTCGCGCAGGGTCCGGACAGCTTGCGCTCGCTGGCGCAAGCGTACCCGGACGACTCCGAGCCGCTGCGCGCATTGGTGCTCGCCTACGCGAGTCGTGCCTCGACGCTGGCGGACGCCGTCGAAACCGTCAAGGGGCTTCTGACCGTCGCGCCCGAGCAGGGACGCGACCCGGAAATCCGGTACATCGTCTCGAAAGCCGCACAGAGCGGCGGCCGCGCTGCCGACCTGGCTTTTGCGGTCATGCACCAATACATGGGCAGCGCGGGCGCTGACCTGCTCTATGACCTGGCGCTGCGCAAACCGGCGCTGGAATCCCGCGCCAGTGGGCTGCTCGCGGAGCTCCGCCGGAAGAAGAAGCTCTCGGCGGCTCTCTCGATAGCCTACGATCTTCGGTTCGCTCCGAGCTGCAGTGCTCGCCTTCGACTGCTCCCTCGTGCTGCCGAACTCGGGGACGAAAGAAGCGTCGCACTACTGGCCGCTTTGAGTACAAAGCCCACGGACTGTCGCAAGAAAAAACGCACAGCGTGCAAGGTACCCTGCGAGCAGGAAGCCAAGCAGTTTCGCCAGACGATCGATCAGATTGCCCGCCGTCCGCGCGCCACGGGCAACGGCGAGTAGGACGACGGACGGCTCGTGTCGCTTCAGCCGAGCTCGCGTGCGTAGTCGTCGCGCCCGAGCTCGACCGGCTCCTCCCCGCGCGCCATCGAGTCCGCGGCCAGCGCCGCGGCTGCAACCTCGAGCGCCTCGAGTCGAGTCGAAAGCCGGTAGTAGTCCGGTTCCGAGACGGGCGGCAGCGAGCCGAGCCTCTGCTCGACTCGCGCTCGTGACTCGCGACGAACCCAAAGCTGCGCCGAGGGCCCGGTATGTTCGGACGTGCCCGTCAATGCTTCGTAGGCCGCGCCGACAGGATTGATCGCGAGAAAGACCGAACGCGCACAGACGTACCAGTCTTTGGCGTCCGGGGAGCCCAGGTACCAGAATCCGTCCATCTGAACGCGTATCACTTCACCGAAATACGCGCCCACCGCCCGCGCCACGAGTGCCATGAGCTCTGGCCGCTCGTGGACAGTGTCGCGAGAGATGTCGATGTAGTGATCGAGCACCGGCAGGGTGTCGGGCGTATCGTCGAGGTCCGTCCCCACGGCGCGCCGCACGTACTCGCGGCACGTCTGGGAGAGCCCCATCAGTTCGCCGCCCAGCTCGTCGACGTGCGGGAGCCCGCGTTCTTCGCAGTGTTCGTGCACGCTGCGACTCTATGGCCAGTTCTGGCGCAAGGCCACGGCAGCCACCCGGCCCCGAGGGGTCGCCCTGTGGGCGGGGCTCGGGCTTCGAGGCGACATCGGTCTCCATGCGCACACGTGGAGCATTTCCGCCGCTGGGCCTGCCACAGCGTGGCCGGCCCGCCAGTGTTCTCGCGCGGCTCGTGGCGGGCCTCGCTGCCCCCCAG
>JAFGIS010000674.1 GCA_016929495.1 Polyangiaceae bacterium | reverse complement strand
TGCCTGCCACCAACCCGAGGGTAACCGCTGGGTTCAGGTGGCATCCGGAGATGTGACCGATGGCGTAGGCCATGGTGAGCACGGTCAGTCCAAACGCGAGCGCGACCCCCAGGAACCCGAGCCCTAGGTTGGAGTCCGTGCCGCCGAACGCGGCGGCCAGCACAGCGCTACCGCAGCCACCGAAGACCAGCCAGAACGTTCCGAATGCCTCGGCAATGAGTTTCTTTGTCATCTTAGCCCCTTCGAGGCCGTAGTCTGCCGCCAGACGACCCACGAAGACAATCGGAAAGGCTCGTCGAACCGTCCGCGCCACCGCACCAGTACGGGTCACCGCGAAGAAACGACTCGGCCCCATGCCCCCAGGTCGACGGGTACACGGAGCGAGTGCGCACTCACCTCACATGTCGCCCTTCCGCTCCCTCGCCTCATACGTCCTCTCGCCCTGCCTGCGCCGGCACCTGGTCCGTCACCAACACCACGTAGAGGGACCTATTCGAACAACGCCCAGAAGAGGTGGAGATGCCAAACCCGGCGCAAGCCGACGATGACGTTCGAATCCAGACAAACGCTAGCCGTCATCGTAGAGGGCCCTGGTGTCCTCGAAGGCGTCTCCCCCGAGCGCGACGATTCCACAGAGCTCAGGATGACATCGGCGCCGTATCGAGCGGCTTCGCCTATACCCCGGACTTCAGCGTGGGGATCCAGCTTTGGGACCATGGCGGCAGCCCAGGGACAGCTCGCGGCTGCGCCTCCGTCGCGTCCGGCAGAGGCTCACGTGGATGCGCTGTTGCATTCGGAGCGGCCTGCGGAGACAATCGCTCTGTGCTCGGTCTCTGCTGGTTCGAAGCACGGTTCGTGGCAGGCGCTCTTGCGATCATCGGCTTGACGGTTCCAGCGTGCGGTGGACGGTTAGGGGGGAAGGCGGCATCGCAGGGCTCGAGGCCGACGCCGGTGGACTCTGTCGGCGGTCAGGGTCCTTCGCTGACCGAGGCCGGCGCCGCGGGGGCCTCGGCGCCCGAATCTGGGGCTTCGGGGGCTCCCGGCGCGTCCGGGGCCTGTCCAGAGGATTTCTGTCGTAACGGCGGCACCTGTCGGGTTCGGCAGGGCGAGCCCGTCACATGTCGCTGTCCCATAGGCTATGCAGGCCAGAGGTGTGAGCGAACCCAATGCTCGAGGCTCGCGGCGGGCGACGGGTACACGTGCCACATCAGGGCGGACGGCACGATCCGTTGCTGGGGTGACAACACCTTTGGTCAATCCAGGCCTCCCGGCGGCGCGTTCGTCCAAGTGACGGCCGGGTCGGACCATGCGTGTGCCGTCCGCAGCGATCGAACGATCGCCTGCTGGGGCCGGAACCAGCACGAGCAGGCGACTGCTCCCAGCGGAACGTTCGCCCAGGTGGTGGCGGGTGTGGGCCACAGCTGCGGGCTGGCGGACAACGGAACGGTCAGCTGCTGGGGAGAGGACTACGAGGGCGCGTTGGATGCGCCGAGCACGCGTTTCGTTGGGTTGGCTGCCGGCGGCTGGCACACCTGCGCTCTGCGCGACGACTCGACGGTCGAGTGCTGGGGTCGCGACGACGACGGTCAGTCCACGCCGGCTGGTGGAGCGTTTTCGCAGCTTGCCGCTGGTTTCTTTCACACGTGTGGGCTCGCCAGCGACGGAACGATCACCTGCTGGGGTCAACCTCTACAATCTGTGCCTCCCAGCGGACCGTTCGAGCTGCTGACAGCCGGGAGCGGGCACGCGTGCGGGCTACGGGAGCAGGACGGGGTCGAGTGCTGGGGCAGCTGCAATACCATCAACTGGCAAACCTACGTCGATTCCATCGACTGCTGGGGGGATCGGTGGCAGCCCGGCAACGCGACGGCGGCCGGGGCCTTCGTCGAGCTGGCAGCGGGCCGCTGGCACACTTGTGGCCTTCGCGAGGACGACACGGTCGAGTGCCGAGGGGATAACGATTCTGCAGAATGCATGCCGCCCACGCTGCCCATGATCCGAGTGGCTGCGGCCGTGACGCAGACCTGCGGCGTGCAGCAAGACGGCTCCGTTCTGTGCTGGGGACCGGACTACCACGCTGGCTCGATGGCCCCAAACGGTCCGTTCGTCGACCTGGCTGCGGGCGGAGGCCGCGCAGGCGGGGTGCGAAAGGACGGGACTTTGGCCTGCTGGGGCAACGACTACACGCCCGAATCGACACCGGCGGGTGATTCGTTCGTGCAGATCACCGTGGGATCCAGCCACGCGTGCGCCCTACGTGCGGACGGCACGGTCGAGTGCTGGGGCGATGACACGAGCGGTGTCCTTGCTGCCCCCACGGGTGTGTTTCGCCAGGTGGCTGCAGGCGGCTCGCACACGTGCGGGGTGCGCGCCGACGGAACCCTGGCCTGCTGGGGCGACGACCTCCACGGACAGTCGACGCCGCCCAGCGGAGCGTTCCTCCAAGTAGCAGCTGGAGAGTGGCATTCCGCCGGGGTGCGGCAAGACGGTACGGTCGCGTGCTGGGGCGAAACCGCTTCCTGCGAGTCGACCCCGAGCAGCGGTGGTTTCGTGCAGGTGACCGGAGGTCTGCTCGAGACTTGTGGCCTGAGAGAGGATGGAACGGTCACTTGCTGGGGCAAGAACGATCCCGTGTTCGAGGACACGGGTAATGCAGCGCCGGCGGGCCTGACTTTTTCGCAGATCTCCGGGTCGGGAGACGGATCCTCCTCGTATACCTGCGGCGTCACGCAGGAGCACAGGATTGTCTGCTGGGGCGGCAACCATGCCGAGGTCCACTGAGCGTCGGCCTCGAGGCGTGACAGAGCGAGCAGACTACCCCAGGAGGTCCGGCGCCTGTTCGAGCGTCTCGGTTTCGGCAATACGGTGGTGCTCGACGAGCCCTGCTCCGGGACGAATCCCTCCGAAGGTGAGCAGATCGTCGGCGCCTGATCTCGCTCTTGCAGCGAGCCAGCGCCATTGCAGCGTCAACCCCACGCCTGCGCTCGCTCGGGTGGCCCAAGGTAGGATCGAGGAGACGGCCACCTGCCGGCTCTGGCTCTGCGCGTGGACGGGCTCGCTGGTCGAGCGAGGCCATAGGAAGTAGCCCAGGCCGGTGGCAACACCCACAACACCCGATGAGACGAGCGCGACCGTGGTGAAGGTCTGCATTTGGTCGCGGCGCCATTCGACGTCGTGAAGTCGCGCGCAGTCGTCCGGTCTGTCACGAACGGTGCCCGAACAGATCCGATCTGGATCGTGGCCGTGCTGCTCGGCATAGATGTCGATGCGGCGCACCAGGGTATTCATTTCGTTCGTGAGCGAATCGACCTTCCAAAGTCCGTAGCCGCTGGTCACCAGTCCTGCCACGGTCAGCGCAGCTCCTGCGAGCAGCACGTATTCCCGTGTCCCGAAGTCCGGATGCCGAGAGGCTCCCGGCCGCGGTTGCGACCGCACCGGCGGTAGCTCGGCTGAAGCGGCCGGTTCGATACCGGCACTGCGTGGAGGAGAAGGTAGCTCGAGCCTCACATCTCGAGCTTCACCAACCACGATATCGACCAGCACGGCCTCTGAGGAGCGATGTTCCAGCCGTGCGACGAGCTGATGCCCGCCTGCCGAAAGCCAGACGTTGCGCGGCAGCGGGCCGACGACTTTCCCGTCCACCAGAAGTACCGCCCCGGGCTCGTTGGTTGCCACGGCGAGTCGGCCGAGTTGCTTGCGGCATGCTCGTAGCTGCGCCGTGACGGCGGCTCGTTTCTCCGAGGCTCGGTCATCCATATGCTTGAGGAAGAACTCCCAGTGGGTCGCCGCATCCGCATACAGGCCGAGCTTCATCTCGACGACGGCGAGGCTCCCGGCAAAGGCATAGTGCTGTGAGCGGTCGAAAGCGTTCTTGAACGCGCGGTACGCCGCGTCGAAGTCGTCGCGCCTGACTGCCTGGCGACCGACTTCTGCGAACGCCTCGGCTTCGGCCATGGCGGTGCCGGCAGGCGCGGTGCCGGGCGTCCCGCCCTCGACCTCCTCCGTGGCATCGGCAACAAGTCGCCAGGACGCCTGCGGGTCGCTGGATGCATCTGGTGCACTCGTATTCCCCGTGCGATCCATTGGTGCGTTGGCTGGCGCGCTGAACGTCGGCGGCGACGGGACGGATGAGGCTGGTGCGCTGCCGGAAGCGGATGCAGCCCAACTCGGTGCGGGTCGTATGCACGGCGCAATGAGCGCTGCGAGGACCACGTATCGCATGTGAGAGGATAGGGGGTGGGCCATGATGCTGAGTGGTGCAACGGCGGTCTGCGATGGCAGCGGTTGGCCGCAACGGCCTCACCAGAAGTCGTTCTCCAGGATAAGCTCTGCGCCCCGCGTGGAGGCGCGCGCTCCCCAACGCAACGACGGTCCGCTGCGGGCGCTCGCATCCGCTTTTCTGTCGGGACGGGCAATGAAGAAGTAGGTAGTACTGCCGGCAAGCGCGAGTCCGGCGACGACGAAGCTGGTGAGCTCGTAGAAACCGTAGTCATCATAGAGCTGGTTGGCCTCGAGAAGTGACGCGCACTCGCGGCGAGCCGCTGCCGCGCCGGCGCACCCGTTGTCACCGACCTTACGGCGGAGGTCCGCGGCTTTATCGGCTTCTCTGCCGCGCGCAACGCCGAGGGCGATGCCGACACCGGTTGCGAGCAGCGTCACGGCCCCTGTCGCGACCATGGGCGTCCAACCGCGGTACCACGGGCGTCCGCTCGAGCGCTTCGGAGCAACGGGATCGCTCCCCGAACTCGCCGGCGCACTGTCCGACACGGGATCAACAACAGCTCGCCCGGGCAGCAGGGTGACCGAGCGGCTCTGTCGCTCTGCTTGGCGGAGCGTGAGAGTAAATCTTTCTGTTTCGAAGCCGGCTAGTCTAACCTCGAAGCGATGGGGCCCCGGCAAGACGAACACGCCCGCAACGCGCGCCCATGCAGGCACGACCTGACCATCGACGGCGACTTCAGTCTCCTGGTTGGCTACGATGAGCTCGACGGTACCGAGCCGCTCCTCACAGAGGCCAAGGACCTGCTCGGCACGCGTCGCCATTTCGGTCTTTTCGCGTGGGGGCAGGTTGTCCAGGCCATAGGCCACGTACTGTGCGGCCTCTCGGTAGCGGCCGAGATTATACTCAGCGAGTCCGAGGTTGAGCGAAACGTCGTAGGTTTGCTTGTCCTTCCAGAGCTCGAAGAACAGGTCGCGCGCCTGCTGCCAGTGCTCGGCTCGAATTGCGTCGAGGCCCTGCTCGAAAGTGCGCCGACGTGCTTCGTGTTGGCCGGTTGCTGGACCCGCAGCTGAGGATGCGGATGGGTTGGGCGGCATATCCGTGGGCTCGGCAGCCTCCGCCGGGATCGACACGAGCAGGGCAACGAGCGCGGCGCAACCGAGGACGGTCAAAGCGATGAGTCTGACAGGGTGGGGCGGCTCGTAACGGTGTTGCATTGACAGCCTCGATCCCCGATGAGCGGGTTGAGTGTGGTAGGCAGCCGGATGCTCGGGCGTCATTCGGTCATTGAAAAGCTACGCGATGATGTGATCGGCATTGCGTGGAAGCCGGTTGCTTGCCGTGGGGTCGGGAGAGATGTGAGGATAAGCCGAGGGCTAGTCGCCGAGCTGCAGCTCGAGCTGTTCGGCAACAGGGCCGTCAGGGCCCTGGGAGTCGGAGGGGGCAGCGGTGCCGTCGAGGCCGCCGGGAGCGGGGGTGTCGGAGAGAGAGGAGGTCACGGCTGTTTGGGTAGGGGCGTCGCCAACGATACCGATGCCGAGCGAAGGGCCTCCAGAGCCGCCAGAGCCGGGGCCGCCGTCGCCGCCATCGCCGCCAGAGCCGCCGTCGCAGGCGTCTGGGTCTCCAGAGCTGGCAGTGCCGTTGCCGCCTCTGGGTCCACCGATTCCACCGACCTGCCCCTTTGCCCCCTGCCCTCCCTTGCCGCCGTTCTCGGTGTGCAGGGAGACGCTCGAGAGGGTCAGGGGGGAGTGGACGAGGGCAAGGGCGATGCTGGCGCCGCCGCCTCGGCCGCCGGGGCCGCCTTGGCCGCCGCAGCCATCGCCACCGTTGGTGCATTCGTCCGTGCTGGTTTGGGCGGTGCCGGCGTTGGGGTTGGTGCTGGATTGGTTCGGGGGGGAAAGAGGGGTGCCGTCGGCGCCGTCGGCGGGCGCAGAGGGCGGGGGGGTGGCGTTCGCGCCATCGCCGCCTTTGCCGCCGATGCTTTTGACACCGTCGCCGCAGTCGGTTTCTGCAGCGGCGGCACCGGTGGGGGTGGGGGAGCAGGCGTCTTGGCCTATGTTGCCAGGAGTGCCGGATGGGGCCTTTTCAGTGAAGCCCTGCGCATCCTGTCCGTCAGCGCCGCGGCCAGCGCGCAGCGTGAGGTGGCTCAGGGTGACGGCAGGGCTGTCGACGGCGAGCAGGGCGATGGACCTGGTGCCCGGGTCGCTCGCGTCCGCCGACTCGATCGTGAGGCCGTCGAGCAGCAGGGGAAAGCCCACTTGGTCGAAGCCTTCGAGGCGAACAGCCAGCGGGGAAGCAGAGACGAGATGCGCTTGCAGGGAGGGGTCGTGGTGCCAGGGGGCGGCTGTGTCAGCGCAGCTCAGGGAGCCGAAAAGGCGTAAGGGCGTGGCGGAGGTCCGGGTGAGCTCGAGGGGTTCGTCGAGCTCGAAGTCGCCTTGGTCGGCGCAGAGGTAGAGGGTGTGCTGGGTTGGGTCGTCGGCAGCAAGCTCTAGGGCATGAGCGAGGGAGGTAGGGGCGGCCTCTGTGCCGGGGGCGCTGTCAGAGCCGTGCGGGGAGACGAAAAAGCCAAAGTCGGAGCTGGGGAAGCAGCCGGGCTCGCGGGGGTCGCCGGTGCATTCGGGGCTGGTCGGGCCCTGGCCAGCAGCGCCGGCCGTGGAAGAGGTGCCGCCGCCGGTTTCCGGACTGCCGCCTTGGGAGGTGCCGCCGGAGCCGTCGGACCCGGTATGGCCGGCGGTCGAGCTGCCGGCGGTGCTCGGGGTGCCGCCGGTCGAGCTGCCGCCACTATGGGAGCCGCCGGTCGAGCTGCCGCCATTCAGACTGCCGCCGCTATGGGAGCCGGCGGTCGAGGGGGTGGGAGCGCTGCCGGCTTCTGGGGAGGTGGGACTGGTGCCGGCTTGGCCGGCGGCGGGACGGGGCAGTCCGAGCGCTCCTCGCAGGTGAGCTGGTCGGGTGGCTACCCAAGTTGATCGGGGGCGGTTGCCCCCGCATGTTTTCCTGTTTAGTTTCCGATAGTTAGGTTTTTGGGTCCATAGGCCGTAGATACGAACTGTTTGGTAGTCGCCGCACTGTTTGGTTTTATGTTGATGAGATGCGTTCTGTAGGGT
>JAFGIS010000673.1 GCA_016929495.1 Polyangiaceae bacterium | reverse complement strand
TGAGGCCCCGCTCGGAGTTTGCATCTACAAGCGAAGAGGAAGTGGCGTAAATCATGCCGTTTCGTGAGGGGGGTGGTCAACTTGAGGTGGCTAAGACGTCCAAATGTGCTACGGCGACTCCACCGTCCACTGAGATGCAATTTGTTTACATAAGATAACTTATGCGATCTGTCGGCCCAGCGACCCACCGCCGTGGACTCCCACCATACGCTAGGCCTTCCTGTTCGCCGACGTTGCCCGGTTCGGTAACCTGCCAACGACGCCGAAAAAAAGAGCATTTCATCTGTCCTTGGCCCCGACTGTCGGGCCGCTCACCTCGGTGAGGGCAGGTCGGTGCAGGCCCGCGCCCTAGCGGCACCGGACTTTGACTCGCTTGCAGGTCGCTTCGCTTCCATGCGAGCCTCCGTCGTGGTCTTGTTGGTTTGAGCGTTTTCGCCCGCCGTCGCGGCGGGAGTGGTTCGGCGAAGCATCGTGCCGCGACCCAGCAAGGCGAGCGAGATGGCTCGAGATCGAAGGAAAGACGATGGCATCATCATTCGCGCCCGCCTCGCCCAATGACAGTCGACGGCACGGCGGGCGACGGTGCACGGTCTCAGATTGGGCGACGGGACAGTTGCGCACAGCGAGCCATCGCGGCTGCGCCAGACTTCGCGTCAGCGCTTGGATACTCGGGGCGGGAGCGCTCCTCGCGTCGTCGACAGCAGGCGCACAGCCGCCGAGCACTGACACGACCACACCGACCCCTGCGGCGCCAACGGAGAACAGCGCCACGTACGCTCCGACTCCGGATGCCGGCACTGTGCCGCCCGCGCCGCTCTCCAGCTCACCGGCGCCTGCGACTCAGATGGACACCGGTGCAACTCCAGCTCCCAGCGTTGTGCCGCCCGCGCCGCCCTCCGCAGCGGCAGCCCCTGGGGGCGCAGAGCGGGGGTCGGTGGAGGTATTGCTGCCGGTCCCCTTGCAGCACGAGCACGGACCGCACCCTCGTTACCGCCACGAATCCGCTGCCCGTTTGACGCCTCTGTTCTTCGAGGTGATCGGCTCCGGCGCCGTCGGCTCGGCATCCGGGAAAGACTGGCCGGAATCGACTTCCTCCAGCTCGTCCGAATCCGAATCCCCGGATGGATTCACTGGCTACTTGGCCGCGGAAGCCGGGCTACGGACCATCGTGGCCTCCCGAGTGCTGGTAGCGGCCCACTACGGGTATCACTGGATGAGCTACAAGTACCCAAACATCAGTGATCAGTTGACGGAGCAGTACTTCCAGGGAAACCTCCAGCTCGGAGTTCCTGTCTGGGTTGACGAAACCACCTCGCCGAGCTGGATACCCTCGACCACAACCCCGGGTGTTGCCGCTGAGTACACCGAGATCGTCGTGCCGTCCTACTGGCACGTCTCACTGGTGTCTGGCTTCCGTGTGGCGCACGCCGGAAAAGACCGGGCCTATGCCGTCCCGTTCGGCATTCGAGCCGGGAGACGCACGCTGATTACGCGCGCGACCTCTCAGAAGAACTACGCGATGGAGGATGATGTCGCGGTGGAAGCCCGGGCATTGCTCCACTTCCCCGACCCCAGGCCCGGAGTGGACGTCTCACTCATCGGCTCGGGAAACACCTTCGGATCGCCGGGCGCAGTGTTTGCCCTCTATTTCGAGTATATTCCCGCGCTCCGCTCCTGGTCCGGCTCCGACCGTCCACCCCAAGATGGCCTACCGACTCACAGAACAGTCCTGTTCGGCCTGCGCTTCGGCTTCAATACCGCGATGGGGATCTAGCGCTGCCCCGATACGTTTCGCAGGAGAGACCACCATGAAGCTTCGGGATCGAGTCCATATTGCATGGGCAGCACTGTTGGCGGCCGGCTCGGGTCTGTGCAACGCGTCCTGTCACCCGCCACCGATGCCTCTGCAGTTGACACGCGCCTATCAGGGGGCCGATCTAGAGCGAAGATCAGTGGTCATGCTCAACCACATCGACGTCGAGGTGCGCATGGTGGACGAGGTGCCAGTCGCCAACCCACATTTTGGAACCTCTGCGGACGTGCTGCTGCTGTCTCCCGGACCGCACGTGCTGGTCATACGGGCCGTCATCCACGAAACCCTACCCAGCGGGACGCCTGGAATGACGCACGACACGTGGACTGGACCGTTTCCCATTGCGTTCGGGGGTCAAGCGGGGGGCACCTACCAGACCCTTACCTCAGTGACCCCAACCGGCGGTCTGCGGGTGCAATTCGAAGACATCACCGCTCGGGTGACGGTCGTGGACTAGCTAGCTAGCCTGACTTCCGCAGCTCGGCGCACGCACGAAATCAGAGAGCCGGCCGCTTCCGCCCACCGCATTGGCACGTGGCGCAGCTGCGCCTCACGACATTGTGAAGCTCCCGCGTCGCAAATGCGCCATGCCGGAAATCACAATGTCTATGGACCTCCTGATCACGTCCTCGAGCGTTTCGGATTGCTCTCGGCGCAGCGCATGCCCGAACCGGACCGACATGCCATCTAGCATCACGCCACTCGCAGTCTCCAGAGACCTGACGTGTCGGATTCTCACCCGAGTCTGGGCGGGATGAGAAGGCGCGCTAAAAGCCGGCGCTGAGCGTGTTTTCGGTGCTCCGCTGGCGGGCCTGCTCGGCCTGCCGCCAATTGGAGGCTCAAGCATCTTGGCGCCCGACCCGCTTCAGCATCCACCCTGGGGCTCGCTCTTGGCCAGGTGAGACGCCGTCTGCCGCGCCGTGACGGAGGAGGCGTGCGCCTATTCCAGCGCTGGAATATGCAGCACCAACAACCCGGTATCCCCGGTGGCAACGAATGCGTAGTTCCCTTGGGTCGCGACGGCGCCCGCCGCGTGCCCCCGGATGCCCTCGGTGTGCCCGACCACGACGGGGCTATCCGGCGCGGAAACGTCCACGACCCAACACTCGAAGACCGTAGTACTGTGCCCACCGATCAAGGTGAGCCGCTGGTCGTCCAATGCGAGCGCGTAGGGGTCGATGTCCGTCCATTGCCCGACCAAACTCGGATTGTAGATGTCGCTGACGTTCACCACGGCGAGGCCGCTGTAGCCGGGGGCGACGTAGGCCCGTCCTTCGCGGATCGCGATCCCCGCTGACGTGCCCGGAACAGCGGAGACTGCGGCAGATCCCACCACGACGGGGCTCGCGGGATTCGCGATGTTGATCACCGACAAGTCGTCGATGGCTCCGATCACGAACGCCTGGTTGCCTTCGATGGCCATTGCAGCACCCTCGACGGTGCTGCTTCCGAGCAGCTCGGGCGAGGCCGGCGTCGAGACGTCGAAGGCGGCGAAGTTGAAGGCATAGCCCGTCCCGTACACCAGGTCCCCCGCAACGGCCAGCGTATCCAAGCCTCCGATCCCGGCGCCCGGCCCGGTGGGTGTCCATGATCCCACGACGGCGGGAGCCGTCGGATCCGTGATATCGACGATGCGCAGGCCGGCGGACGAATCGGCCACGTACGCGTAGTCGCCCGCCACGGCGACGCCCATGGCCATCGTGGTGTGCACCGAACCGACGGGACTGGGAGCCGTTGGGTCGGAGATGTCGATGACGCGTAGTCCCGACGAGCCGTCGGCCACGTACGCATGGGAGCCTGACACGGCGATACCGCGGGCGTCGTCCGTGGCGCATGCACCGACGACGAAAGGATTGTTCCCGGCTGTGCCCCCGCCGGAGCCGCCGCTGTCACCGCTGCTCGTTCCGCCAGTGCCGCCCCTGCCGCCGGTGTGCACTCCCCCGAAGCCGCCAATGGCCCACGTGCCGCCGGTCGTACCGGAGCTCCCACCCGTCTCACCGCCGCTGCCTGCCACGCCTCCAGTGGAGTGGGTTCCCCCAGAACCCGTTGTGCCGGCGCTCTCACCGGCGGAGCCTGCGCCGGCGTGCCACTCCGGACGGCCCCCCGTTCCCAAGGGCTCTCCCGCCTGGCCGGCTGCGCCTGACGTGGAGTCGGTTTCCCCAGAACCCGAAGCGCCTGCGGCCCCACCGGCAACGGTTCCGCCAGCGAGCCCCTCCATGTGCCCCCCCGTGCTCGAGGACTCTCCCGCCTGGCCGCCCTCGGCGACTGTGCCGCCCGTGCCTCCTGAGCGTCGCGAATGACCGCCGGGGTCGCCACCACCGCCCGCGCCTCCTAGTTTTCCCGCAGCGCCGGCATCATCGCTACCGCCCTGCTCGGAGGATGCGTCGCCACTCGCTGCCCCTGCGCTCCCAGCTTGCGCTGTTTGCCCTGCCTGCCCGTCGTACTTCGGAAGCTCGCCGGTCACACACGCGGCGACCATGAACGACGCGAGAGCCGCGCTCGACTTCGCCAGCAATCGGTATTGTGCGTACTTCACCGTGACCTCCTGTCAGAACTCCTGGATCCTGTCAGCACCGACCTGGGACGGCGGTGTGTTGCCGTGGCTCGCAAGAACACTCCCTGCGTTTGTCCGCCGCGCATTGCGCGCCGCGGCTCTGCCGCACCGTGACGGAGGAGGCGGCACCTACTCCAGCGATGGAAGATGCAGCACGACCACGCCGGTGCTTCCTGCGGCAACGAAGGCGTAGTCTCCTTGGGTCGCGACCGCGTTGGTCGCTTCCCCACGCATGTCTGCCGTGTACCCCACCACGACCGGGCTATCCGGCTCGGAAACGTCCACGATCCAAGCGTCGAAAACGCTGGAGGAGTCCCCGCCGATCAAAGTGAGCCGTTGATCGTCCAAAGCGAGCACGATGGGCATGATGTCCGTCCATTCCCCGACCACGCTCGGATTGTAGATATCGGTAACGTTCACCACGCCAAGGCTGGAGCCGACGGCGACATAGGCCCGTCCTTCACGCAGAGCGATCCCCGCTGGCGTGCCGGGATACGCCGACACTGCGGCAGATCCCACCACGACGGGGCTCGACGGATTCGCGACGTTGATCACCGAGAACCCGTCCATTCCGATCATGAACGCGTAGTTGCCTTGAATCGCGATCCCAGAGCCCACCACCGTGCTGCTTCCGAGCAGCTCGGGCGCGGTCGGCGTGGAGACGTCGAAGGCGGTGAAGTCGAGGGCCCATCCCGTGCCGTAGGCGCGGTTTCCCGCAACGACCAGTGTATCCAACGAGTCAATCCCAGCACCAAACCCGGTAATGATCCACGACCCCACCACGGCGGGAGCGGTTTGATCCGTGATGTCGACGACGCGCAGACCTGCGTCCGAATCAGCCACGTAAGCATAGCTGCCCGCTACGGCGACTCCCGAGGCCATCGTGGTGTGCACCGAACCGACGGGAGTGGGAGCGGTTGGGTCGGAGATGTCGATGACGCGTAGTCCCGACGAACCGTCGGCCACGTACGCGTAGTTGCCTGCCACGGCAATGCCTCGCGCGTCGTCCGTGTCGCACGCACCGACAACGAAAGGATTGGTTGCGCCGGTCCCCCCACCGGAGCCGCCGCTGCCACCGGTGGTCGTTCCGCCGGTGCCGCCGATGGACGACGTGCCACCCGAGTTCTCGCCCGTCGCACCGCCGCTGCCTGCTGCGCCTCCGGTGAAGTGGACTCCCCCGGAACCCGTCATGCCGGCGCTCTCACCGACGGAGCCTCCGCCAGCATCCCCCTGGGGACGGCCCCCCGTGCCCACGGGCTCTCCTGCCTGGCCGCCCGCGCCGGAGTTTCCATCCGTGAGGCCATCGCTGCCTGGCGCGCCCGCCGCGGAGGCAATTGCCCCGGAACCCGAAGCGCCGACGTCCGCACCGGCAGCTCCTCTGCCAGCGACGTTGCCACCCGTGCCTTCTGGGCGTCGCGAAGGACCGCCGGCTTCACCACTACTCCCCGCGCCGTCTGGACCTCCCGAAGAGCCGGCATCGCCGCGACCGCCCTGCTCGGAGGACGCATCGCCGCCGTTTGCCCCTGCGCTCCCTGCCTGCCCTGCCTGCCCTGCCTGCCCGTCGTACTCTGGCAACCCGCCGCTCACACACGCGGTGACCATGACCGACGCGAGAGCCGCGCTCGACGTTCCCCGTAGGCGATGTGTTGCGTACTTCACCGTGACCTCCTGTCCCAAGTTCTGCGTCCCGTCTCCGCTCTCATCTTCTCACCACCGGCGCTGAACCCAGACTCCCGCGGTACTGTCGTCCAACCACAAGCCGAGCCCCTGCTTTCTGTCGTGTTCCGGGGTCCGCGCGGTGAGTACGAGTACGAGTCCGCCGGCCAGGGCAGCGGCACCGGCGCCGGCCACAATCCAGCCAGTCTGGTTGCGGTCCTTGGCGGACTCGAAATCGGAGCTGGCCGACTCCCACTCGGCTGGATCGCGCGGGTGGGACGCGCGGTCCTCGGCATCGTGCGCTTGGCCGGCGGCGGCGCCGGCCACGACCCCGCCCACGATAGCGCTCGCCAGCCCGAAGCCCATCAGCGAGTAGCCTGCGATGCGCTGTGCCGAAGGGCCGCTTTCGCGCGCCGCATCCGGCTCGAGAGGTGCCGTCCTGGCCGACTCGGTCTGGGCCGCAGGGGACGCAGCTATTGCTGGCCGCGCGTCAGTGGCCGGGCCAGCCTCTGAGATGGCCGTGCTCGGCGGGACCGGAGCAGGGCTCTGGGCTGCGGCCGCGGGTGCGAGCCCTATCGCAAGCGTCGCGGCACTTCCAGGAGCGATCTCGACCTCCCGCACGTCGGTGACGTAGCCGGCCAGCGAAGTTTCGATGACGTGACGGCCGCTCGCCAGCCGAACGGGTTCGGGGGTTGGGCTCTGGCCGATCACTCTGCCGTCAATCCGAAGCTGCGCTCCCTCGGGCTCCACCTCGAGCGCGAGCGAACCGATGCGCGCGCGCTGCCGCTCGAGCTCCTGTTCGACCTGGGCGCGCCGGCCCGCGGGGATCGCGCTGCCTCCCTCGGCGAGGTACTTCTCGAACGCTGCCACGGCTTGTACCGATCTTCCGAGAATGACGTTGACCTGCCCGATGTTGAAGAGCACCGCGTAGGCAGGCGCTGCACGATAGGCAGCCTCGAACTGTTCTCCGGCTTCCGCATAGCGGCGATGCTCGAAGGCGCTCACTCCTGCCTCGAAATGTCTGGCCGCGTCCGTCTTGGCGTCGTCTGCGAACACCGTCACGGCTCGGCAGAACACGACGGCCGTGAAGAGGGCGCCCAAGATCCTGGTTCCCTTGAGCATCGTCTGTCCTCCATGGCTTGCAGGGCTCATGCCAGCAGCAGAGCCGCTAGTAGGGGCTGACCGTGTCGATGTCGACACCGCCACTGGTCGGGGCTGGCGTCAGGCCCGATGGGCGCGAAGTCGCCCCTTTTGGCTGGCGCGTCAAGGGCGGGGCTGCCGCGTCCGGGCCGGAGACAGGGCTGGTGCCGGCGGACTTCGGACTGCTCGAAGTACGTTCGAAAGATGCAAACGTTCTTCGAACAGGTGCGACCGCTCGGGCCGGAACGGCTGTCGCCGGGGACAAGTGGGCCGACCGCACGGGTGGCGCCACGGCCTCCGCCCCCTTCCGTTCGGTGGGAACCACCGCTGGGGCAGCGCCGACGGCGCTTCGACCCGACGAAGACGGCGTCTTCACGGCCTGGCTCCGTGCGCCCCGTGGAGCCCGTGTTTCGAACAAGCCCAATCCGCTGGCCAGCCCCAGACCGACCGCTACGAGGGCAACGCCCACTAGTACGGCCAACACCCTTCGCGCAGCGGACCGCTTCGGGGCGGTCGAAACTGCGACCGAGGCGGAGCCGGTCTCGGGCGTCGCGCGAGTCTCCGGTGCCAGGGACGCGACCGGCGGCGCGGGGACCGCGAATTCGGTGCCGGCAGAGCCCGAGGGCAACGAGCGCCGGCCGGACAATGGCGCCAGCACCTCGGCGAGAGCCTCCATCGAGGGGTACCGGTCGGAGACGCGCTTGGCCAGAGCCGTGTCGACCACGGCGACGAGCTGGTCGGGAATGCCCGGGCAGAGCTCGTGCAGCGGGCGGGGCGCATCGCACACGATCTTGCGCAACACCTCGGACCAGTCGGCGCCACCGAACGGTCGCCGCCCGCTCAACAGCTCGTAGAGCACGGCTCCCAGAGACCAAATGTCGGTACGGCGGTCCACGTCGGTCGAGCTCACGGCCTGCTCGGGAGACATGTAGTAGACGGTACCCATGATCATCCCGCTGCGAGTGACCGTGCTCGCCGTCGTAGCCAGGCGCTTGGCGATACCGAAGTCGAGCACCTTCACGAGATCGGTGCCGTCCCCCGCATCCGTGATGAAGAGGTTCTCGGGCTTGATGTCGCGGTGCACGAGCCCCGCGGCGTGCGCGACGGCAAGCCCCCGACAAGCCTGAAGCACGATGTCTGCGGCGCGCTCCGCGGGGAGCACACCGACGTCGGCGAGCAGGGCCGCCCCGTCCTGTCCGGCGAGCAGATCCATGACGATGTACGAGGCACCGTCGTCCGCAGTACCGATGTCCGTGATCGCCACCAGGTTCGGGTGCGTGAGAGGCCCGAGCGCCAGCGCCTCATTGGTGAAACGCCGGCTCATTTCCGGGTCCACTGCGAGCTCGGAATGGAGAAACTTGATGGCGACCGGCCGCCCCAACACGTGGTGTCGAGCTTCGTAGACGCTGCCCATGCCGCCAGCCCCGAGGCGGCGCATGATGGTCCATCTGCCGCTGATGAGCGTGCCGATTCGCTCATCCGGGCCGCCTCGGCCAGCAACGTCCGGAGCGTTAGCAGAGCGCGTACTGGAAGCGTCCACGTCAATCACCGGTCCAATCTCGGCCTGCGCAGCGCATCCAGCGAGAAATCTGCCTGCGTCGCCAGGAGGCGGTAGGCGCGATTGCGTGCCATGCCAAGCGTGGCGCAGGCCTGCGTAACGCTGCCGTGGTGCGCTCTCAGGGCTTCGACCAGCGCCTCGAACTCGGAGCGATCGTCGACGCGTCGCCACGCGCGTTTGGGCGGGCTGGCAACGGCTGATGGCGACGGGGCTTGGGCGGACGGCCGACAGGTGATGCGTTCGGGCAGATGCGTGCGGCGCAACAGCGGTTCCGATGCGTGGATTTCGAGCAGGCCGCGGGTAAGCAGCGCGAGCTCTCGCACGTTCAGCGGCCAGTCGTACAGGCACAGCGCCTCGGCGACCTTGGCCTCGACGGCCGGGGGTACGTGCCTCGCGTGCGTTCCCAAGAACTCGAGGAACAGCGGAACAACGTCCTCGCGCCGGGAGCGCAGCGGTACCAGCTCGATGATGACCCCCTCCAATCGAGCGCGCAGATCCGCTCGAAACGCCCCGCGTGCCACCGCGTCTCCCAGTGGTTCCTGACTGGCAGCGATGACGCGGACGTCGCAGCTGACGGGTACCGTTTCGCCGAGCCCGAGGACTTCCTTCTGCTCCAAGAAGCGCAAGAGCTTCGGTTGTACGAGGGGCGGCAGCTCGAGGACTTCGTCGAGCAGCAGGGTGCCATTGTGCGCGGCGCGCAGCAGCCCCGTGCCCGGTTTCTCCGCTCCCGTGAAGGCGCCCTTCCGGTATCCGAACAGCTCCGCTTCGGCCAGACGCTCCGGGATGGCGGCACAGTTCACTGGGACCAGCGGCCCGGTACGGCGGCTCCAGGCGTGAATGGCTCTGGCCATGCCTTCCTTGCCGGTGCCGGTCTCCCCTTGCACGACGACCGGAAGCTCCGATTGTGCGACGCGCCGACCGATCTCAGCGGCCCGGTGTAGCGCCGCACCGCCATACCAGCCGGGCACGATCTCGCCAAAGCCCGGGTCGTCGTGGGCAATGGCCCCCACGACCCCAACCCACTCGCCGCAGCGGATGACGTCGCCGCCAGCGAGCTCCGCGTGTTCTCGCCGCTGCCCGTTGACGAAGAGGCCGTTGCGGCTGTCGAGATCGCGCACGGAACTCACGGGCCCTTCCGCGCAGAACTCGGCGTGCCGCCGCGAGATCTCGTCGCCCGCGAGTACGGTGTCGCAGCCTGGGTCGCGACCCACGACCCGAGCTCCGCGCAGGGTCGTCATGGCCGTGCCCGGGAACACCCAACGAACGGCAAGGCAGAGACCAGAACCGCCGGGAGTCCGGGTCGTGGAGGAAGGCTTGGTCGAGGCCGTTAGGTGATGGATCACGACACGCTCTTGGGCCGATTCTAGTGCATCGTTTCGTTGGAAACGATGCTCGACAACGAAGGGGTGCCGTGGGCCAGACGAGTGGGTCTGAGGCCGAAGAATACCGCCAGAAGCCGGTGCGGCCGCGTGACCAACCCACAGCACCTTTCCCCTGTCCCTCGCCTGGGACGGCCAACCCCACTGCGACGCATGCACGGACGAAGACGCTACGCCCTGTTCACGCTGCTCCTGTTCGCGAGCGAGGTTCTCATCGCCACCCGACTCGCCGATGTGCCGTTCGTGCGAGGCTCGCTGGGCGACGTGCTCGTCGTCATGCTCCTGTACTGCCTGGTGCTCTCCCTTCGGGAAGTGAACCGCCTTCGGCTGGCCGCCGCGGTGTTCCTGTTCGCCGTCGCGGTCGAACTCGCGCAGTGCTTCGACGTCGCACGACGGCTTTCATTCTCGCCTGGCTCGGTTGGGTCGATCGTGCTCGGCAGCACCTTTCAGTGGACGGACCTGCTCTGTTACTTCGTCGGCTGCGCCGGCGCACTGGCACTGGATCGGTCACGATGGCTGCCCCAGGGGCGGTCGCGCTCGTAGGCCGTACAGGTCGACAAGCCCTCGCGCCATGGCCAGAAGGTGGCGCAGCACCTCGGCGGCGGCCGCGGCGGATGGCTCCGGAAGGCCCGAGAGGTTTCCGCCGGACGCGAGCGCCGTGGCTGGGGCTCTGAGCTCGGTGTGCGTGGACCGGAACACTCTGGAGGCGTTCATCGGGTCGGTGCCGTCATCTCGAGCCCTGGTGTCCCAACGATTCGCCGGATCGTCAGCTCCAGATCCCCGGTATGGCCCGCCCGCAGTGTGCGCAGGCGCCCGCCTTGAGGTCCAGCTTCACGACCGCCATGTCCACGCGGCGGATCACCACCTTGCCGCATCCAGGGCAGACCGTGTTGTTTCCCGGGTGGCCGGGCACGTTGCCGACGTAGACGAAGTCCAGTCCTTCGCCGCGCGCGATGTCGCGGATGCGGGTGAGCGTCTTGACCGGAGTCGCGGGCACGTTCTGCAGGCGATAGCTCGGATAGAAGCGCGTGAAGTGGACCGGGACATCGGGACCGAGGTCGGTCTTGACGAAGCGCGCCAGCGCCCGGATCTCGGCCTCGTGGTCGTTGAGCCCGGGGATGACGAGCACGACGATCTCGGTCCACATGTTCTTCTTGCGCAGCAGCCGCAGCGTGTCGAGCACCGGGGCGAGCTTGCCGCGGCAGGTGTCGCGGTAGAAGGTCTCGCTGAACGCCTTGAGGTCGACTTTGACCGCGCCCAGCACACCGATGAGGTCCGCCATGGGCTCGGGCTGGATGAAGCCGTTGGACACCATGAGCGCGCGCAGGCCCGCCTTGCGCGCTGCTGCGGCGAGGTCGAACACGTACTCGGCCCACACCGTGGGCTCGCTGTAGGTGCACGCCACGGTGGGCGAGCCTTGCTCCTTGGCCAGCGCCACGATCGACTCGGCGGTCGCCGCAAAAGTGCGCACCTGCTCCGGTCGGACCTGCGAGATCTCCCAGTTCTGGCAGAATTTGCACTGAAGGTTACAGCCCGGCAGCCCGAGCGACAGGGCCGTCTTGCCGAGAAGCACGTGATAGAACGGCTTCTTCTCGATGGGGTCCACGTGCACGCTGCAGGGCCGTGCGTAGACCAGGCTATGGTACTTGCCGCCGCGGTTCTCGCGCACGCCGCACGTGCCGCGCTCCTTGTCCGCAACGCGGCATCGCTTCGGACACAGCTCGCACTGTACACGCAGCTCGCCCGCCTCTTTCCACCAGCGCGCGAGGTGTGGGGCCAGCGCCGGTGGCTACCCAAGCTGATCGGGGGCGGTTGCCCCCGCATGTTTTCCTGTTTAGTTTCCGATAGTTAGATTTTTGGGTCCATAGGCCGTAGATACGAACTGTTTGGTAGTCGCCGCACTGTTTGGTTTTATGTTGATGAGATGCGTTCTGTAGGGT
>JAFGIS010000672.1 GCA_016929495.1 Polyangiaceae bacterium | reverse complement strand
GACGCCCCGCTCCGAGTTTGTGTCTACGGAGCCCGACGAAGTGGCGTAAATCATGCCCTTTCGTGAGCGGGGTGGTCAACTTGGGGCCGCAGAGCGAGGCAAACACCCAGGCGTCCGTCCGCGTCAACTCCGCTCGGTAGGCGCGCGATGAGGTGGATCTGGACACGAGACCAACGCCCTTCTACTCCTGCGCGATATCCCACTTCGGCCGATGCACGCTCTGGCGGAAGGCCACGACGTCGCGTGACACGGCGCTCTTGGTCGCTTCCACGCCGTCCAGAAACGCGACGAAATCCAGCTGCTGCTCGGGCGTTTGATACTGCCGGTCGAAGGTGGTGGCGATGTCCGTGGGCGAGACGACCAAGCGCCCCGCTGTCAGACCGAGCTGGAAGTGCAGACCCGGGAGGTTGTCCCGGGGCTCGTAGGCTTTGACCACCACTTCCGAGCAGACCAGGCTCGAATCGGTGAGGAAGTCGAAATCGAAATCATAGGGCCTGCCGAGATAGGACAGGGCGGTCAGCACCGCGTCGAGCTTGCGTGACCGCTCGAGCCTCGGACGCAGGATGGCCAGATAATCGGCGGCACCGCTCACCTCGAATTCGTGCTGGATGACACCCTCGCTCACCGCTTCGACCACGCTCGGCAGATGCCCGGCGGAGCCGTTGTCATGATAGCCGGCGTAGGCGCGTGGCAAGTGCTCGGACAACCAGGACGAAAAGGACTTGCCCTCGAGCTTGTCCGCGCCCTGGAAATACGCGTCGAGCTCGGAAAGATCACCCGTGTAGAGGGCGGCGTGAGGCCAGAAGCCGGGTAGGCCGAGGTTACTCAGGTACCAGTTGCGACGCTCGAGGATGATGTCGCCCGGTTCGAGCCGGGACCGGGTCTCGCGGACCTGCTGGTCGCTGATGAGGCTCGGACGCCGCGTGGTTCGCAAGTCCCCCATGGCTTCCGAAATGCCCTTCTGCAGGGGGAACCAGAACTTGACGGTCGTCTCCTGGTAGAAAGACAGCGGGCTCTCGAGGACGAGTCGCGGCGCCTTGCCGATCTGCTTGACCAGCCGTGCGTAGGTGTCTTCCGCGTACTCGATCAGGCGCGCTTCGCGGGGTGCGCCGAGCTTGCCACTTTTCTTTGCGAAGGTCAGGTGCGTGCGTCCGGCGTGCAGCAGAATCGCCGTCTCGGGCGAATCGAGGCCGCGGTCGATGCGCGAATACGCCCGAGCCGGGATCCCGAGCTCGGGCCGAGCGTCGTTCAACACAACGCCGAGTGTGGGGTTGTTGCGGACCTCCGAGCGCAGAGCGAACCCGGCTTTGAGGTTTGCGACCAGCGAGGCGTAGCCGATCAGGAACGAACGCAGATTGGCTTCGGGGTGGCGAACGTAGTTGATCTGGTAGAAGGACCGGTGCCTCAAGACCAGGGTTTCGAGCGCCACGGTGCGGTCGACCATGGCCGCCCACCAACCGAGCAGCTCTGCGCGGTCGGCCGGCGACAGCTCGGCAAAGGGGCGGCGGCGCAGTCCTGCCGTCTTGGCGCTGCCGAGGTAGCCCCGCTCGTCGGCCAGCGTGAGCTCGGCTGCGGCAGCGAGATCGCGTTCGATGAGGCCCCCGAGCTCGGTCGGGTCGAGCTCGACGAAGTCGAGTTGCTTGACCGGAAACAGCACGTACAAGAGGTACCCGCTGGCAAGCAGACCGAACGCAACAGAGAGAGCGCCCAGATGCCGGCGCACTAGCCCTACGGTCGCCTCGGCGCCGCGCCGGGTCACCCTGTAGCGCCATGCCGCCCAGCCGAGCAGCACCCAGCCGACCAGATAGACCGCCAGACCCCAATAGCCATGGCGGGGATACCCGACCCGCAACAGCACGATGGCGACCGATGCCACTGCACAACAGAGGCTCGCGACGAGAGGCAGGTGACGGCCTACGGGGTAGTGACGCATGGGTTGACGCGATGGTGTGTCAGAGCCAACCGAGCTGGCAAGCCTCGGTGGCAACTCACTCGGGCCAGCTCAGTTGTTGCGGCTCGGTGAACAGCTGCCAGCGTCCCGGGGCGACACCACGGAACGCAGCGCGGTAGCGGGGCGCGTCGGCGGTTTCTCGGGTCACGTTCCGGATGAGGATGCGTGCGACTTGCTCCGGGTGGCGCCGGGCCATCTCGCCGTACACCTCCGGGTCCTTCTCTCCCGAATCTCCCATCAGACAGAACCGCCTGCCCGGATAGGCGGCGAGCAGCCTCTCGATGGCAGGAGGCTTGGTCTTGGTCGGATCGCTCATGAGTTCGAGAGCGCCCAGACCCTTCAGATGAACGCGACGCAGCTCGAAGCTCGCCTCGGGAAACCCTGCGGCACGCGAGAACGTCTCGAGCGGCGGGTAGAGCTGCCACGGGCTCGACGAAACGAAATGAAACACGGCGCCCTCGGCAGCCAGCCGTCGATACAGCCCCGGCATGCCCCGAACCGCGCGAAACTCGGACAGGAAGGTATTGCGCAACAGCGCCCGTTTGTCGGTCACCTGGCTCTCTTTGATGGTGTCGTCGATGTCGCTGATCACCGACGTGCCGCGCGGCCCCGGCATCAGGACCGTACCGCTGACGGAGCCAGCCGGCAAAACGGCCTCGATGTGTAGTACACCGCTCTTCGCGAAGCGCGCTGCGGCGTCCAGCGGCACCTGGACGGTGCCCTGAAAGTGGCCGTCCGCCTCGGTGGGTCCGAAAGCGTACTCCACGCCCGCCACACGGACCACGACCCTCTTGTAGCTCTGGCTGTCCACCAGGAACCCACGCACTCGAGCCTCGAGCACGGCGGCCTCTGCCGACGAGGCCCCGAGGTGCAAACCCTTCTTCAGGGTCGCCAGCGCGGCGGCCCGCACAGCATCGTCCGTCTCGGGCTCGAAAACCCATCCGTGCACGGGGACCAGCCAGACTTTGCCGTCGGCGCTCAAATGAGCGGCGGTGTTGAAGAGCAGCACATGCTCGTCGCTGCGCAGCGGCCAACCACGAACACAACCGCGAACCGCTAGCACGGCCACGAGCGCGATCCCGAGACCGAACACCACCAAGACGAGCCCGAGCCAGCGTGCCGCCCCGCGAGTCGAAGTCATCCGAAAGTGACGCGCGCGGCTGGGCATGGCACGAGCAGAGGGGTCGTCATCGTGGTCGGGCAGTATCGACCGACCCATCAGATGTTCGCAAGCGGCTGGTACGATGAGCCTCTCGGTGCCATAGCACCCGACTGACCTTGCGCCGGGCCGGACAAGAACCCGGACTGTCGGCAGGCAGGATGCCAGAACGGCGCGGACCAGAAACGGACAGGCCTGTGTCCCTGTAGCATGTGCACAGTCGGTGTAGGTGCTCTTGGCCCAGGCCCGAGCCACCTCGGACTGGATGGCAGACGCCGTGGCGTGTAAATGTAGGGGTCGTGAGGCTCTGGCGGGACCCGAAACGAGTCGAGAGGGCGGGATGCACCTTGGCAGCGTTCGCGCTGATGCTGTCCGCACCCGTGGCCGCGGCCGAGCCGCCTGGGCTGGGTGACACTCCCTGGGCGCTGCCTGGCATCGTTCGCGTCGGCGTGGTGGCCGCGGGGGCGCCACGGTTCGCGGCAGCTGGCCTGTCAGGCTACGGCTACACCGAATCACAAGTCCCTGCCGTGTCGGCACACCACCGGATCAGCGGCGCATTGGCGGTGGGCTACGCGCCAATGACCGAGCTCGAACTCGCGCTGCGGCTGGACGGACGCTACGACCGACACCCGAGCGACCAGGCCACCGACGACGGCTACATCGGCGATCCGCGCCTGCTCGTGCGAGGCGGCACGGTCCTGGCTCGGAACCTTCACCTCGGCGGTGACCTGGGTGTCTGGGTACCTGGAAACGGCGCGCCCTCCCTGGTCCTGAGCGCGACGACCGTCGACGCGCGAGTGCTGGCCGCCTGGCTTTCGCCCAGGGGCGATGTTCTCGTCGGCTCCGGCCTCGGCTTCCGATTGGGCAAGAGCTCGCGTTCGGCAGAGGACCCGGCACGCTACAGCGCGGGGGACCGCGTCGCACTCGGCCTGAGCGAGTTCAACGCAGCGCTGGTCGGGATCGGCGGCAGATACCTCGTGGCCCAGACCGAGCTCCTCGCCGAAGGCACCGCCGATATCCTGGTGGGCTCGGGTGCTCCGAGCCTGACGCGCTCGCCGATCCGCCTGACCGTGGGCCCGCGTCACCACCTGTCGGACCAATGGTCCTTGGAGCTTCTCGGTGACGTCACACTGAGCAAACGGCCCGGCACCGGGCCCGACGATCCGCTCGTTCCCATGGAGCCGAGACTGAGCGTCCTGGCCGGGCTGCGCTTCCGGGAGACGTTCGAGAAGACCAGGCCGATCGACACGGCGCCCCCGCCTGCACTCGTCCAGCCCGCGCCGCCGCCCAAGCCCGAGACCACACCGGCAGCGCCAGCGACGACGACCGTGAGCGGCACGGTCACGGACAATGCGGGCACGCCGGTAGCAGGTGCCACCGTGGAGCTGCAGGCCGGCGGCGGATCCTCCAAGACCACGAGCGGCGAAGACGGCAGCTACCAGCTCGATGCCGTCCCGGTCGGCGAGGCACAGCTGACGATCTCAGCGCCCGGATACAAGACGATCACCACGACGCTGCAGACCAAAGCAGGAGCGGTCGGTAGGCTGTCCACCCAGCTCGAGGCGGATCTGCCGGAAGCGCAGATCCGAGGCATGGTGCGCTCGTTCGGCGGCACGGCGCTGCGCGCGCAGGTAGTCGTGGATCCGCCGGGTGTGACGGTCGAGACCGACGACAAGGGCTACTTCCAGGTGGACGTCGAGCCGGGCACACACCGGGTGACCGTCCGCGCCGAAGGCTACATCGAGCAGCGACGCACCCTGAAGGTCGATGAAGGCGGCGTCGTCGTGTTCAATGCGGATCTGACCAAGGCGCGATAGCGCCCTGTCGCGCGCGAGCCCCCGGGCGTGGAGCGCGGCTAGTGGCGTGTCTCCAAGACACGCCACACAACTACCAAGCCGTGTCCTGGCTCAGACTGCGGGCATTCGCCACAGAACTCGACGGCTTCGCCCGCTGAGAGGCCGTCGAGTTCTGCGGCGAATCACGGAGACAGGGCACGACGGCATCGTTTCAATTGAAACGATGCCCAAGAACAAGGGGTGCCGCGGGTCAGATCGCTGGGAAGCGGCGGGTTTTTCGCCGCCCTCGCCCGGTCGGGAGCGGCGAAGAACCCGCCGCTTCAATCGAAACGCGGCACTACGGTCCGGCCGAGCGCGGCGGTGAGTGCACGTCGCCACCTCCGCCGAGGGCCGCAACGACCAGCTGGATAGCAGCCACGCAGACCACCAGAGCTACTACGGCACCGGCGGCTCCCCATCGATAGAACGCCTTGGTGGGTGCGCGAAACGCATCGTGCGAGTAGACCTTGGCGGCTCGCGCCTGGTAGGCGGAGATCTCCGCTTGCAGCAACTCGCCGGTGCGGGTGGTGAGCTCCTTGTCGAGCTGGTTCGGGGCCCCGCAGTACCTGCACACGACCTCCGGAGCATTCACGTTCGGCAGGTCGCCGCCGCAGCTCCGGCACCGTATCGCCAGGCCAGCCGCCATGGGGGGCCTCGCCCGCAGCAGTGGCTTCACAGCCCGTCGATACCCGCGCAGCATCCCCACATAGCCAAACAGGTAGCCAGCGAACATGCTGAGGCCGATCGCCATGGGGAACGCAACGTCGTGGACGGCTTGGGGTGCCGCTTTCTGGACGGCCTGCACGGTGGACAGGGTTTGGGAGATCTGCAGCACGGTGCTCGCGAAGAAGACAACGAGCACAGGGACCCAGGCGCGCTTGAGCCGGGCGACAGTACGCAGCGGCGCCTCGTCGTTCTCCCGCGCCTGGCCGAGCTGCATGAGGCGCCACTGCAAGTAGCGGACGCGCTCGGCAGCGTCCGGGGGAAGCGGCTCGCTTCGACGACAGTACCCGCAGTAAAGCCCGAGGCTCGAGTTCAAGTACGGGCCGGACACCAGCTGCGTGGGCGCTCCGCAGTTGGCGCATGGCATGGGCATGCCCTGGCTCCAGGCCGTGCTGGGCGTGCCCGAGCGCGCCGCACCGGGCCACGGGGCCTGCGGGGTCGGAGGCTGCGGGGGTCCGGGCTGCATGCCGACCCCATACCGAAGAACGGTCCGGAAGTCGACCTGCAGTCGGGGCGCGCCAGCGCACGCCCGGAAGCGCGACCCGCCGTCACTTGGCCGCTGTCGCCGCGGCCGCGGATTCTCTCGAGGCTGCCTGAAACGCTTCGCAGAGCTCCGCGATGTTGTAGGGCTTGCGCACGAACGCAGTCACGGGCTTGCCAACGAGGCGGCGCATGACGTCTTCGGGAGCATGCCCACTGGTCAAGATGACACGCACGTTCGGATCGATCTGGCGCAGCTCGCTGAACGTCTCACTGCCGCCCATCTCGGGCATGGTCCAGTCCAGTAGGACGTACCGGATCCGGTCGCGATGCTGCCTGAACAGGTCGAGCCCCTCGGCACCATTGGCGGCCACGAGCGTCTCGAATCCGAGTCGGGCGAGCATCCTGCGTCCCAGGACCCGCAGAGGCTCCTCGTCGTCCACGAGCAGCACCAAGCCATGGCCCTGCCATGCGGCGGAGGTGGGTGCCTTGGGCAGCAGCGACGCGAGCGCGCAGGGTACGGGAAAGAGCAGCTTGAACGTCGTGCCTCTGCCGAGTTCGCTGTAGACGCGAATGCCGCCTCCGTGGTTGTTGACGATGCCGCGCACCGCGGCCAGCCCCAGGCCGCGGCTCTGCGTCTTCGTGCTGAAGAAGGGATCGAAGATCTTCTGGCGGACCTCTTCCGTCATGCCGCAACCCGTGTCCGTGACCTCGACACAGACATAGCGTCCAGGTTTCAGCGGCTCGGCGATGCCCGCGCTGTCGAGATATTCCTGATCACAGTCCATGACGCTGGTCGACAGCGTAATGACACCGGGTGCGTCGCCCATGGCATCGGACGCGTTGATGATCAGGTTCATCATCACCTGACGCAACTGACTGACGTCCGCTTGGATCTTGGGCAGTGTGCCGGCGAGCGACAGGACGAGCCGTACCGACTTCGAAGCCGATACTTCGAGCATCTTCGCCTGCTCCCGCAGGAGCGCGCCCAGATCCACGGGCTCGACTTGGCTTGCCCCTTTGCCCGCGTAGACCAACAGTTGGCGGCACAGGTCCGCGCCCTGACGCGCCGCCTGGTCGGCGTCGAGCAAGAGCGGGCGTTCGCTGGGCATCGACGCGGATCCCGTGAGCGCAAGGTCCAAGTTGCCGATGATGACCATCAGCAGGTTGTTGAAGTCGTGCGCAATCCCGCCCGCCAGCACGCCGAGGCTCTCGAGTTTCTGCGCCTGCAGCATCCGGGCTTCGAGCTTGCGGCGCTCCTGCTCGGCATGGACTCGTTCGCTGATGTCCTTGGCAAAGGAAACCGAATAGAGCTCGCCCTCGAACACGAACTGCTGGACGTGGACCTCGACCGGGAAAATCGTGCCGTCCTTGCGACGCTGTCGGGCGGCGAATGTTCGTGACCCGGTCGGCCTGGTCATCGCCCGGTGCTTCTTCCAGAGCTCGGGTGTGAAGTCGGCGTCGATGTCGAAAATCGTGAGCCGCAGCATTTCCTCGAGCGAGTATCCGAGCGCCTCCTGGGCAGCCCGATTGGTGCCGATGATTCGGCCCTCGCCGTCGATGCGGAAGATGGCGATCGGGGCGCCGTCCACGCTCTGCTGGGTAATGCGCAGCGAGCGTTCGAGGACCTGGTCGTAGACCGAGCGACGCACTGACTCGGGCTCAGCGCCCGGGGCCGCCGGATGCGGCAGGTATCGAGACGCCCGGACCAGCAGCGCGTCGAGCGCATCGACGAACTGCGCCACGTCTGCCTCGGGGGCGCCGACCTCGGGTGCGTCCAATCGCGCGGCCAGCGCCCTCAGCATCGAGGCGGCGTCCTTCGGGCTCACTGCTCGGCAAATACGGCACCTGCGCACCCCCGGGATAGCACCCGAAGCCGGCGTATCGCCGCATCCGCCTGTCCCCTGGCCCAGCCCGTGCTCCGTGCTCGGCATTCCGTGTTATTCAACGGTGCCAGCACATATGCCGGGATCCAATGATCCGGATCGCGAAGTCGGTTCCAGATCCCCCTTCCATGGACGCTGGAGCCAGAGCCTCATGTTGGCACGAAAATTGCTAGCCGGCTCGCCGTGCGCCGGTGCGAGTCTCAGCGATCCGAGCGGAGCGTGAGGTTCCCCGTCGACGTCGCTGGTGCGCGCCCCGAGCGTCGCCGTGGCGCCTACACTCGTTCGGGCGAGGCCTTCGCGCACCACCGGTCCAGTCGTCCACGCCCACAAGGAGTCGTCGATGGGCACACCTCAGATCCTTCCCAACCTCAGGTACCAGCAGAACCTCGATCTCGGTTTTGGCAGCGAAGTGGTGTCGCGTCCCGGGGGCGAGGATCTGTACCGCTGCATCCAATGCGGCACGTGTAGCAGCACGTGCCCGGTGAGCGTGTACATGCAGCACACGCCCCGCAAGATCATCGCGATGACTCGGGCGGGTTTCCGCGAGGATGTCCTGAGCAGCAACACGATGTGGCTCTGCGCCTCCTGCTACTCGTGCACCGTCGAGTGCCCGAAGCAAATCAAGATCACGGACATCATGTACTCGCTCAAGCGACTCGCGATCCGGGAGCCCCGCAACGCGCGCCTCCCGGCTCCGGTGCTGGCCGACGAGTTCATGAAGTCCGTGGCTGCAACCGGACGCAGCAATGAGACCTGGACCATCACCTGGACCTGGCTCCGGGTGCGCCCGTTGGAGCTCTTGAAGCAAGCCTGGCTCGGCTTGCGCCTGTGGCTCAAGGGCAGGATTTCGATCGCCAGGCACCGGATGACCGGCGACCGCCGATCCATACGGCGACTGCTGAAAGCAGCTGGCACCCTGGCCCAGGACAGAGGACGAGGCTGAGCCATGCGCTACCTGTACTTCCCGGGATGCTCGCTCAAGGCCACCGGCAAACCCTACGAGGAATCGCTCTTGCCGGTGTTCGCCCAGTTGGGAGTGAAGATGCCGGAGCTCGGCGATTGGAGCTGCTGCGGCGCCACCACGTACATGGGCGTTTCCGAAGTCCAGGCGTTCGCCCTGGCCGCGCGCAACCTGGCCCTGGCGAAGCAGGCCGAGTCCGACGAGCCCGTGACGCTCATCGCTCCCTGCAATGCCTGCTACCTCGTGCTCAGCAAAGCGCAGCACTACATGGAAGAGTACCCGGACATCACGCGGCGGGTGGCCCGTGCTCTCGAGGAGATCGGCCTCAGCTACCGGGGCCATGTCCCGGTTCGACACCCACTCGACGTGCTCGTCAACGACGTGGGCCTCGACGCCATCAAGAAGCGCGTCATCCGGCCGCTCAAAGGCATGAGGATCGCTCCCTACTACGGATGCCAGATGGTACGCCCGTATTCGACCTTCGATGATCAGCACAACCCGAAGACCATGGACCAGATCCTTCGCGTGCTCGGCGCCGAAATCGTCGATTGGCCGCTGAAGACCCGCTGCTGCGGCGGCTCGCTCATGGGCACGGTCCAGGACGCCGGCATGCGCATGACCTACGTCCTGCTCAAGGAGGCGCGCCGCTGTGGCGCCGACATGGTCGCCACCTGCTGCCCCCTGTGCCAGCACAACCTCGAATGCTACCAGGACAAGATCACCGAAGCGTACGGCTCGGGCGCGGAAGCGCCGGTGGCGTATTTCACGCAGTTCATGGGCCTTGCGATGGGTCTCTCGTCGAAAGAGCTCGGCATCGGGCGGCTGATGAAACCCATTGTGGCGCAGGCCGCGGCGGTGTGAAGGAGCAGGCCACGATGAAGAGCAACGGTTCACGGCTCAGCCAGACAGGACAGGGCGAACCGCGCATCGCCGTCTACATCTGCCATTGCGGCATGAACATCGCCTCCAAGGTCCATATCGACCAGGCGCGGGAGTTCGCCGAGAAGCTCCCGGACGTGGTGCTGGCGCGCGACTTCAAGTTCATGTGCTCGGACCCGGGTCAGGAGCTCATCCTGGACGACGTCAAGCAGCACGGCGTCAACCGCGTCGTCGTCGCTTCGTGCTCGCCCCTCTTGCACGAGCCGACCTTCCGAGGAGCCCTGGTCAAGGCGGGACTGAACCCGTTCTACTTCCAGATGGCCAACATCCGCGAACACGTGAGCTGGGTCACCGAGGACAAGGACAAGGCGACCGAAAAGAGCAAGGCGCTCATCGCGGGTGCGGTCCGACGTGTGGCCAGGGCCACTGCCCTCGAGAAGAAACGCGTGCCGGTCGATTGCGACGTGCTGGTCGTGGGCGGCGGCATCGCAGGCATCCACGCCGCGCTCTTGATGGCCGACGCGGGGCGCAAGGTCTACCTGGTCGAGCGCGAGCCCACGATCGGGGGGCACATGGCGCAGTTCGACAAGACGTTCCCGACACTCGACTGCGCCGCCTGCATCCTCACCCCCAAGATGTCCGCCGTGAAGAACCACCCGAACATCACCCTCTGGACCTACTCCGAAGTGAAGCAGGTCAGCGGGTTCGCCGGCAACTTCGAGGTGCGCGTCGAGCGCAAGCCCCGGTACATCAAGGAAGACCTCTGCGTCGGCTGCAACGACTGCATCGAAGCATGCATCTTCAAGCAACCCAAGTTCGCCGACGAGTTCAACGTAGGCCTATCCAAGCGCAAGCCCGTGTACATGCCCTTCCCGCAGGCGACGCCGCCCCTGGTGGTGATCGATCCGGCGACGTGTCTCGAAATCCTCAAGGGCAAGTGCAAGAAAACGTGCGTCGATGCGTGCGAGCGCGCGGCCATCGATTTCAACCAGAAGTCCGAGTTCAAGGACATCAAGGTCGGCGCCATCGTTCTGGCCACCGGCTACAAGACCTTCGACCCCAAGCGCATCCCCGAGTACGGCTACGGCAAGTACCCGAACGTGTACACGACCCTCGAGGTCGAGCGCCTGGTCAATGCCTCCGGCCCCACTCAGGGCGAAGTCGTGCTCAAGGACGGCACCCAGCCCAAGAGCGCGGCCATCATCCACTGCGTCGGCTCGCGCGATCGGCGCTTCAACCGTCACTGCTCGAGCGTATGTTGCATGGCATCGCTCAAACTGGCGCACCTCATCCACGAGAGATGCGGTGCGCAGGTCTACGAATTCTACATCGACATGCGTGCGGGCTTCAAAGGCTACGAGGAGTTTTACGACCAGGTCTTGAGCGAAGGCGTACAGTTCATCCGCGGGCGGCCCGCCGAGGTCACCGACTGGGCAGTACAACCCGAGGAAGAAGGCAAGCTCGTCGTTCGCGTCGAAGACACCTTGATCGGGATCCCTCGACGCATTCCGGTCGATATGGTGGTCCTGGCCGTCGGCATCGAGGCGCAGGAGGATGCCGGGGAAGTGCAGCGCCGGTTCGGGATCTCCTGCTCCCGCGACGGCTTCTTCCTCGAGCGCCATCCGAAGCTCGCGCCGGTCAACACCTTCTCGGACGGCATCTACTTGTGCGGCGCGTGCCAGGGCCCCAAGGACATCCCAGAGACGGTGGCCCAGGCCGGCGCGGCGGCTGGCGAAGCCCTGGCCCTGGTCGATAGGGGCCACGTCGAGATTGAACCGAACACCGCCTGGATCGACGCGGAGGTGTGCAGCGGCTGCAAGACCTGCATTGCGCTCTGTCCATTCAAGGCGATCAGCCGCGACGAGAAGCGTGGCGTCGCGGTGGTCAACGAGGCCCTGTGCAAGGGGTGTGGAACGTGCGTAGGCGCCTGCCCGTCCGGGGCCGCGCAACAACACCTGTTCACGAACGAGCAAATCTACGAGGAGCTCGAAGGGGTGCTCAGCTATGTCTAAGGTCGTTCATCTGCCCGTCCCTCAGGCCCACGAGCCGCGCATCGTTGCCTTTTTCTGCAACTGGTGCACGTACACCGCGAGCGACCTGGCCGGCACCGCGCGAATGACCTACCCCCCGAACACCCGGGTCATCCGCGTCATGTGCTCGGGCCGGCTCGACCCGCAGTTCGTGCTCACGGCCCTCAGACGAGGCGCCGACGGCGTGCTCATCGGCGGCTGCCACCCGGGCGACTGCCACTACCAGGCCGGCAACTACAAGTGCCTGAAGCGCTACAAGCTCCTGAAGAAGTACCTCGCCCAGCTCGGCGTCGACGACGAGCGCGTACGCCTGGAATGGATCGCCGCCTCCGAAGGCGACAAGGTGCAGCGGGTCACCCGCGAGATGACCGAGCAGCTCCGCAAGCTCGGCCCCCTCAAGCTCCCGCCCATTCCCGAGCCCAAGGTCGAGAGCCGGGGCAACGGAAGCATCAAGCCCAAGCCGAGCCCCGGCGGCAAGCCCAAGGTCGGCTTCTATTGGTGCGCCTCCTGCGGCGGCTGCGAAGAGTCGGTCGTGGACTTGGCCGAGGACATCCTGGACGTCGTCGGCAAGGTCGACTTCGTCTTCTTTCCGGTGGCCATGGACTTCAAGCGCAAGGACGTCGAGGCCATGGCCGACGGTGAGATGGCCGTCTGCTTCATCAACGGCGCCATTCGCTCCTCCGAACAGCGCGAGATGGCCGAGCTCTTGCGCAAGAAGAGCCAGATCCTCATCGCGTACGGCTCCTGCTCGCAGCTCGGCGGGATCCCCGGCCTGTCGAACCAAACCGACCACGCCGAAATGCTGAAATACGTCTACGAGAACGGACCGACCGTGGACAACCCCAAGGGCACGCGCCCCCAGACGCGCTACAAGGCGCCCGAAGGCGAACTGGAGCTGCCTACCTTGGACGAGAGCGTCAAGGCGCTCCACCAAACCGTCTCGGTCGACTACACCATCCCCGGCTGCGCGCCGCCCACCAAGCTCCTGAAGAACGCCCTGTCCAACATCCTGGCCGGCAATCTTCCGCCCCGCGGCAGCGTGCTCGCACCGGACATCGCCCAGTGCCACGAGTGCCCGCGCAACGCGACCAAGCCGGAAAATATCGCCATCACCGAGTTCAAACGCCCGCACGAGATCGAAATCGATCCGGACCAGTGCTTGCTCGCGCAAGGCCTGCTCTGCATGGGTCCCGCGACGCGCGCCGGCTGTGACAGCGCCTGCATGAAGGCCAACATGCCCTGCGGCGGCTGCCTCGGCCCGGTGAGCCGCAGCGTGGACCACGGCGCGGCCTACATCTCGGCCGTCGCGTCCCTCATTGGCCCTGACGACGAGGCCGGCATCGACGCGGCCATCGCTACCATCCCGGACCCCGTCGGCACGTTCTGCCGCTACGGGCTCCCAGGCACGCTCATGCACCGGGCCATGCCCAAGACGACGAACGAGGAAGGTGCGTGATCATGGCGCAGCACATCACCGTTGACCCCATCACCCGCCTGGAAGGCCACGGCAAGATCGACGTCATCCTCGACGACGCCGGCGAGGTCGAGCGTGCCTACTTCCAGGTGCCCGAGCTGCGCGGTTTCGAGAAGTTCCTCGTGGGCCGCCCCGCAGAAGAAGCGCCGCAGATCACCTCGCGCATCTGCGGCGTCTGCCCCATGGCCCACCACATGGCCGCTACCAAGGCCCTGGACGATCTCTATCACGTCGAGCCCGCCCCCGCCGGCCGCAAGATCCGCGAGCTGGTCTACAACGCTTTCACGTTCGAAGACCACGCCCTTCACTTCTATTTCCTGGGCGGCCCGGACTTCGTCGTGGGTCCGGACGCGCCGGCGGCCGAGCGCAACGTGGTCGGCGTGATCGGCAAGGTGGGCGTGGAGGTCGGCAAGAAGGTGATCGCCGCTCGACGCGAGGTGCGCGATCTGGTCTCCATGCTCGCCGGCAAGATCATCCACCCGGTCTTCGGCCTGCCCGGCGGCGTGGCCCGGCGCGTCAAACCAGAAGAACAGCAGCAGGCGATCGCCGTCTCGGAGCACGCCGTCGAATTCGGCGAGTTCACCCTGAAGGTGTTCAACGACATCGTGCTCGCGAACGAGAAGTACGTGGAGCTCATCCTTTCCGACGGCTACACGCACAGGACGTACTACATGGGCCTGGTCGACCAGAACAACAAGGTCGACTTCTACGACGGAAAGCTCCGCGTGGTGGACCCCGAGGGCAAGGAGTTCGTCAAGTTCAGCGCCCGCGAATACGGCGACCACGTCGCCGAGCACGTGGAGCCCTGGAGCTACATCAAGTTCCCGTTCCTCAAGAAAATCGGCTGGAAGGGCTTCAAGGACGGCAAGGACAGCGGCGTGTTCGCCGTGGCGCCCCTGGCGCGGCTCAACGCGGCCGACGGCATGGCCACGCCCAAGGCGCAAGCCGCGTACGAGCAGTTCTGCGAGGTGCTCAAGGGCAAGCCCGTGCACTTCACGCTCGCCAACCACTGGGCGCGCGTGATCGAGCTCTTGCAGGCCGCGGAGAAGATGGCTCTGCTAGCGAAGGATCCACAGCTCGTCGACCCGAAGGTGCGCAGTATCCCGACGAAGACCCCGACGGACGGCCGCGCGGTCGTCGAGGCGCCGCGCGGGACCCTGTATCATCACTACGTGACGGACGAGCGCGGGATCATCACGCAGGCCAACCTCATCGTGGCCACGCAGAACAATGCAGCGCGGATTGCGATGTCCGTCGATCAAGCGGCCCGGACGTTGATCCACAAAGGCGTGGTCAACGACGGTATCTTGAACATGGTGGAGATGGCGTTCCGGGCGTACGACCCGTGCCACGGGTGCGCGACGCATGCCCTGCCCGGGCAGATGCCGCTCATGGTGAGCGTCTATGGGCCGGAGCACAACGTGGTCTGCCGGGTGCAGCGCGGGTCCGACGGAGCCGTGAAGCGGACCGCGTAGACCGTTGGTGCAGAGAGCATTCCGTGACACAGCCGAGCCCTTCCACGACGAACAGACGCGTGCTCGTGGTCGGGCTCGGCAACGATTTGCTGGCGGATGACGCCGTCGGCGTGTTGGCGGCGCGGGAGCTCGAGACGCGACTGGCGGGGAGGGCGGACGTCGTGGCCACGGCGCTGCATGGAGTGGCGTTGCTCGACGTGTTCTTGGGGTACGATCGGGCGATTGTGATCGACGCCATACAGACGGGGGAGCATGCGCCGGGGACGGTCGTAGAAATCGATACGGCGACGCTGAGACCGGCCGTTTCGCCGTCGCCGCACTACGTCGGGTTGCCGGAGATGTTGGCGATCGCCGAACAGCTCGGGGTCGAGTTTCCGAGGACGGTACGCGTGTTCGCCGTCGAAGTCGTTGATCCGCATACGATTGGGGGGGCTATGAGTCCGGAGGTGGAGCAAGCCGTTTCGGAGCTCTGCGAGAGGGTGGAGCGGGCGGTGGGGGAGCTCGAACGGAAATAGGGACCGACGCCCAACGCGGCTGCTTCGTCCCGGACGCAACCTGGCCCCCGCCTCGTCCCAGGGCGACCGCATCCAGTTTCGCTTTCCATGCCGAAAGATGGAGCCTCCGGCGATATGGGCCCACTTCGAGAGCCTGAAAGACCTGCGGGTCGAGCGGACCCGGCGGCACAAGCTGCAGGATATCCTGGTGACCGGCGAAGAGAGCAGCTTCGAGCGACGCTACTACCTGACCCGCCTCACGCCGGATGCCGCGGTGATAGGAGAACGCATTCGAGGGCACTGGGGGGATCGAGAACGGACTCTACTGGGTTCTGGACATGGCCTTCGACGAAGACCGTTGTCGAATTCGCCGTAGTCACGGTCCAGACAACTTCGCGCTCTTGCGCAAAATCGCGGTGAATCTGTTGAAGGCCGAGAAAACCTGCAAACGGGGCATCGAAGGCAAGCGCAAGCATGAGGCCTGGAACCACGACTACCTCCTGAAGGTGCTGGAGGCCGGAGCCAGCCTTCCCGTTTGAGGTCCGACCACGACGCTACGGCGGATTCGCGCCGCAGTCGCGTCGTCGCACCCACAGGCTCCTGGGGCGGGCGCGATGCTGCCTCGTCAGGCTTCCGACGGCACAGCTCACGGCAGTGGGTGGCACCGTTGAGGCTCGCCTGACTCGGCCAGCCAT
>JAFGIS010000671.1 GCA_016929495.1 Polyangiaceae bacterium | reverse complement strand
TCGCCTTCCCGCTCCTGGACCACGCCGTACGCCTGCTGGAGGGCCTGCTGCACGCGGTTCTTCTTCTGATTGCGCAGGTTCTGCAGATCCAGGATGGCCCGACTCTGGTGCTCCACCGACAGATGAGCCACGTAGCGCCGCGCCGACTCGGTGTGCTCGAGGATGTGGTCCAGTATCGCGAGTTCGCCCAGGAGCTTGTTCACCGCTGCGCTGAAGAAGTGCGGGAGCCACACCATCGTCCACGACCCGCCGCTGTCCTCTGTGAACCGGTCGAGCACGTCTAGATCGTCGTTCGGACTGTTCCCGGGACGGTCGAAGGGGTAGTCGACGACGAGCCGCCAGTCGTGGCCCTCGGGACACCGCAGTTGCTCGGGACCCATGGTGCGCACGTTCCCGAAACGTACGTGTCCGAGGCGAGCGGTCTCCCGCCACTTGACCTTGTGGTCCTTGCCCCAGTCCGCCACCTTGTCCAAGCTCATGGCCTCGAAGAGCAGGTCGCGGATAAGCCGTTGCCGCGCGCCATCGCTGTCGGCATCGCGGGCTTGGTCGAGGATGGGTTCGAGGTCCACGCCTTCGAGCTGAAGCTGCACGGAAGGGTCGTTCTGATTCCCCACGTGCAGCTGCCCCTTCTCGCTCGCCCAGCTTCGCAGGCGCTGCGCCACGAGCCGTGCCTCAGTGCCCGGTATCGGCACTTTCAAGGTGCCATGGTTGAGCTGAGCCAGGCGGCCCGCCGTGAGATCCTTGAACACGGGGACGTCCGGCACCAGCGCCGCGATGAGCAGGGATTTGACGAGCCGGTTGTCGGCCCGACACTGCGCCTCTCGGCACCCCGAGCAGCCAATCCGCGTAGGATGGCCCGGCCGCTCCCGCTGGCAGCGCTGGGCCGTGTTGGTGCCGTTGGCTTGCTGGAGCATGGGTAGGAACTGGTAGCGGTAGACCTGCTTGGCGGCCTCGAAGCGGGCTTTCATCACTCCGTCCGCAGGCTCTTCGCCGCCGGCGAGCACGTCGAACAAGTCACCGACCCGCACCACTTCCCCTACGCTGAGGTCGTCGATGTGCTCGACCAAGAGCTCCATCAAGAGCTTGATCGCCGTGCGCTCGCGTTGCAGGGAGTTCGACAGCGCGATGAGGGCGTCGACCAGCGCGGGGCTGAACGGGTAGAGCTTGCGGAAGGCCGAGGCGTCCTCTTTGCCGAGCAGGGTCTGCCAGGAGGCGCCTGCCGTGCGCTGCATCTGCTGGAATGCCTGGTCCAGGGCCGCTCGGGCAGCCTCGTCTCGGGGCCGCAGCACGCGGCGCTCGACGATGGCCGGCAGGTTTCGGTCCTCGAGCTGGACGGTTCCGTAGCGTCCCTCCCAGTGCTTCAGCGAGTCATTGAGCCGCACCGCCTCGGAGCCGGCGTAGTCCTTGCCGACCATGTCCACGATGCTGCGCTGCCGGGCGATGAAGCTGACGATGGGCACCAGGCGCGTGGACTCCTGCGACTCGACCAGTTTCACCATCTTCTGCACCTCGCCGTGCAGCCACGATACCTCGCTCGCCCGCTGGCTGAGCCATAGGATGAGCTCGTCGAGGAAGAGCACGATGGCGTCGTAGCCGAGGCTCTTGGCATGGCGCGCCATTACGGCGAGACCGCTGTCGAGATCGACGTAGGCGCGGCTCTCGCTGGCGTAGGCTTTGAACCGGGTGGTGACGAGCGCGCTGAAGAGCTCCTCGCGTACGGCCGGGTCGGTGGACGCCGCGGCCGCATCGAACCGAACGCGGTCCCACCGGGCCTCGCTACCGAGGTCGCCCCACTCGCCGCCGTCGGCCACCTGGGCGTTCATGGGCGCGAAGAATGCGGCGTCGCCGAGCTCGTCGAGCATGCTACGCGCATCGGCAAAGAGCTGCTCATCGGCGAAGAGCCCCGGTACCGTGGCCTTGGGATGGCGCACGCGCACCTCTGCCACGTACCCGCCGAAGATGGCCTCCTCGATGCTGCTCCGCCCCACCATGTGAAAATGGAGTCTGAGCAGGCGCTGGGTGCCGATGAAGGCGTGCTTGGCACGCAGCGAATGCAGCTCCGGGATGTGCCAGGCTGCCTCGTGCCCGTCGAGCAAGAGGCTCAGCATGGCCATGAAGTGCGACTTGCCACTGCCGAAGCTGCCGTGGAGGTAGGTCGCACGGCTCCGCCCATCGGCGAGTGCGCCTCCGATGAGGCCCAGGGCGCTGTCGAATGCGTCGGCGAGGGCCGGCGTGGCGACGTAGGTCCCGGCCGTTTCGTCGGCATGCAGGAGGCCCTCGGTGAGCTTGAGGACGAAGTCGCCCTTGTGGATGCGCTCGGGGAGGGAGAAGAGCTCTTTGACTAGGGACCCCATCAGCGATTCTCCACGTTTGACTCGAGCGGGCTCGACCCACGTTGACGGTCGACCGGAGCGGCCTCAGACTCCATCGCGATGGCCTTCGCCGCACCCACCGACCGCATTCGAGAGCTCAACGAACGTGCCGTGAGGCTACTCATCGAAGAGCACGCTGCTCGCACCGACGAGCCTCTGATCTTGGCCGTACAGTACGCGCTTGATGATCCCACGAACATCGGTTTGCTCGAGGTGCTGGACGACTTCCCGGGTGGGGATGACGACGATCTTTTGATCACCGAGTTCGAGCCGTCCGCGTCACTGAGGATCTTGGGGAAGCTGCGGCTCGCCCTGGCCAGCCCTGGACAATTGCAGTCCGCCGCCCAGCGAGGCGATAGTGAGCTGGAGCGCGCTCGCACCGGCGTCGTCGTGTACGAGAGCAGCGACCCGCGGGTCGCCAGTCTACGCGCCACTCTCGGTCTATGACGAGCGCGGGCTTTCGCAACTCGCGCTCGTGGTTTCGACAGGCGGACAGCGACATTCGCATTGCCGATGCCGTCCTGCATCGCCTTGAGTGCATGGAGGTCGGAGATGTGGGCTGTCATGTGGCCGCTCTCTGCGCGCAAGCGCTGGAGAAGAGCCTGAAGGGGTACGTGCTCCTGAACGGAGCCACTCCCGCGATGGATCACCGGCCAGACAAGTACCTCGTTCTGTTGCTGACCGAGAACGGGCTGTTGCGCTTCCGCGAACACGCGAGTCACCTTGCCAGGCTGTTCGATCCGCCGACGAGAGGCTCGATCAAAGAGCTCTTCGACCTGACCCCCGGCGGCATGGGCAAGGCCTGGGACCTGCCAAACACCGAGTATCCCTGGCTCGGATCCGACGAATGGAAGCACTGCCCCTGCGACCACCTGCCCTTCCAGGACACGGCCACTCTCCAGGGCTGGTTCAATGTGGCGAAACGGGTCTGCGACAAACTGCATCAATTGGCAATCGTTTCGGAGCGAGCTCGGTAGACGATTGAGCTGGACGGCGACGCCTTGAGTCACGGGTTGCCTCCGAGCTCGCCCATGCGCCAAACGTCGCCGAGGCTGAACTTGTGGAGCCAGTAGCGGAGCCTCTCCGGCTCGAGGCGCGTTATCCTCTTTCCGTCCGTGTTGTCGCAGACCAGCACGGTATCTGGCTCCGCCGTGAGGGCGGAGATGAGCGCGTCAGAATGCGTCGTGACGACGAGCTGGGTACGGCGCCTGGCCTCGAGGAATAGCTCCCCCAAGATGGCAAGAGCATCGGGATGAAGGCCGGTTTCCGGTTCTTCGATGCAGACCAACGGTGGTGGATTCGGCATCAATAGCAATGCGACCATGGCCAAGAACCGAATGGTCCCATCCGAAAGGCGTGTCGCAGGCACTGGTGCCCCGAGCCCCTCTTCATGGAGATAGAGCTGCACAGTACCGCCCTCGACCTTGGTGCTGACTCGCCGAAAGCGGGGAAGGAACCGACGAAGCACCTCGTGGAACGCGGCGCCCGCATCCGTATGTTCGATCTGATTGAGGATGAGTCCGAGGTTACGCGAGTCGGGAAGCAGGCGGTCGATCGGCAAGTCCGCCGGCTGTGGCTGCCGCAGAGCGGCGTAGCGGCCGATACTCCACTCGCGGAACATCTGGATGCGCTCGAACTGCTGTCCGCACCAGGTAAGCTCAGGGTAGAGGTCCGGGTCTTTGCGTTGCGAGAGCACGGACTGGTCCGGGGCGAGGGACTCGCGGTTCAGGACGCGATACTCGAACCCAAGAGCTGCCTCCCGCATCTTGATGGTCGGGTGCCCATCCTGGAATCGGTAGTAGAATTCGACGTCCTCGGCGTCTTCTATCGCCTCATCGACGATCTCGGCGCGCTGTCCAGCGGGTTCGAAGCTCAGCCTATATCGAAGCGCCGTGTCGTTTTCCCGCGCGAGCTTCGCTTCGATCAACGCGCGCGTCCCGCCCTGCCCCTTCCACAGCCACTCGCGGACACCACCCCCGTCGCGCAAAGCAGACGCGAAGCCGGTCGGCGTCGCATGGAGCAACTCGATCGCCTCCAGGAAGTTCGACTTGCCGGAGCCGTTCGGCCCGATGAGTACATTGAGGTCCTGGAGGGCCGTGGGTTCACAATCGGGGCCGAACGAGAGGAGGCTCCTGAGGTGAAGGGTTTCGATGAGCATGGGGGGCTTCGCTCTGCAGCCTAGGCAGCCACGACCGGAGGCAGGGGCGTGGCGTCGCTGACCAGGGGTTCGTAGCGGCCGGTACGCAGGCCCGGGTAGCCCGGGAACCGAGCGTCGAGCGTGAGTAGCAGGCGGTGGTGCCGCGGTGCCGGGGGCCGGTTGATCCGTTCCACCCTCACCAAGAGATCGGCATCATGTTCGAGGAGGGTAGTGAGCTCCTCCGCGAGATAGTCAGGAGCGTAGCCGACCAAAGCATGCTGGGCCGTGCGCAGGGCAATGGCGCGGGGGTTCACCGGGTTCTGTACGTCCCGAACGCAGAAGAGGCGGTCGCCCTCGGCGAGCTTCTCGATGCGCTCTTCCGCGCCGTCGATATGGCGCACGCCCCTTGCCAAGAACCGCCCGTGAATCCGCCCCTCGCTGTCCACCTGGAGTTCCGGGAAGACCTCCACCTGATCGGTGGCTCGCCGGCCGTCATTGGCAGCCAGCAAGGTGAAGGGTTCCGTGACCTTCGGATCGAGCCCGAGAGAAGTGACGTACTCCTCGTAGTCCGGCCTCGTGCTCTGCATCACGCGGTTCTGGAAGAACGGTGGCAGCGTGTCCGAGTGGTAGACGACGTAGCGGTCCGGAAACGCGAGGAAGGGCTCGAAGCCATGCTCGGCCGCTTCGTCGCTTCCGTTCACGTAGGCGAACTCGTAGCTACCGTCTTCACGGCGCACGAGGCGCGCCACGGGCAGAATCAGCCGGCTGCGCGGGTCGCGCCAGGCGACGTAGAGGATCGGAGTCAGCGCGTTCACGAGCGACATCGTAACACCCTCGCCACGTTGTGTCGGACCAGCCGCCCGGCGAACTCGGCGGCTGCCTCGGACATGACCCTGACCTCGACGCGCTCCCTCCAACGCACGAGGCTTGCCTGCACAGCGGCCAAGTGGTCGATCCATCGGTCAAACGCGTCGGAGGCCAGCTCGCGGCAGGCAGAGAGTGCCTCGAGGGGCGACATGGGGGACCCGTCCCCTTCGGCCCGGTAGATCGCCGACCGCACCCTGGCCCCCTCCGCATACCCGACGATTCCGCGCTCGTCGTCCTTCGCCGCGAGCCGCCCCAGCCGCTTGTCGTCCGCAAGCTCCCGACCGAGGCTCGAGGCGTGATCGAAAGTTGGGGCGAGGGTCATCCGGCGGGGATTCGTCCCGAGTAGGAGGACGCCCCAGTTCTCGTGATGGCGATCGGTGTTGCCGATCACCGCGTCGAGCAGGAGGTAGCCGACGAACAAGGCGAAAGCTCGTGGCTCGGGCAGCTCGACGGGGAGGCCTGCGGGCGCTTCGATGGTCGTGGTGCTCAGAACGCCCCTGATGGCGTCGAGGGTGTGCTGTCTGACTCGGTAGCGCCGACCGGTCGGATAGTCCGGAAGCTGCTCGCCGAGCAGTTCATTGCCGTGCACGAGCGCGTACGAGCCATCGTTGGTGAAGTCACGCGAGATCGTCCCCCAGTCCTCACCGTGGCGAGCGAGCTCCACTTCGGCACAGGGCAAGCCGAGGCAGCCAGCAATCTCGGAGGCGATCTTCTCGGCCCAGTGCTCACCCGTCCCCGGACGCCCGTACTTGAAGAGCCACTTCTCCCCCGCGTCGTTCCTGTACCAGAACTTCCGCTTGGTCCCGAGCGGCTCGAGATCGTCGCGCACGACGTCCACGGGTAGCTCATAGACGGGGAACGGGTTCGCGCTCACGTTTCTTCGTCCCCCTTGGCCTTGCGCTTGCGACTCGGCTTCTTCGGCGCTTCGGTCTTCGCCTTGGCCGTCTTCTTCGCGCCGCGGCCCTTGGGGTCCGGGCGCCAGCCACGGAGGTCGTCCTCGGTGAGGCCGAGCTCGACGCATTCGCCCTTGAGGTAGCTCTCGAAGTACTCGCCGAGCCGCAAGCCGCCGTACTCTTCGCTGGGCTCGTTGTGCCACTGCTTGACCCAAGGGATGAGCTCGAGCAGGCCGGCGAGCATCGGGACGAGGCGATGCTTCTCCCAGCCCTCGCGTTCCTTGCGGTCCTGGTAGAGGGCGGCGAGGGCCTGGGCGCGCTGGAGGTGGTCCCAACCAGCCCAGCCGTAGACGGGCTCGCCGTCTTCGTCGCTTTCGCAGCCGGGGTAGGAGATGAAGCGTTCTTTGGGGACGTCGAGTTTGCCGCGGAGGCGCCAGATATCGTCGGCGGCGAAATCGCCTGAGCCGTACTTTGGAGGCACAGCCATGCTCTCAACCTGATCGCCAGCGTCCTCACAACGTTGAACCGACCATGCGCGTTGCCATAGATAGTGCTTCTCAAGGCCCTGGGCTGAGTAGCGCCAAGCCGCCAGGAACGGGACGGCTGCCTCGTCTGCGACCGCTCTAAGCCTGTCCTGTTCCGACTGTTCTGATCCGATGTAAGAGAGAACTCTCCGAGCGACCCCGTACGCCGATGCTTTCATCGCAAGCTCTCGCATTGGAATGGCCGCGATCGCGCGATCCTGAAGCGCAGATTCCATCGCTGCAGCGAGATACGTGCGCATGGCCTTCGACCACTCCGGCGGACGGAAACCATCTCTGTAGGTTCGCTTGTAGGCGACGCTTTCTAGAATGGCTAGGTTCGGTGAGCGTTCAATCTCACGCAGCTCTTCTCCAACCTCTCCACCGAACGATTCGGCCACCGTCACAGGCTGAGGAAGACGGCAGAGCTCGAAGTATCGGCGACCGATGGCCCCGACGGCTACCAGCCGAGCGAATCGCACGTCAGAGGCGCGCGCGCCGACCTCGGCACAGACACCCGCAACGGGCCGATGCGCGGTCAGACCAAAGAGGCGATAGACGAGCCAGTCGAGCCGTTCCTGCGCATCACGGATTTGGCCCTCGAGTTCGGCGCGCCTGCGGGCCAGCGCCTCCACTACAGCCTCAACCGACTGACCACTCTCCGCGCGGCTGAGTGCCTGCAAAGGATCAGTTGAGCCGCAGTACCCCATGCCGAGCTCCGACAGCTCTCGCCCGAACTGCACAAGTTCCTCGCGGTCCTGCGGAGACATTGGGGGAATCGGAAGCTTCGCGATCTTCGTTCCGTCGAACTCGAAGTATGCCTCCCATGGCTCCGCCGGCGTGCCACGCTCTCCGCCGCGATTCCCCTTGTCAAAGAACACCTGCTTCATCCAAAAGCACGCCGTCGAACTGTTCAAATACGCCAGCAGCGCCAGGTGGTCGTCTTCGGTGGCGGACTCGGGGAGCTTGATGATGGGGGCGGACTGCTTGAACACCTTGCCGCCGCGATCGAGGACGAAGTGGTTGTGGGTGGCGACGAAGGCAAAGGCGATTGATAGGGGCCAGCGGTGTTTGTCGCGCGCCAGGCGGCGCACATCGAACCACTGCCGATTGGCCTCCTTCATGGTGGTCGACCCCGAGACCACCCGATTTGCGAGGGTTGTTCGCCAGGGCCAAAGCGCCCGCACCAGTTCCGGCACGGCCTCGACCTCCAAGGTGGTTTCGTTGAACGGACGCAGAATCGAAAGCGAGGTCGTCAGTGCCCAGTCCCTCACTTCTTCGCCAATCACGAGAGGAACAGACGGCAATGCCTTACAGGAATGGTGTGACGCCGGCCGGATGAAGACCTCGTCCTCACCGATGATGACCGAGAACCCGATGTCGTCGACGACTTGCGCTAGCCGCTTCTCCGCACGGCTTTCGAGCAGCTCCTTGAGTTCAGCCGTGCCACCGCCCCCCAGGCTCCACGGATGCTTCGCGAGTGTCTTGCGCTCCGTCCGCATAACGGAGATGAACTCGTTCTCGAATCCGACGTTTTCACTATGTTCGGCGATGCTCCTCCACACGAGTCCCTGCTCGGGGTCGTCCGGAGTGCTCGGCTCGCCCCGGTTCGCCAGCACCGTGAGCACGTCAGTACCCTGACTTGGCTCAACACTGCCGAAGAGGAGAACTGTCGGCGTGCCGTGCCCGGGAATGAATGCTCCGCTTGTATTCACAATCTGCTTAAGATTGACCTTTGGCAGGTACTGCTCAATGAGGCGCTTTCCGAATTCGCGCTTCATGAATGAGTTGGCGGTGATCATGCCCACCGACCCGCCTTGTCGTGCAGCCTGGAAGAAGCGCTCGCAGAAAGGGATCGTCAGAGCGTAGTTCATCGCGCACGACGGGTACCGTTGAGCGTACTGTCTGCGCAGTGCCGCGTCCTTGACGTTGATGTAGGGCGGATTCCCGACGACTGCTGCGTGACGCTTTGCCAGAATCGCCCTTGCCTGCTCCGGTTGGTCCAGGCTGTAGCTATCGCCGAACCAGAGTTCGGCTCTCTGTCCCGGCAGAGTTGCGAGCGTAGGAAAGTTCGGATTCTCCAGCAGCGAATCCGCCACAGCCAAGTTCACATCCAGCCTCGGCGCCTCCCGCAGCCGCCCGAACCCAGCCCGCTCCAGAAACGCCAGCGTCAGCCGGAACCGCGCAATCGCCACCGCGTACGGATTGATATCCACCCCGTACACCGTCCCCAGCGCCCACGCCGCCGCCTCACGCGCCGACAGCCCTGGCTCCGCCCTGAGCTTGTGCTCCACCATCCGCTCGAACCCGCCGAGCAGAAAGTGCCCCGACCCACACGTCGGATCCATCAGCGTCGCCTCGTTGAGCCCGAACCGCTCGATCGCCGGCTCCAGCGTCCGGTCGAGAATGTAACTCTCCACGAACCGCGGCGTCTGAAGCAGCGCGTAGCGCTTGCGCACATTCTCGCTGAGATCCTGATACAGATCGCCCAGGAACCGCGTATCGCTCCCACCGAATCGGAACGCGGGCTCCTCAGCGTTCGGCATCCGGAAAAGACCCAGCAGCGCCTTCGTCGCCTCCGCGCTCGGCGCCAGCAGCCACACCGGATTGTGCCGGGAATCGAACAAATCCCGCGCAGCTTCGAACCGCTCCAGCTCCCGGAACACCGTCAACAGATAGTCGCGCTCGGTCAGTGACGGAGCGAGCTCGAAGAAACTCCGCTGACTGTCCGCTGCTCCAGGCCCGGCCAGACGATTGCGCTCCACGAGCCCACGATCCTCCAGCGTCCGCACGAACACACAGCTCAGAAACCACGCGGCCGCCACCTGCTCCACGAACGCCCGCTGCCAGACATCGAACGGATCCGCGGTCCGCTGCTTCTGCTTCTCCTCCTCGTAGCGCCCGGTGAGGGCGAGCGTCATGGCCTCGGACTTGCGGGCTCGCTCCAGCAAGTCCTCTTCGAGCTGTCGCAGCACCGGAGCCGCGTGCTTCAACAGCTCCTGACCATCCAGCGGCGCCTTCGGATCCCCCACGGGGACCAACTCGGCAGAACTCTTCTTCGACTTGCCTCGGGCCATAAGACTCTTCAGGCCGCAGCGTTGTGACGGTTCCCCAGCCACTCGCGCGAAATCCAAAGCACCTGCGACGACAGCACCCCGGGGATCGGCAGCTCGTCGTTGATCCGGGGCAGACCCACCTGCTGACGACTCGGCACCAAGAGGAACGTGGCGTGACTCTCGTCCCCCTGCGCGGCCGAGACCACCTGCGTCAGAAAATCCACGAGCTCGTAGCGGGCGACCAGACCCAGCTGCATGAGCAGCAACGGACCTTCGCGGGGGGGTAGCAGAACGCGGGCGACCTCCTCGGCCGCTTGCTGCGCGAGCTTCTTGAGGTTCCGCCAACCCTTCGAGCTCGGCCCCGCGCGGTCGGTCGCGTGAACCACTGCGTCGCTCACCCGCTTGTCCAGCATCAGCTCCTTGATGGCCCTGAGCAGGTGTGCATCGAAGTTCTCGAGGCGCATCCCCTTGCGGTCCCGCAGCGCCATGGCCGCCTCCTGCGCGCGGTCGATGCTCACCCCGATCACCCGCACCAGGCGACGGTCCAGGGCGTGATCGAGCTGCTCGTCGAGCTCCCGGGCTGCAATGGCCTCGGGGTCCATGTCCCGCGGCTGACTGGTGGAGGCCGTCGTCAGATAGGTGACCCGACTGAAATTCGTGTCCAGCGTGCCCGGACCGCGGTCACCGGGCCGCTCGAAGCGCAGGGTCTGGGGATCCCAGTCGAGCCCGTGTTCCCGCAGCAACACCGCCAGCGCCTCGCCTTGGGGAAGCGGTTCGGCCTCGGGATAACGGGCGCGGACGCGCTGGGTGACCTGCTCGGCCGTGATCGGGCTCGTGAGCACCGTGGCGCTGAGCTCGAGGGCGCGCGCGGCGGGCATGCTTCGTGGGTAGAGCTCGAGCCGGGGCGAGCAGGCGGCGGTGCGGCTCGCCAGGGCGGCAATCTGGGCGAGGCGCGCCGAGTCGAGGCGCTCGAGGGACGTGTGCTCCACGACGTTCTGAAGTTGCCTTGCCACCTCACCCGGGGACGCGAGGACCGGGCGCGCCGCAACCTCATCGGCCGCCGTCCCGAGCTTCTCCAGCACCGCGCCCAGGTCATCGCCCAGGAAAAGCCACATCGCCTGGTCGTGCAGGCGCTGCGTGCGGATCCCCTCGGGTTCGGTCTTCTCCACGTCGGCCACGATCTTCACCAGGCCCGCGCCGTGGGCCAGGGCCACGTCTGGAGCGGTGCCGGGTTCGACGGACAGGGCGGAGACGAGCTCCTGGGCTGCTCGGGTCAACGGCAGCACGCCGCCGGCTGACTCGATGAGGCCATGGACCACGCGCCGAAGCTCCGGGAGCCCGCCGTGCTTTTCCCACTGCGCACGGGCGTCGCCGAGGACCTGGTAGACGCGGGCACGGGTGACGCCCAGGTGCTCGCTCACCTCGACAGCGCGCACATCCATGCGACCGGCAAAGGGGGCGACGAGCCCGTAAAGGAGCTCGAGGTACTGCGCGCGCTCGGACTTGCGGGGCAACAGCGACGCCATCCAAGCCTCGACGCTGGTCGGGTGCTCGCGCTTGCCGGCGCGGCCGTTCTCCTGTTCGAGCACCTGGCGGAGCGTCGAGGCGTCGAAACCGTGCTTGCCTGCAATCGCCTCGACCCGCGCAGCGGACGCACCTGCAAGGCGAGCCAGGGTCGAGAGCCCCGCGTCTTCGAGAGCCGTTGCCACGGGTGCAGCAACGCCGGAGGTACTGACCAGCACGTCGTCTCCCCGGTAGCCCGGGAAGAACAGCTCTTCCTCCAGGGTGCCGAGGTGGCGCGCCTCGCACCAACGCTTGCGGAAACCGAGGATCTCCCGGGTAACGGCGCTGCCCACCCCGCGCACGGCCGAGAGGTGGTTCTCGGGGAGGCTCCTGAGCTGAGCGGCCTTGAGCACACAAGCGCGGTCCAGAGCGTTGCGCGCACGGGGAGACAGCGGCAGCGCCTGGATTGGGGTGTCGTCCCCGATGGCGGCGAGCTGCTCCGTGGTCAGCTCCTCGGGGTTCAGGGTCATCGACGGGTGCGGACCCTTGCCCGCACCGCTCGGCATGGGCGGCTCGACGGCGGCGCTCGGAGCTCCTTCCTCGAAGGCCACGATCCACGCCCGGCGCATGGCCGTGGCCGACTCGAAGCGTTGCTGAGCGTCCCGGCGCAGCGCCCTCTCGAAGAACTCGGACAGGCGCGTGCGCACCGAAGGGTCGAAGCGCTCGGCGGCGAGCTCGATCTCGGCGTCCGGATCGAGCGCGGACTTGCCGCCCGGAAAGCCCGGACGTACCCCGGTCAGCATCTCGTGCAGCGTCACGGCCGCGGCCCAGCGGTCAGCCGCCGAGTCCCATACGCCCCGGTGGCGAAGGAAAGGATCGCGGTACGCGCTCGTCCCCACCTCGAGCTGCGAGGGCGCTGCGCCGGCCAGGGAGAAGTCGAAGAGCGTGAGGTGCTTCTTGCCCTTGCTGGCAGTGCCCACCCCGATGTTGGCCGGCTTGATGTCACGGTGGGCGATGCCCTGATCCTCGAGGGTCTCCAGGGCCTCGAACAGCTGCTCCCCGTAGCGCATGGCGTAGTCGAGGGAGACGACCCCGTCGGTGGCGAGCTCACGGTGCAAGGTACGCGCGCCCGCCAGGGTCATGAGCAGACACGTGCGACCGGTGATCTTGCGCTCCTCGACGAGCCGCACGATGTTCCGAACCCGAACCGACGACTCGTCCTCGATGGAGTGGATCTGCTTGAGCACCGCGGCCTCGTCGCGCAGGCGCGGGTCATGATCCTCGCTCAGACTGCATTTCAGCGCGTAGCTCCGGTTGTCCGACTCGCGATACACCCGCAGCACGCGGGAGGTCGCGCCCTGCCCGAGGATGGCCTCGACCAGAAGATCGCCGCCGAGCAGATCCTCCCGACGCGCCTGGAGGGGATCGATTTCCGGCGTGGGCTCAACCTGCTCGGGCGCGGTGGCTGCTTCATAGAGGAGCTCGGTCCAGAGAGCTACGTCATCGCCGCGGTAGGCCGGGTGCGCCTTGGTCGCCTCCTCGATCAGGCTCGCAACGCTCTTGCCCCGCTCGGCGTCGACCGGGATGCCATCGTTCGCACTCAGGGGATCGAGGTGGCCGTCGTGTTCGAGTCGCTCGAGCAGAGCAACGCGGTTAGGCGCTGGCGGCTGCCCAGTGAACAAGAAGTAGGCCAGTGCGCCCAAGCTGAACAGATCCGACGCGAACCCCCGGTGGGCCGGATCCTCGTGGACCTCCGGGGCCTGGTAGACAAGCCATGGCTCGGCGGTGAGCGCCGTCATGTGCAGCGTGCTCGAGACGTTCTCGCTGCGACCGAGCTGGAAATTCAAGAGCTTGGTGACGAGGGCGCCGCCCGGGTCCTGGCGTACCAGGACCGCCTGCGGGCTCAGTGCGCCATGGGTGATCCCTCGGCCGTGGCAGTAGGCGAGCGCTTGGCCCACCTGACGGACGATCTCGACCCGCTGGAGGAAGGGCAGCTCGGGGTGTCGCCGCAAGAATGCGTCTAGGGGCTCGCCCTCGAAGTAGTGGAAAAGCACCGTGGGCCCGAGGGGCGCGTCGGTCGTGTAGTTGGCGATCTGCAGGATGTTCGGATGCTCGCGCAGGTCGAACAGAAGCTGGGCTTCCCGATCGGCTGCACGCCTGAGCTGCTGGCGGCGCTCCACACTGGTCTGCTCGGGTACCAGGTAGACGCGCGCCCGCATCTTCATCGACGCGTGGTCGCGGTGCAGCGCGATACGGTCCTGGTACGCGCCGCCCTCGTCGATGACGTCCGCGAGCTCCCAGTCGCCCACCAAGAGTCTGCCCTTGCGCGGCCGGATACCGAGCTTGTCCTTGAGCGTTCGCGCGATGTCGAGCGCCAGGGGCTTGTCGATGCGCCGCCCCTGCCAGTCCTTCGGGGCACCAGGGAACTGGTGGAACTGGATCGCGCGAGCCAAGGTTTTGCGGGTGACCACACCAAGGTCACCGTACTGCTCGAAGCGGAGCTCCAGATCCTCGGCACTGAGGAACACCAGAGGCTCGACGCGCGGCGCACGCTGGGGGTTCTGCATGCGCGCCTGGAGCCGACTCTTGAGGATTTTGGCCTTGAGGTCGATGAGCCGCAGCGGCGGGTCCATGGACCGCTTCCCCCCTTCGGGCGGCGTCCGATACCAGTCGACCGTGTTGCCTTCGTAGAGGCCAGGACCGCTTTTGATCTCCACCAGGTAGAGCGCGGCGTAGCCCATGATGAGCGCATCGATTTCGAGCAAGCGCCCTGTGCCGGGGTCGAGCAGATGGAACAGCTCCCAGACGTGGAAGGGATCGGTGTCCGGCAGTACCTGCTCGATCACCTTGAGCGCATCGCGTTCATGGGCATGAGGCGTTTCGCCAATCCGGTCGATGCGGGACGCTGGCAGCACCTCAGTTCCCCCCACCTACCGCAGCGCGATCGTCGGCGTGGGCGTCGGCAGACGCGACCACGCGGTGATGGCGAATGGCCTGGGCGAGCCCCGGTGCAGCGGCAGAGAGCAATAGGGCACGCTTGGGCGTGTTGACGACCGCACGCGCCAGCGCCGCGAGCTGTCGGTGCTCGGGCGGCGTGGCCACGCACACGACTTGCTCAGCCCAGTCGAGGTCCCGGCCGCCAGCGAAGTACGCGGCCGTTGCGGCGATGGCGCTCGGTCCCACGACGACGAGTCGGTCTGCCGGTGCCACGGTGCCGAGGTCGAACGACTGAAGTTTCACGTCCCAGCCGGAAGCGACGGCTTGTAGGAGAGCCCAGGCGTCATCCGGCGTCGGTTGGCGGGCGAGGTCGTGCCAGAGCTCGGCAGCCCGGGGCCCATCCAAGCCCTCCCACCCAACGCCGAACGGCTCCTCCTCGGCGACTGCCTTGCGGTCGAACACGGTCCGCGCCCCGAATGCCCCGGGCCACTCGGCATCGGCATCCCGAATCAAGAGGTCCAGACGGTCCGCCGGCGACAGGTCCCCAGCAAAGCCTTTCCAGAGCGCATCAGCATCCGCTCCGAAGCGCCGACCTGTCGGCCTGCGGGCCTCCACATACTTCAGGCCCCAGAGAGCTCCTCGATAGAAAGCGAGCGCGTTGTCCGCCATCGCAGCGCGGGACCGTAACTCCATCCAGGGAGGCAAAACAGAGGCAGTATCGAAGACTTGCGGACCTGCCCGCGGTCCGACTGAGCGATCTTTGCGTAATCGTTCGAGGTCGGGCTCCCAGGCACTGATCGCGTGGTGCGGTCAGGATATGTCCTCGCCGCTGTCCGCGACGGGGCGTTCGCCTTCACGGTCCAGTTGGTCGACTCCGGGGCAGTGCGTCTTGGGGCGGTAGCTGGTCCCTGCGGCGCGTGCCTGAGTGCCGGCCGCGGCTGCGAGACCGAGGAACTCCCTGGCGTCCACGTGCATGTTGAGCAGACCTTCGGGAGGCAAGTGCATCATGCGAAGCGGCATGCCCGGCTCTCCCTGGCACATGGCGAGAATGGCCTCGATCGAGCGGACGCCGTGCCGAAACCTCGAGGTTTCGAGGAATGCCCGCGTCATCGCCGCGTCCAGAGGGGCCTTGGTGACCTCGTCGCGACGCCAGCGGCCGAGCTTCTCCAGAATGCCTCGAATCAGGATGGCACGCCGCACCCGATGCAGCCGCGGCTTTCCCGATTCGTCGGGTGCCTCGATGCCCGGGATGTCCACGTACCAGCGCAGCCGACTGATGAAGTCCGGCCCCTTCGCCTCGGCAAACTCGGGCGCTCTGACTCTCGAGCTCATCTCCGAGAACGATCTGTTGACGCCACCGGCAAACACGAAGATGGGACGCCCTAGATTGTACTGACTTTCGCCATCCAGAAACTTGCCATCCTGCATGGGGGCCAAGAACCACCGCAACCACCCGTAGGGCTTGCCCTGAAGTGATGTGTCGAACTCGTCGAAGAACACTAAGGGAACCTTGCCGCCAAGGAGCTCGTCGCGGACCCGATGAAACGCCACGCACAGATCCTGAGACGTTCGAAGCTGAGACAGGTTCACTTCGACCTTTTCCACCTTGGGCGCCGTCGCGCCCAATCCGGCTTCTTGGAGGCTCTCTGCCACCTGTTCCACGCCGAAAGACTTCCCCGAGCCTGGAGCTCCGAAGACGGCGATGTTGAATGGGCGTGTGGCCGACGCGTTCTGCATGTGGGCCCCAAGCAACAGGCGTAGGGAGGAGAAGGCGTCGATCTCCTCGGGTTCGATTAGGACGTACTTGCCGATCCGAGTAAACGGAAGTCCTTGCTCGGTCAGCGGTCTGACCGGTCCGCGCGTCAGGATGTCCTCGGCGAGTTCCCGTTCCGCTTTCGCTTTCGCTTTCGCTTCCCGGCCATCGTTGAGTTTGCAGTCGAAGACACTCTTCTCCAGCGGCGAGGGCAGAACGATCTTGGTGCAGAGAGGGATCTTCTTGTCGGGGTCCTCGAAGAAGACCCAGGTATTCCAAGCCCCGAAGTTCGCGGGAGCCTTCACGTGGCGCTTTGGACAGAAGCCGACATCGAAGTGTCGCTGGCCACGAAGAAAGCTCTCGGACACTGCCGCATGAATCGTCTCCTCTTCCCATTTCGACGGGGTCTCATTCAGTACCCATGACTTGGCCAGGCATGCCGTGAGAATGGACGTGTACCCGAGCATGTAGCCCCCGGACGCGAGCTCTGGCTTCGGGTCGAAGAGCAACGTGAACGTCGGCCGTCCCCCGTTTCGAGCAACGTAGACCGCAGAGTGGCGATCCAGGCGCACGAGGAGATGATGGAAGCTCTCGAGAAGAAGTCTGAGATCCTTGCCGCCCCGCATCTCGGCTTGCGACGGATGCTTGATCATGCGCTGCAGGTCACGGCAAGCCGTATCCAGAGACAAGTGCGTCCTGATCCCAAGGCCCTCTCCAGACGCGACCGTGCTTCCCGGCGCGCTGCTCAACACGTCAGCTCGGGTCACGAAGAGCGTTTTTTTCGACAGCACGTCCACTTCGTCGTCAGCAAGACGGAGTGAATGCCACAGGCTCGCGGCGACATCCGTTTGCACGACCACGGGGGAAGCCTCGCGGCCCAGGGAAACCAGCGCACCGACTTCACGCGAGCCTAGCCCGGAGTCCGGAGCCCGCTTCTCGCCAAGACCGTCGTCGTAAACGATGAGCAGTCTCGGCGTGGTGCTGCGTGCCTTGGTCGTTACGTGGAAGTTCTCCAGTCTGTCGGGGCGCCGGCGCCGAAACGCGCGTGGCGCGTTCGGGTCCCGCTTCAGTCGGAGAAAATCCCCGGAAAGGCGACGAGCGCGTACTACTTGACCACTCAGCCGGTCGTCTCCTGCTGCGTAGTACTCAAGCCAACCCGTGGTGCCCGTGTCGATGCTGAGCGCCTTTTCATGTGGATCCCGGGGTAGGCGACGCTTCCTATCCTCCGACGGAGACAGCTTCGCGACCCTTCCTTTCTCGACGAGGAATCGCGTCGCCCCGTAGACGAGTTCCCAGATATAGCCCTGGCCACCCAGCTGCTCGAACGGAGTGAACTTGCGTGTGTAGGGGTCGGCCTGGATCGAGGAGTGTCGATAGGCGTTGCCGACGACGTAGATCGCCGGTTTCTGGCTCGGTACGTCCGTCATCGCTCGTTACCTCCGCCTGGGTTCCGAGTGGGGTCATTCGCAGCGGCGAAGACGGGGCATTCCGCAGGCACCAGGCACTCGCTACAATGGCGAATCCCGGCACTGCTCGCGCGATGCTGCATGTCTTCGGCGATCCTTCTGATGATGGCGCGCATCGTCTGTCGCGCGGCGTTGCGCATCTGCTCCTCCGCCGCTGCCTTATGGTCTACCCACTTCGGGTCCGTCCGGGCGTCCCGGCTCGGCGGGGGGCTGGCCCGATAGCGATGAGCGACACTCAAGCAGTCAAGCACACCACGCGCTATTTCGGAATAGAACGAGGCGGCGGGAATGGCGGAGCAGAACACTCGATCGCGCCGGCGACCGCGAGCCGCGCAGAAGGTCAGGAGCTGGCGCCACGACAGGTACTCCGCGTTCGTCACGGCCTCGTGTCCGTGAAATTCGTAGAAGTCCTTGCGGGCCGGGAGCCCAGCGCCCAGCTTCGCGCGTTCTCTTGCAGCGTCGAGGGACACCATCTCACTGACGATCTTGCTGGACAGCAGCGGCCTCTGAGTCTTGCGGTAGACGGCGAAGCTCCAGGACCCGGAGCAGGAGTATCCGGTGAGGCAGGTCGTCGCGCCATCGGGCGATTCGTCGGAGTCGCCAGCGTGCGGCTGCTCGCTACGCTTCTCGAGGTGGGCGAGACGGAGATCAGGGTTGAGCTCGCCGCTGCGATCGAACTCGCTGACGACGGCGGACAGCGCTCTGTTCTCGAGCTGCCCTTCGACCGTCCGCAGAAGGAATTCGTGCCACTTGATCTGCTCCCTGGCATCCGTATCCGTCGTCGAACGCGCCGGCGGGATGTAGACTCCGGCGGAGGTGTACCCGAGCGTCTTGCCGGATGCATCCGGACGCAGATGTTCGCATTCGCGTCGAAGTCGGCGGAGGAGGTACCGGGCGGTGCGCATGTGCGTTCCGGTCGGCCGTGCGCCTGTCATCGGTGTCTTGCCATCGAGGCCATCCAGTTCCGCGTGAGCCTCTCGAGCCACTTGGCGAATGACCAACAGCGCGTTGCGGTGGCACTCGTTGCCAGCGACAGCATACATCCGTCGGGCGGTCCGCTCGATTCGAACGAAACAATCGGCCAGCGTGCGCAGAACAGCGTGCTCGGACTGGCACGGATCCAGCGCGGGCCCGACCGGCATGAACGGCAGGATGAGGATCGGGTTGTCGAGTGCTGCGGTGGGGTTGGTGGTCGCCGTACTTGGCGAGGGCACCTCGGCCGTGGGTGTGCGTCGCTGCTTCGCGCGGTCCACCTCATCGCAGAAAGTGCTGTAGAAATGTCGGGCGAAGAAGGAGCGTTCTACGTCGTGCGCGATGGCGCGCTCCGACATCAGGTCGTTGAACACGAGGAACTGCAGAAACCGGAGCGCCGCAACACAGGGAAGGCCGTCTAGCCACTTGTCGGGGTCATGCACCTTGTTGCTGATCCACTGGAGCGCATGTTGACGCAGGAAGTCTTCGGGCTCGCCAAAACTCCAGGCGAGCTCGAAGAAGATGCATGCAATGCTTTCCGGTGTCTCGAGATCGCACGAGAACCCGTAGCACCGTTTCGGAAGGTCGCCGCCGCACCAGCGGGCGCGCTGCCTCCGCGCCTCCTCGACGAGGTAGGCCATCCAGTCCACGAGAGACGCGTCGGCCCTGCCGATGTGCGCGGGCACGGGGTCTTCGAACCAGGTCCCTTTCGCGCGGGCCCAGACCCTGGGCAGATTCTGGAGCGCCGATGGCCAGTTGGATATGTGGTGCGCGGCGGCGGCATCGTCGTTCAGCAGGACCGTACCAAGGAGCTCCGCATTGACGCAGAAGAGGCCGAAATCCGTGTACGCGGGTATCGCGAGGAGATCTGCGACGTACTTGGGCTCGCCCTGTTTTGTGTCGTCCCCGCGCCACCGGACCGCGGTCGTCTTTTCGATTTCGAAGGTCCAGAAGTCCCGCTCTGTGCTGCCGGTGAGAGCCGACGATCCCGAAGTCCCATTCGCGTCCGTCGCCTCGAGTGGGACGAGCTTGAGCAGAGGGTGGTCGACGGAAGCATTGGACTGGGACCCGTCGGGACCGTCGAGGACGGGATGTTCACGAACCCACCAGGTGTCCACGGACAAGACGCGGATGTCGGTGTCCGGCAATCGTCCCGCCGCGCAAGACGTAGCATCTTCCATTCCACGCGTCAGTTCGTGGCGCGAGAAGCTGAAGCTCTTCACTGGATAGTGGAAGCGCTGCTTCAAGTAGGCTTCGAGCCAGGCGTTGTAGCGTTGCTCCGCGTCGTTCTCCGCGAACAGCTGCAGCACCATGTTGACGGGTTCAGGGCTGTCCGTGAGCAGCCCCGTGTAGCCCTCGAGGCCGTGGTGGATGCGAAGCGGTTTCTCCTGGCCGGACGTAACACTGATCTCGCGAATCGCTCGGTCGTGGTCCATTCCTCGAGCTTTCTCGATGTAGATCGCCTTTCGTAGTTGATCGCTGATGCGAATGTGCTTGAGGACCACCACGTTGTCCGCCACTGCCGAGACCCCCATGAGGGCCCAGCCGACGTGACTTGCGAGCTGGCCCGGATCGACTTCGCAAGAAATCATCAGGGTAGTCTTCGGATAGTCGAGGATCACCTCGAGCAGCGTCTCGAGCAACCACACGGCCTCGTCTCGGGAACTTGAGGCGAGGAACGTGCCTAGCCCATCCAGGGCGACGCGCTTGTGTTTGTCGCCGTCTCTCTCTGCCCGGTCGAGCTCAAAGCGGATCTCGGCGATGAGCAGGTTGACGTCGAGGTTGCCGCGTCGACGGTGCACGGTCCGGACCTTTTTCAAGCGTTCGCGTTCAGAGGCGTCACCGGGATACAACTGTCTGGCGGAGTGAAGGGCATGCTCGAACGCAACGTAGAGGGCAAACGTGGGGGAATCGTCGCCATCTGCGAGAAGGAACTGCAAGCACATCGTCGTCTTGCCCGTGCCGGGAGCTCCCAGCACTAGGGTCGTCGTGCCCGGGATCAACGCGGGCGTGTGCTTGGCGTAGAGCTGCCCCTTCGCCGCGGGGGGCCGGGCCCAGTAGTCCGATTCTCCGAGGAGCATCTCGTCAAGCCCCGGTACGCCTGTTGGCAACCGTTCCGGGCCCGGCTTGGTTGGAGGGGCGGGGGGCCGGGCCCGGCAGTCCGATTCTCCGAGGGGCATCTCGTCAAGCCCCGGCACGCCTGTTGGCAACAGTTCCGGGCCCGGCTTGGTCGGAGGGACTGTGATCGATCTCGCCGGGACGTTCCCGATCGGGCGTAGCCTGGGACGAGGGAAGACCGCGATGGTCCCTGCCCCGACTTCAGCCTTGATCTCCTTTCTAACCACGGCAGGATCAAGAAACAGAACGCGCTTCCACGGGTCTTCCGCGGCGGTTTCATCATTGGGCGGGGGCTCGAGTATGGCCCAAGAGCTCTCCCCGAGGGCCATGTTTGCACCCCGGGACTTCGTGACGCTCAATACGCGGCGGACGGTGTTGGGTTCGGTCGGCTTGAGCGCCAGCCTGATAACAAAGTCGGCGAGGTAGTCTTCGATGCTGGCCTCACCCATGCGGTCGGTGTCCGATTCAGTCAGAAGGAACAGCAACCCGAGCCCGTGGTGCGCTGTCGCGCTACCGTTGTTGCCGCTGTGATACTTGAAGTCGCGCTTGACGCGCTGAATGAACTCCTGCGCCTGCCGACGCCACTCGGCAGAGGAACGGCAGTCCCCGAGCAGCGCCGAGAGGCTATCGACCACGACGAAGCTCGGGCGGGGAAGCTGGCCCTGGCTCTCGCTTGAGCGGCGCTCGTCGAGCGCTCGAAAGATCTGGTTGACGCGGTCTTGTGAGCTCGGAACGGGGCGGTCCATCTCGAGTGCCGGGGTTACCAGCTCGAGCGGGCAGCCAGGACCGTCACCGAACAGAGGATCCTGTTCGCCGAACCATGCAAGCTTCCGGTAGAGCTTCCTCAAGTGGTCTCTGTCCGACTCGACACTGATGAAGTAGAAACGGTGCCGTGGCTCCCGCTGCTCGCTGCTTTCCTGGTGGAGCAGGGACCTCACCAGCGCCAGCGCAAACGTCGATTTGCCTGCCCCCGGTGGTCCCCTCAATACGATGACGGAGCCCACAGGCAGACCGCCTGGCGGAGCCTTGCTGCTCCGGTCGAACAGCCCGGCGAAGTCGAAGATCGGAGGCATGTACGGGCTCGGCGCGTTCCCCTGCATGGCTACCTCAGCTTCCAGCTTCTAGTCCGCGACACGTCTCGGGTGCAACCATGTGTCGCAGGGCGACCGCATCCAATCCTGTTTTCCACGGGACGCGAAATGTGTTCCATGCCGAAAGATCCGGCCTCCGGCCATATGGGCCCACTTCGAGAGCTTGGAAGACCCGCGGGTCGAGCGGACCAGGCGGCATAGCGGCGGATTCGCGCCGCAGTCGCGTCGTCGCACCCACGAGCTCCGAGGGCGGCGCGATGCTGCCTCGTCAGGCTTCCGACGGCACAGCTCACGGCAGTGGGTGGCACCGTTGAGGCTCGCCTGACTCGGCCAGCCAT
>JAFGIS010000670.1 GCA_016929495.1 Polyangiaceae bacterium | reverse complement strand
TTCCCCTTCGCCGAGCACCACCTCTCTGACGCGCAAGTTCTCCGCGACCCTTCGGTAGCGTCCTGGGTGCGCCGCCTCCGGCAAGAGCTCGGCCAGTTCCACGGCGACGTTTCTTCGCTCACCAGCATCCCCACTCGGCTTGCTGAAGCACTCGGGCGGCCTCACCCCGCAGAGCGCCTCGAGGAGAACGACTCCGAGGGCGTAGATATCTACGCTTCGGTCCACACTCGCGGCATCGCTGGCCTGCTCCGGGGGCATATAGCTCGGAGTCCCGATCGCCTGGCCGGACCGCGTCGATAACTCGCCGTTGGCGTCTCCCACCAGCTTGGCCACACCGTAGTCGAGCACCTTGACCATCTCCTCGCCGGTACGGCGCCTGGTCACGAACAGGTTCTCCGGCTTGAGATCCCGGTGAATGACGCCTACTTCGTGAGCCACCGCGGTCCCGAGGCACGCATCCAGTACCAGGTTCACGGCTCGCACCGGGGCGAGTTGGCCTTCGCGCCTGAGCAACGCCCTCAAGCTCATTCCCTCCAGATACTCCATCACCAAGTACGGAGTCGCGTCGTCGGCCTCGCCCCAATCCACCATGGAAACCACGTACTCGCTGTCGACGGCAGCCGCAACTCGGGCTTCCCTCTTGAAGCGCATGACTCCGAAAGGGCTCGTGACATGGCGCCTGTGCATGATCTTCACCGCGAAGCGGCGATGAATGTCTCTATGACGGGCCTCGTACACCGAGCCCATGCCACCGCTGCCGATCAGACGGAGCAGCTCGTAGCGCCCTCCGAGCACTCGTCCCACTCGCTCGCCAGCGTCGACGTCCGAAGGGTTGACGCCGTCGCCTTCTGCAGGCGCGGCGAATTCGGGCCGAGTGCTTTGCCACTTCATCGCCGGAATGCATCGAGGTTGATGTTGGGTTCCGCAGCGAGAAGCCGGTACACCCGGTGTCTCGAAATACCCAATGCTGCCGCTGCTCGAACCACGTTTCCGCGGTGAGCCGCCAGCGCATGCAGAAGCTGCTGCACCTCGGGTCGACTACTGGACATCGTCGCCGGGACCTCCGCCGCGGCCGAAGCCGGATCCTCTTGTAGACACCGTTCCAGGTCCTCTCGAGTTATGGTGTCACGCGTTCCCAGCAGGACCAGGATGCGCCGCGCAAGGAGCTCGAGTTGACGAACATTTCCAGGCCAATCGCGAGTGCAGAGGTATTCGACGGCGGTCGCATGGACGGATGGCGCGTATCCGGCGGAGTGCTTGCTCAGCAGATGCTGGAACAGAGCCGGGACTTCCTCGACTCGCTCGCGCAACGCGGGCAGCAGCACCGAGTACCCATTCAATCGACAATAGAGATCGCTTCGGAACCGCCCACGGGCCACGTGCTCGTGCAGCGGCCGGTGCGCGGCAGCTAGAACGCGGACGTCCACACTCCGGCCGCGCGGGGTCCCCAGTGGAAAGACCGTTCCTTCTTGCAGAACGCGCAGCAGCTTCGCCTGAATGGACGGCGAGAGCTCGGAGACCTCGTCGAGCAACAGGGTCCCTCCGTCCGCTTCGACGAAGTATCCGGGAGCGGACTGGTCCGCCCCGGTGAAGCTACCCTTTCGAAAGCCGAAGAGCTCCGCCTCGGCCAGCGCCTCCGGGATGGAGGCACAGTTCAGGGCGACGATGGGTCCTTTGCGTCCGCTCCACTCGTGCACGGCCCGAGCCACGCATTCCTTCCCGGTCCCCGTTTCCCCCGCGATCAGAATCGGTAGCGTGGTTCTAGAGACGGCGTGGAGCTGGTCGAGGATCGGTCGAAGCACTTTCCCCCAATACGGACCAGAACGATCTTCCCGTGGGAATGCGGACGCTCCAACTCCTTCGGTCTTGCTCCGCAGATGACGGACGATTCCGACCCAATCACCGATTCGAAGCAGGGCGCCATCGCCGAGCGCCGACTCGATGATGCGCTGGCCATCGACCCATGTACCGTTCCTGCTCGACAGATCCCGAATCACCAGTTCGCTGCCGTCGCAGCGGAGCTCCGCGTGCCGCCTGGACACGCCGGAGCCGGGCAGGATGCGAGAGCAATCCTCGCCTCGTCCGAGTAGCTCGCAGACGGCGCCTTCGAGCGGCCAGTCGTGTTCTTCCGGCACGAGCCAGCGCACGACCAGGCGATGATCCAGCCTCTCATCCGCAGCGCCGACAGGGTCATCCGATACGGTCGTGACCTCTCCGACAGATGACCTTTCGGACGCTCCGTGCGGACGCTTGGCCTTGAGCGCAGTCAACTCCACCACATGCCCGCCTACGTTGTTGGGAGGAGTCGGAGCATCGCACAGGGGCGGCATGCCAGCCAAGCGGTGGATTCGTTCGGGTTCGGGGCTCGGCGCGAGCGCCCGCGCGGGCATGTGCAACACCAGCGGCCGAGCGCCGGCCTGGGTGATGTTCCCGCTCGACCGCCTGGCCGCCCCATGCGTTGCCAAGCGTACAAGGGGAGCCCGAGCCGTCATGCGCAACCCCGCGCAGGATCGGCTCGATCGGTATCTGCGGGATGCGCGATGCGACGCCGCTTCAACATCGCTTCGTCCTGCGGGCAGAGCTGCTGATGCCCCTCGGCACGGGTCGGCACAGCGTGGCCATCGCTGACCCTTTCGGGCCAGCGCCAGGCCCCCCTCACGCCGCGCCCGAAGGCGCGGCGTGGGGGGCCGCATGGAGGCCGATTTCCAGCACTGGGGACCGCTCAGGGTTGGAAGTGCCACCTTGCCGGACGCGCAATCGAACTAGTTGCTCGGCCAGGTCTTCCACCACACTCCACGGTGGAAAGTGTAGGCTTCCTGTTCCTCTTCCATGGTCGCAACTACGTCGACCCGGTTCGCGGATCTAACGCGCGAGGCCATGGCCGGAGACGACTTGAGCACGCCTCCGAGGCGATAGTAGTTGTTCCAGGCGCCCCATTCGTACACCCAGTTCGCCATCCAGAGCTGGTCGTCCGTGCCTCGCACCACCAGATCGATCATGTTGCTGCCGCGCGACGTCACTGCCGGCGAGTAGCAGTCCGGACATGACGAGTTGTAGCCGATGAGGTCCGGTCGCACCTGGTACCAACTGCCGGGCGCGCCGTAGTGATACGAGTTCCCCCATATCCTGTGGTCGTCCCCGTGCACGAAGATGTCGACCAAGCCCGCGCCACGCGAGACCGGCGCGGGAACTCCCCTGAAGGTGGCGTCCCCGAAGCGCTTCTGCCAACTGGTCCAACTGCCTCGGTTGCCTCCGGTACAGCCACTCGTGCAGGACTTGACATAGAGCTTTCTGGAACCGTTCTGAACGAACACGTCGATCCGGTCCGATCCCGATCGGATGATTGAGGGCGCTGACAGCGCTCCTCCGCTGGGCGTGCCAAGCGGCATCCACCCGGTCCAGCCGCCCGAGACATAGCTATTGATCCAGACGGCGTTGTCGGTGCCCTTCGCGACGATGTCACTGCGCCCCGTTCCCCACGCGCTGGCGCCGGGCGACGAACTGAGGGTGGAGACGGAACTCGGGACAATGCTCCAGCTGCTGCCCCAGCTGCCAGTGGCACTCTTCCTCTTGTAGTACATCCTCTGATCCGTCCCCAGCGCGTACATGGTGAGCTTCCCGTTGTCCCAGGCGTCGAGCGCGGGGTTGGTGTCTGCTTTGATCTGGACGCCGGGGGCAAGATTGTAGTTGAAGGGTTGGTCTATGCCGTCGTCGGGGACAGTGCGGGTGAAGAGCTGCCAGGAAACGGGCGTAGAGTAGAGATCCACAACCCCTGCCGCGTCCCCCTTGGTTGGGAACCCATATAGCTGCCTCTTCTGGCACCCGGGACAGGTCGGACACACGGCAGGCCCGGAGGCGTCCGCCGGCGTGGTGCAGTTCGAACCGGTGCAGTCGTCGTTCAAGCATTGCTCAGGCAGCGGCAGAACGGCGTTGACTGGGCACGAGCAATCCGTCTCTTCAGGAATGAAGAGCGTGCCGTCCCATCGAGTGATGGAAGGATGAGCAGCCGCGTAGTGCATCGTGGACCGGAAGTCGAAAGGACCGAAGGCGCTCAGAGCTGTGCCATCGCAGGCCGCCCAGTTGCCATTCTGGCACACGTTCACCGGATTGTTGCACGCCATGAGGACGTTGGAGCAAATCTCTACGTACTTGTTGCGATCCGTGCGCTGGAAGTGATGAAAGAGCCCGATGAGATGCCCCAACTCGTGGTAGACGCCGTTGCTCGATGCCGTCTTTCCGTCCGCGCTCAGTGTGGCTTCGAAGTGCGCCTGACACCCGCCGCGTTGCGTGGTACTGCAATTCGAGTAGCCACCGCTGAGGCCGTCGTTGGGTAGGGTCTTCCCGGGTCCCGACCAGATCAGAGCCACAGGGTGGCTCATGCTGGAGGGGGCCTGCTGGAACCGCACGACGCCACCCGTGAGATTCTGCCAGTCTGCCATCGCCTGGGTGGCCACGTTCTTGTAGGCTGGGACATCCTGCTGTTCGGGATCCCAGTCCCAGTAGATCACCCCGCCCGGCCAGATGCCCATGTTGCACGTATCGTGCGACTCGGACGTGCACTTGCCGTACGCGCAGTTCTGGCAGAGCGCCTGCTCCGCGGTTCCGACCGCCTCCGTTTCTTGCTGCTCGATGGGACCCGTGCTGCACGCCGCCGCTGCATAGACCGATCCGCAGACAACCGTACCGGCGACGCACCACCGACCAACGGACAACGCCCCACGCTCACGCATGAATCGAACAAGACGAATAGTACCCATCGCAACCTCCTTGTCAGTTGTATCGCCGCCAGGTGGACAGCCGACGAGGCAACCCCCGTCGTGTTGGACAACGCGCACCGGACCCAGCAAAGGGCTCTGCTCCGGACGATTCTGTTCGCCGCCCCGCCTGGACGGATGACTCGCCCTGAGCACGTATCGTGCCATGCGCGGACCTGCTCTGGCCGGACGCATGCCGACTCCCGAAATCGCGATTCTTCGCAGATGCCACGAGTCCCACTCGGGGTGGCTCAGCCCGGATGGCCCGAACATGTTCGCGCATGCCCGCACTTGTTCGCTGGCTCACGTCTCACGAATCCAAACGCTCGCCACGCACGTCCGGCCCCGTGCTCTCCGGACGAGGCTCTGACGCTCCATGTTTTCCGCACCTCCGCCGTCCTCGGCGCCCTCCGCGCCGTGCGCGACGCAACGCCTACTGCTCGGACGCCGGCTCGGCCGTGAGGTACAAGTACACACCCGTCGCCAGTGCGCTGACTCCGGCAACCCCGAGTGCGATGGCCGCTTGCGTTTCGCGCTGAACCGACCGGGACAGCGCGTCGTTCTGCCTCTGCTCGTCCTGAAGCAAGCTCTTGTCCGAAGCAGGCTCGACCCAACGGGCGTCGAGGTCATTCTGTCGGCCGTCCCATCGTCTCCAGTCGGATCTGGCGTCGAGGTAGAGGTAACTCGCCACGCCGGCCAGAAGCCCGCCTGCCCCCAGGAACCCGTAAGACCAGGTTCGCTGACGAGCGGCGCGCGCGTGGAGCTTGTCCGCGTAGGCCTGGGTCGGTCGCAGTCTCAGATCCAGTCGAGTCGGTTGGCGCGCTTCGAGCACCAGGTCCCGGGTCCATGGCACATACCCCGACCGCACGACTCGAAGCCTGTGCGCGCCCAGCGGGACGGCGCTGGACGATGGCAACGGCACGCCATCGAGGAAGAGCTCGGCATCCCTGGGGCGCACTTGGATGGACAGCTCGGCCTTCCATGGCCGTACCTGCGGCTCGAGCGGTTTCATCTCACAGCCCAGCGGCGAGACACGGTCGCGTTCGACGGTCACGGAACGCACGTCGGAGCGGTAGCCGGCCCGCCGAAGCTCGATGCGATGCGATCCGGGGCTCGAGCGGACCCGTCACGATTTCCCTGTGATATCAACGACTTGAGTCGAATCCTGACGACGGTTCGGTGACCGCCTGCCAGTGCGTGAGCTTTGGC
>JAFGIS010000067.1 GCA_016929495.1 Polyangiaceae bacterium | reverse complement strand
CTCTGAAGCTGGTGTCGATCCCGAGGACGAGCCCGAGCTTGAGGCCTTCCAGTTGCATCGGACGGTCCAGGATCGGCACGTCCAGCTCCGTCACCGTGCCCGCCGACAGGTTGCCAGTCTCGATGCAACCACCGGCCAGCTGCGCGGAGCGCAGAGTCGCCGCGAACTGCTGCCCGATCGGAACGTTCTTGATCACGGCCGTGTCGTTCGACCCTACCTCGGTCTTCGCGCTGCCGTCGGCGTAGGGCGCGCCTTGCAGGGAGCTGCAGTCGGCATCCGGATGGATACTGGCCACCCAGCCGGCAATACGTCGAAGCCCCGCATAGACGGGCTTCAAGCGCAGTGTCGCAAAGCCGTCCTTGCTGACGGATACGGGGAGCTCTGCCTTCAGCTGGGTCCCGACGGACGCTCGCACGGTGAACAGGCTCGCAGAACTCGGCGCGATCAACTCGACGCTGGCAATGCCGTCGCTGTCCGTTCGGGCCACACTGCGATCGAGCGAAGCATCCTTGGCGTCCGCCACGAGTGCGAACTTGACTTGGTATCGAGCAGCCGGGCTCGCGTGTACGACCAAACGAATTTCATCGGCCGGCTTGAGCCGCAGTGTGTCCCCCCGCTCGAAGCCGTCGAAGACCAGCGCGTCGGGCACGGGCGCTTCATCTTGCTCAGCGTCGGAGTCTGCGGCAGCGTCGGAATCAGTGCCGGCATGGGTGTCGAGCGCAGATGCAGCATGGCCGCTGCAGCTTGCGCAACCCAAACCAGCAATCGCGACGAGCAGGGAAAGTCTGCTCCCTCGGATCAGATATCGAGCCATGGTACAAAAGCGAAGTGAGCTAGCTCTTCAAGCGTAGATCCTTCGGTGCCGAGCGCAAGTCCCGGGGTCGAAGCGTCGGGGTGCGGCGGCTGGCGCCACTGGCCGGGTGGCTCACGGCAGCTACCGGAGGGTTCACGACGCCGGGCGTCCGCTGCCCCGGGAGGTACGCTTCGGTTCGCTCGCGGACGCTCCAGGCCGCGTTTGCTGCCACACCTACAGCGTCGCTGCTGGGGGCCTGTGACGCTCGGCTGGTCCTCAGGGATGACGGCGTGGTAGCGTCAACGCCTATGGCTGGTGCTACGGGGCCAGTAGCCAAGCTGCTCGTCGTCGACGACGAGCCGGGCCTCAGACACATGCTGGAGATCCTGTTCAAACGGGAAGGATACGGCGTGGTGTCTGCACCGGGCTGTCGACCGGCCGTTGAGGCGATCAAGCAGAGCCCGCGGCCCTTTCCGGTCGTTCTCACGGACTTGGCCATGCCTGACGGATCTGGGCTCGACGTCTTGGCCGCGGCCAAAGGCCGGAGCTCGGCCACCGAGGTGGTTCTGATTACGGCCCATTCCACGATCGAAAACGCGATCGGCGCCATGCGCTCTGGGGCGTATGATTTCGTCACCAAGCCGTTCGAGCCCGCCGAGCTCGCTGCGGTGGTGGCCAAGGCGCTGGAGAAGCACGCGGTCGTCGCCGAGAATGAGCGGTTGCGCGCGCGGATCCGGGGAGTGAGCCAGGTTGAGCTGATCGGCCGCAGCCGCGCGATGCGCCAGGTCATCGACTTGGCAGAACGCATCGCTCCAACTCGTACGACCGTGCTCATCACCGGGCCCAGCGGCACCGGCAAGGAGCGCGTTGCGCGTCTGATCCACAGCCTTTCGGACCGCCGCGACGGACCATTCATGGTCGTCAACTGCGGCGCCCTGCCCGAGGCGCTGATGGAAAGCGAGCTGTTCGGGCACGAAAAGGGCGCCTTCACCGGCGCCATCACGCGGCACAGCGGACTGTTTCGGGAGGCGGACAAGGGGACGCTGATGCTGGACGAGGTGGGCGAACTTCCAGCCAGCCTGCAAGTCAAGCTGCTCCGGGCTTTGCAGGAGCGTGCCATTCGTCCGGTGGGCTCTACCAGGGAGGTGCCCGTCGACGTGCGGGTGCTCGCTGCGACCAATCGCGACGTGGAAGCCGACGTGGCGAGCGGCAGGTTTCGGCAGGACTTGTACTATCGACTCAACGTGATCCGTGTCGCGTTGCCCTCGCTGCGCGAACGGGTCGAGGATATTCCGGCGCTCGTCGAGCACTTCGTGCAGAAATTCGCTTCGGAGATGGGCAAGGACGTGCTGGGCTTGACGCCCGACGCGCTCAAGACCGTGGAACGCTTTGACTTCCCGGGCAACGTCCGGCAGCTCGAAAACGTCATCGAGCGCGCCGTGGCTTTGGCCGGATCGCGTTCGATCGGGCTCGGAGATCTCCCGACGGAAATGAGCCGCACTGCCGGAGAGCCGACTCCAGCGCTGCTACAGCTGCCGGAGTCAGGCTGCGATCTCGAGGAGTTGCTGGGCGAAGTGGAGCGGCGCCTGCTGCTCGAGGCGCTGGAACGTACCGGCGGCGTGCGCAAGGCGGCCGCACGCCTGCTCGGGATCACCTTTCGCTCCATGCGCTACCGACTGGCCAAGCATGCCCTCGACGCAGATGCGAGCAACCCCGACGACGACGCCGCCAATGGGGACGAAGACAGCGAGCGTGCGTCCGGGTAGCCCGCCGCTCGGCCTTGCTCGCCCCGGGCCGGACTCTGTGGAATACTGAGGGTGGACTATTGAGCGCGCTACTTCACCGCAGGGACGCAGCCCGAGCCGAGCGTGGGTTCTCGTTGGTCGAGCTGATGGCCGTCGTGGTCATCATCGGCGTGTTGGCGGTGATTGGGATCGCTTCGGTGCGGGGCTATGTCTATTCGGCCAAGACGAGTGAGGCCTCCAGCGTGGTGCAGGCGATCCGCGTCGCCGAAGAGCGGTTCCGGGCCGAGCATCAGCGGTACCTGAGCGTTTCGGGTGCACCGAACCCGCTGCCGGCGAACTACTACCCCAACGCCACGCCCGACCGCACCAAGCACACGTTCTTCCAGAGCCGCCCACCCGCTCCTGCGGTGGATGACCTGGACAGGATGTGGCGCCTGCTCGACCCGCCGGTGGCCCCGAACCAACTCGTACAGTTCGGCTATGTGGCGGTCGCGGGGCCGCCGGGTGTGGCCATGCCAGCCCCGCACACGACCTCCAAGCCCGTCTGGCCCGCAGCGGCAGCCATGGCCGACCCGTGGTACCTCATCGAGGCCAAGGGCAATGTGGACGGCGACGATGTTGCGACGCTGATCGTCGCGAGCAGCCTGAGCGGGGAGCTGTACATCGAGAACGAAGGCGAGTGAGCGGCGGCGGCTTGGAGCCGATGCTGCCACACACCCGTTCCCATTGTGGGATACGTGCCGCTTCGCGTCACCGCCCGCGATGGCCGGTGACGAGGATAGTCACCGGGCTGTGCTCGGCGGCCGATGAGCCGGCGCCGTGGCGTCCACTCGGCGGATGCCGGCCCATCGCTTGGCGCTGTTTGCCCGCGACTCCGAGCGACGGGCCGTGGGTCCCGCCCGGGCCAGCACACGGGCGAGGCTCAGACGCGGGCCGTGGCGTCTGGGCGCTGGATTCGCGTCAGCTGGCACGTCTGATGCTTTGGCGCAAAGGCGATGACCCAGCCCCTTCCGTCTCGGATCTGCCAGCGTGGCTTTACGTTGGCGGAGCTCATGGCCGTAGTGGTCATCGTCGGCGTCTTGGCAGCGCTCGCGACCGTGGGTTTCAGGAAGTACGTGCTGTCCTCAAGGAGCGTCGAGGCAGTTCACATGATCGGTTCGATCAAAGCGGCACAGGAATCGTACCGGGACGAGACGTTCAGGTATCTCGATGTCACGGACGGCGAGCTCGACGCCGCTACCGGCCTCTACCCGCAGGGCGAGCTTCCCACGCGGGGAAAGAAGTGGGCGTGGGACAATCCACACCATCCTGACCGAGAGCGTTGGTTCCGCCTGGGCATTCGCAGCAACGAGCCCGTGATGTATGGCTACACCTGCAAGGCCGGAACCGGTACGGTGGAGGTCAGCACCGGTACGGAGCAGGCCATGAGTTGGCCAGCCTCGACCGGTCCCTGGTACGTGGTGCGCGCCGCGGCGGACCACGATCCAGGCGGGAAGAAAGCCGTGTTCCTCAGCTCCAACTTCACCAACGAGGTCTACTCGGAGAACGACAATGACTGACCTCGTAGAGCTGCCGACGCGCCGCTCGGAAAGATGCTTATCCGGCCGGAGCCGGGATGCGAGAACCCATCACGCGTGCGGGGATCGGGTGACCTGCCGCGACCGGACGCAAACCAACCCGAAGGAGACAGGCAATGAAGAACAGTAGGCTACTGAAGCGCGGCTTCACGCTGGTTGAACTCATGATCGTGGTGGCCATCATCGGCGTGCTCGCCGCGCTAGCCGTGTACGGCGTTCGCCGGTACATCATCGCCTCGAAGACCGCCGAGGCGCGGAACAACGTCGGGCGGATGGCGAAGGATGCAGCAGCTGCTTTCAATCGGGAATCCATGGCTGGCAGCGTCCTCGCGGCCGGCACTAGCACGGGCGTCGTCAACGTGCTGTGCGGCAATGCTGCCCCGGTCCCGACGGAGCTCGATTCCATCGCGGCCAAGAAGTACCAGTCGAGCCCGGACGATTGGGCCGGTGATGAGGGCTGGAAGTGCCTGAGGTTCGCGATGACCGAGCCGCAGTACTACCGGTACCAGTATACGGGCCCCGGTACGGGCAACGTGGGCGATACGTTCAATGCCATCGCGCAAGGCGACCTGGATGGGGATGGTGACCCATCCACGTTCCAGATGGACGGTACGATCATCCAGGGCGACGAGACCGGTTCGCTTGCCGTTGCGGTATCGCCGAACATCATCGAAACCGAGCCAGACGAATAGCACTCCAGGCCCGGTTTCGTCCGGTCGCTGCGCGAGCCGAACGCAGCCCGCAGAGCGCATACGCCCCCGGCTTGTCCCGAGCGGACCGGCCGGGGACGTTGCGTTTTGTGCGCCGGGGGCGGAGCGGGCGTTCGTGTCGGCCGAGGCAGCCCCGGGGCGGAGCACGTGGGCGTGCTGACCGGTGGCACCGTGCTAAGCCTCCCAGGCCTTGCGTCCCCTGACCCCGGTCGAAACTGCCGTTGCCATCGCGCTGGGCGGCTCACTCTGTGCTGTGACGGTTCCTGCGTTCGTCCGCAATCTGCACGCGAGCCGGTTGGCAGAGCCCATCGACGGCTTGAACCGCATCGCAACACGGGCCACTGCGCTCGCGGCGGGGAGGCCTGCCGAGATCGCGTACCCGGAGACGGTGGGACTCACTCCGGCCAACGTTCCACAAGGCAAGAGGGTGCTCGACCCACCCGGGACATGGGACGAGCCAACCTGGCGTCGGCTCGACTTCGAGCTGAGCGTGCCGCATGCCTTTTCGTTCAGCTTCGAGAGTCACAAGGCCAAAGGAGAAGCGACCTTTCGAGCGACGGCGCACGGGGATCTCGACGGCGACGGCGTGCTCAGCACCTTCGCGCTCGGCGGACAGTCTCGGGACGGCAGCGAACCCACGGTGACGCCGCTGGAGGTGACGCGTGAGGTCGAGTGAGCGTGCGCTCGGCGGTTGGGCTCTGTTCGGGTCCCTGCGCCGCGCACTGCCCGTCTTGTTCATGGGGCTGGGCGCCGCCGCAATCGGGCTCGTTCGGCCGACTCTGGCGCAGAGCTTCCACGGCCTGCGCGTCAGAAACGACGTGTACGGATTGCCAGCCCCCGAGCAGACGGTCGTGGCGAGCCTCGGGTACCGGGCGGCGCTTGCCGACACGCTGTACGCACACGTGCTGGTCGACCACGGTCTGCATTTCAGCGAAAGGCGAGCCTACGAGTTCGTGGGCAACTACCTCGAGACGATCAACGCGCTCGACCCGAAGTTCAGAGAGCCCTATCTGTTCGCCGATACGCTGCTTACCCTCCAGCCCGTGCCGCCGCCTATCGAGAACTACGATGTCGCCCGCCGGATCCTGGAGCGCGGCATGCGCGAGCGGCCCTACGACACGGAGCTGTGGACGCAGGCGGGCCAGTTCTTCGCGTACCTGGCTCCGGCGCAGATCCACGGCGCGGTGAAGCAACAAGAGTGGCGCATGGCCGGAGCCCGGGCTCTCGCTCACGCCTGCGAGATAGTGAGCCACAACGCCAACCTCCCGTACCACTGCATCACGGCTGCCGGCATACTGAGCCGGGCCGGGGAGACCGAGGCGATGCTTTCCTGGCTCGAGCGAGTCGTCATGGTCAACGACGACGAGGAGATCCATCGGCTCGCGCTCGGGTATCTCAAGGCCAAGCTCGGAGAACGCGAGCAGCAGAGGGTCCAGCAGCGCCTGCGGCGGTTCAAGCAGGCCTGGCAAGCGGATCTCGACTTCCTCTCCAAGGACGCCCTGCTCGTCCTGGGCCCCGGCTTCGATCCCACGCGCTGCGCTGGGCTGGATGCGGCCGAATCACCGAAGTGCGCCACCAGCTGGCTTGCCTGGTCAGAGCGGCAACAAGATGCGGACGGCCCGCAGCCGTAGCCGGGCCATGCCAGCTTCGCGGGCTGGACGCTAGAACCGCGTCGCGGCCGTGACTTTGCCGCCAGCGGGCACGTTGACCGACACCGCCTTGCGTACGCCCTTGTTGATGAAGAGCACGGTGTGCGGTCCCGCTGATACCTTCAGACCCACCTTCGGCGTGGAGCCTTTCGGGGTTCCATCGAGGAGGATGGTGGACGCGGGAATCGAGTTGATGTTCAGGGTGCCGGTCGCGCCCTTGGCAGAAGACCTCGGAGCGCTGCTCGACCTGGTGGCGGTCCTTCTGGCGCTGTGCGAGGACGCCACCGCCACGGACTCCTCCTGGGCGTCCCCGGCGGTCAGCTCGACCACGAACGTCTTCTCCGCCTTGCCCGGCTCGAACTCGATGGGCTGCTGGAAGTTGGCGAAGCCCTTCTTGATGGCGACCAGCCGATAGGACTTGTCGGTGCGGATGTCGAGCTTGATGGGCAACTTCGGGATGGGCCGTCGTTCGGATCCGCTCACCAGCAGGACCTTGGCCCCTTCGGCGTTGGCGCCGGCCTCGATCATGGCCAAGCCCTTGACCACCTTGAGCTGAAGCGGGCCGATGGTCTTCACCTTGTCGGTCTCGACGGACACGTGCTCCTCGTACGGAGCGTAGCGATCGTTGCCTCCCACGCGGATCACATGGTCACCCGGAGTCAGATCCGTGAGCTCCTGAGGCAGGGGCCCGACTTCTCGGCCGTCGACGAAGAGCTTCAATCCGGTGCCCTCGGCCGTGACTCGGATCCCGGTCCCTTCGCTAGCACGCGTGAGCTCGAAGGGAACGATCGTCTCCTTGCCGACCTCGACGACCTTGTCCGCGGTGTCCGCGTAGCCAGCGGCGGCAACGCGGATGGTGTGCGCTCCCTTGTCGAGCCCTTCGATCTTGCACGGCGAGAACGGGCACTTTTTGGCACCGTCCACGAACACCTCGACGGTGTCGATACGCCGGTTGTTCGGTCCTGCGACCGTTACGATCAGCGTGCCGGACTTGGGCATGACCAACAAGATCAGCGCGGCCAGCAAGAGCACGGCGACCGCACCCACGGCAGCCATGGGCGCGACGCGTCGTGGCGGCAGTATGGGCTCGGATGGAAGCGACGCGACCGTTTCGCGTGCAGGAGCGATGAACGGCGGCTGAGAGACGGCCCGCGGCTGGCGCGAGGGCGGTGCGGGTAGGGGGCTTGCCGACGCAACCGCACGTGCGGGCACAGGCACCGGGCTTGCTGGTATCGACCGCGGCGGCATGGACCGCGGCGGAACGGACCGCGGCGGAACCGAGAGCAACGGCATCGCCAGGGTCGGGACGTTGGACGGAGCCGTGGGGGCCTTGACGGGCGGCGCAGGTGGCCCTGGCGGCAAGGGCGGCGGTAGTGGCGGTGAGCCTGCCGCGGGATGCATCAATCCCATCAGCGCGTGCTCGGGCTCGTCCGCGGTGGGTCGATCGAAAACCGTCGTCTTCTCATCGTCATCGTCCCAGTCGATGTCGACGGACGCGGTCGGATCGGCGGCCTTCGCCGGTGGCGGTGGCAGCGGCGGCAAGGTGGATATCCGACCAGCTGCAGCAGAGGTCGCGGGCGGAGGCGGCACGGGCGGTGCCGAAGACAGAAGCTTGCTGCCGGGCGGCGGCGGGACAGGCACACTTACCCGTGCGCCCGGAATGGGTGGCGGCGGAGGTGCCGCGACTGCATGGGGAGGCAACGGTGTGGCATCTGTCGGCGACACCTTGGGCGGCTCGGGCGGCGCCAACGGTGCCAGCGCGGCTGGGGGCGGAAGCGGCGTCAATTCGGCCGGTTCTGGTTCAGGGTCCGGCAGCGTGGGCTCCCCTGCGGGCGCCACCGGAGGCTCCGGCATGAATGCAGGCGCGATGGGCTGTGGTGCCAGGTCTTGCCGCGGCAATGGCGTGCCGTCGCCGTTGCCGGGGCCATCTGGCGGGGGAAAGGCCGGCGGCAGGGAGCGCGCAGTGGCGGGT
>JAFGIS010000669.1 GCA_016929495.1 Polyangiaceae bacterium | reverse complement strand
CTGGGGTCCCCGGAAGCGCAGCGAAACGCAGCCAGAAGCCGAGATCGGCGGGCGTCCTCGCGGCAAAGATTCCGGCAGTAGTGCTAGGCGTCACGGCTGCCGTCGCGTTTTCGGCGCTCTCAGCTGAGGCCGCGATTGAGCGCGTCTGGGCGGTGGATGACGGCGAGAAGGTGAAGCGGGAGGACATCAGCCACCCGTTGGCTGATGCGCCGGAGAACCTGGTCTGGGATGGCACGACGGTCTCCCTGTTCGGCGCGCTCAACGAGGTGGTCGCGTTCCAGCTGATCATCGAGGGCGACGCGTCGGGAGAGGACGCGGTCAACGTGCGGGTGACCGATCTCACCAATGGCAGTGACACCATCCCCGGCTCAGATGCAGGCTCGGCCGACCCATTCGACCACGTCGGCAAGAGCATTGAACTCTTCACCCAGCACTACCTCAACGTCACCTCCAAGAGTGATTCTGGGTGGTTCTATCACTGGGAGTCCCCGCCCTCGGACTACTACCTGGGCTGGGTGCCTGACGCGCTCATCCCCTTTACCGCTCCGGTCGGGCTCGGTGGTGCACCGTTTTCCGTGCCGGCCGGTGAGAACCAAGGGGTTTGGGTGGACATCTGGGTGCCCCGCGACATCTCACCCGGCACCTACACGGGTTCCATCGAGGTGACGATTGCCGATGCGGTCGTGCAGACGATCCCGGTCTCTTTGCAGGTCTATGGCTTCGCCGTGCCGGACGAGACTCACCTTCAGAACATGTTCTTCTACGAAAGCTGGGGAGACCTGTGCGGCTACGCCCATGATCATAACGATGACTACGATGCGTACTACTACAACAACATCGACATCAGGTATCGCCAGATGGCACACCGGCATCGGATGACGCTGACCCGGCATCCATTGGACCTCAACACCATGGATCTCTATGAGAGCCGCTACCTCAACGGCGAGGCTTTCACCCCGACCTGGGACTACGAGGGGCCAGGTGAAGGCATTGGGGACAGCTCCTTCTGTATTGGCCCCTATGGCAGCACGCCGGACGAGTGGGGCAACGACGAAGCCGGGTGGCGGAGCGGCTCGGACGCGTGGGAGCAATGGTTCCGTGACAATGCACCCGACGTGTACCGGTTTCATCCGGTCCGCCCCGATGAGCCCAGCCCCTCGGATTATCCCCAGGTGCAGCGAGAATGCGGCTGGCTCCACAATAACCCGGGTATCGGCAGCAGCATCCCCTGTTTCATCACCGAAACGATCGTGGAGGAGCTTCAAGGCCACGTGGATTTCTGGTGCACCTGGGGCATGGGGCTCGACTCAAGCGAACTAGACCTCACTGCGCTGGAGCATGAGCGCTCCCAGGGTCACCGTTTCGGAGCGTACAACGGCGGGCGTCCCAGCATGGGAGCCGTGCTGATCGATACCGATGCCGTCGCCTTTCGCGTCATCCCTTGGGTGTTCAAGAAGTACGACATCGATTTCTACTTCCTGTGGGACACGACCTACTGGCAAGCGGTGAACGTGTTCCAGGAGCCAGCGACGTTCGCCGGCGCCTACAATGGCGACGGGACGTTCTTCTATCCGGGAGAGTGCACCCAGTATCCAGAGGAAAGCCGGGGCCTGGAGGGGCCGATGTCGTCGATTCGGATGAAGAACTGGCGGCGGGGCCAGCAGGACTACGAGTACTTCTGGGTGGCCGAGGGGCTCGGGCTCCAGACCGAGGTCAGCAGCATCATCGATGAGTGCGTACCGAGGGCAGCGTGGGAAGCGGTTCCTGCCCAGAATGTCGCTTGGCCTGAGCGCGGCTACGGGTTTGAAGCGTGTCGGCGTCAGCTGGCCGATGCCATTCAAACCGTCCAGGCCGATACCACTCCCCCCACTTCACCCACGTCGCTTGTGGCCACCGCCGTATCCGATGCTCGGATCGACCTGTCCTGGGCCGCTGCCACTGACGACGAATCGGGGGTGGTCGCGTACGTCATCTACCGCGATGGCGTGGTCGTGGGCACCAGCGCTGCCGCGAGCTACAGTGATACCGGCCTGGACCCAGAGACCACCCATAGCTACCAGGTCTTGGCTCGGAACGGGGTCGGGCTCGAAAGCGACCTCAGTGATTCGGCACAGGCCACGACCCTGAGCGCTGGGTCAGGCGGCCCTGGCGGCGGCGAAGGCACGGGTGGAGTAGCCGGCGCGGCCGCGACCGGAGGCGTTGGAGGGACTGGAGGAACAGCTGCCGGAGCTGGCGGACAGCCAACCCCTGCCGGCGGGACGGGCAGAACCGCTTCCGGCGCCGGCGGACGGCCCGCTTCCTCGGGTGGCTCTGCCGGCGCTGGCGGCGAGCCGGTTTCCTCTGGTGACTCTGGCGGAACCGCTTCCGGAGCTAGCGGTGCGCCCGCTTCCTCGGGTGGCTCTGCCGCAACCGCGGGCGGAGCCCAGCCGTCCGCCGGCGCAGCCGGCGGCCCGAGCCACGATGGCGAAAGCAGCAGTGATGACTCTGGCTGCGGCTGCAGCGTCCCAGCGTCGAGGGCGCGCGGTACGTGGTCCATGCTCCTCGCCGCATTGGCCCTCTTCGGCCTCCGGCGCAGGCGCCAGAGTGCCCGCTGAAGCAGGCGCCACGACCGGTGACCCGGGGGCCATGTCCTGGTCCACCGTTTCTAGCCCTCACGCGGCCGCCGCCAGCTCGACGAGCGGCAGGTGCTTTCTGCCCTCAAGACACGACACCTTTTCCCCCGGGGGCAGGGCCGCCCGCGCCCCGCCCCCGACGCAAGGTACAAACAAATGACTATTGCCGCCGCGCCGCCTCCAGGCTTGGCTCCGCCCCACGTCGGGCCGTCACTGAGGGGGCCCGCGCTTTCGACGAACAGGAGGACTTGTCATGGCCAGTACACCCCATTGGAAGCTACGTCGTCTGGCTCCGCGCGCCAAGCGCGTGCAGGCGCGCCGCGCCGCCGAGTTTCCGGCGATTGCCGCGTTCGGGCCGACGCTGCTGCCCAAGGCCGATGCGTACATCGCCGCGTTCGACGCTTCGATGAAGTACGCGGCGGATTGGCGCAAGGAGATGGGCGAGGGCAAGGATGCCATCGCGGGCCTGATCGGCGAGCTGCGCGCCTGGTTGCCGCTCGTGGCCCGGGACGTGCCGGGCTTCGATGCGAGCACCTACGCGGACAAGCCCACGGTGCCGGACGACGCGCTCGAGGATGCCGAGCGTTTCGCCGAGGTGATCGAGGAGCACCGGGATGCAACCGGGCTGGGGCTGCCCTATGCCCAGCAGGCGCTCGGCCGGCTCGTGCCGCTCACGGCCTCTGCGGACAAGGAGAGCCAGGAGGCCGAGGCCGCGGACGTGACCTACCAGCGGCTGCTGCGAGAGGTGCGAGAGGCCGGAGCCCGTCTCGACCAGGAGCTGGTGCTGTTTCGGCGTACGCTCGCAGCCGTGGTAGGGCGCAACGACAAGGATTTCCAGAAGCTGCGCGCAGCAAAGGCTCAGCAGCCCGACGAAGACGACGACGCCGGCGCGCCCGCTGCGCCCGCACCTGTCGAGCCGGCACCGCCCGGCGTCACGGAGCCGAGCGGCAAGGCGAGCTGAGAGCTCGGTCGGGTACCCGCCTACTGCTGGCTTGCCGGTGATCAGATCGCAGCCCGTGTGCGAGAGACACTGGGACACGGAGACACTCTTGCTTGCCGGGGTCGACGGCCCAGGGCCACGGGCGCGCAGGAGGGCTTCGTCCGCCGGCAGGCCAAGCTCGCGCAGGACCAGCGCGGCCAGGGTGCCCGAGCGGCGCGGGCCGCCGCGGCAGTGGAGCACCACCCTCGCGCGCCAGGTTTGCCAGCGTGGCGCGGTCCATGGTCCGGCAGTCGCTCTCGGACACGGAGTCCAGGCGGAGGGCGGGGTGCTCTGGTTGACTACGGCAGGTTCTTCGCTGCCCAGTTCTGCCACTTGCCTGTGTTTGTCTGAATCTCGGGTTGACCACTCGAGACTTTGAACGCGCCTTTGGCGTAGGTGTCACCTCTGAGTGTGTACTCGAACCAGGCAACGATGTAGCCCACATACTTGTTGTTGGTGTTCTGGATCTCGTCGTGGCGCGCTTGCTTCGCCATTGCCCTCGCCGCTTTGGATATATTGTTGTACCAGTAATTAATCGACGTGTTCCAGCAGATGCTATCCTTCGTGCCGCACTGGATCCAGACCGGAATCGTTATTGTCTGCATTTCGGCGGGGGTGGGGATGGCGTCCGGGACCGCGCTCCAGCAGACCGAGCTGCACGGCATTGCATTGAGAATCGCGCTTCGGAAGAAAAACGGCGAAATCATAACAGCGTTCAGCGCGCCGCCAGCGCCTGCCGAGTGCCCGAGGGCGCCTATCTTGTCCAGGTCCAGCTTGTTGTAGAAGGTGCTGCCGGGGGTGAGGTTCTGGTAGTACAGGTACCAGATGGTCGACACTATCTGGTAGCCATAGTTGTCCGGGACGCTGCTGCCGATGACGACGTAGCCGTAGGAAGCCAGCTTGTTACATGTATAGTCGTACCACGGAACATTGCCGCCGATGCCAACGCCGAAGCCGATGACCGGGTGATGGTAGCCCCCGGAACCCAGGTTCGTCGGGTACCAGATCCTGTAGTAGTTGCCACCGCCCATGTCAACATTCACCGGGGTGGCGGGGGTCCATGATGCGCCGACACCGTCTCTGTAGTGGTCTTCGATGGCGGTCGCGGCATCGACGCTTCTCGCGAAGGTCGAGACCAGCAGCAGGGCCAGCACGGAAATCAGGGAAAGCCATTTTTTCATGGAATAGACTCCTTTTCCTTCTCTTGACTGCCTTGTGGTGTGTGGGGCCAGGGCAACCGGGGGGATGCGCGACCTTCTCCTCGTCCTCCGACGCATGGGAGATGAAGACGTCATACTCGGCGGCCTCGGGCTCGGCCATTGCGGCATCCTACAGAGGGGAGGGGCAGCACGGAAGGGGCGGGCTGGGCCGGCGCACGAGACACGACGGGGTTCGTGCCGCAGGCCTGTTTTGCCGGGTCGCCGTGCGCTGGCGGCGCTTCCGACCAACCTCGCGCACGCTGACCTGAGCGAGGCGAACCTGTCCGGGGCGTGCCTGTGTTGCTCCAACCTGAACGGTGCCAACCTGACGGGAGCCAACCTGTCCGGGGCCGATCTGGGCTGGGCCAACTTGACGGGTGCCGACTTGACACGTGCAGATTGCGCCGGGGCCAACCTCATCGACACGGTGCTCGCGAATATCGACCTGGCACCGCTGTGCTCGGCACGTGTCGCACACGAAGGGCCTTCCGGAGTCGACCATCGTTCCGTTCTGCGCTCGCTGACCGTCCACGGCCTCGAGGACTTCCTTCGCGCCATGGGAATGCCCGATGCCATGGTACGGCACGTGCTTGCTGCCGCCCGCGAGCTCGGTCCGACCGACATGCTCTCCACGTTCGTCAGCTACGGCGGTCCCGACGAGCCGTTCGCCCGCATGCTGAACGACCGCCTCGGGGCCAACGGCGTGGCGATGCCATCGCTCTTGCCACCTCTGCCGGCGCCATCCGCGTGGGTCTTCCCACCGCACGCGCCAAGCCCCGCCGCGACGGCTACTACGAGTACCAGTCGTTTCATGGACGCGCGTCAGGAAGCAAGAGTCGTGCCGGACCGTTGGCACACTGTGTCCCGCTACTCTCTCTGCTCGCCATCCGATCCACGGCCGACCTGTGCACCCAGTGCAGGGCGTGCGCGCGCGCTCCCTCAGACCATCGCTACCGAGCGTATGATAGCGACGTTTGGCCTCCCTGGCCTCCCGACGCCACTACCAGTCGTCTCGTCTCGAGACGTCCTCGACGCGGACGTGGTTGGCGAAGGCGTCCTGCCGCCGGTCCGCCCAGCCGCCGTCGTACCGGACGTCGAGGTGAAGCACCGACGAGCATGCGCCGCAGTCAGCCTCTGCCTTCAGCTCCAGGCTCATGCGCGGATGGTCCCGATCAACGAAACCGATGAAGCCTCGCTCGAACTCTTTGTGTTGCCAGGGCAGGCCCCAGAACTGCGCTGTGTCGAGGCAGAACACGCGGTCCTCCTCTTTCAGCACGCCAAGCCGGCAGTAGGCGTACCCGTCGTCGTCGCCAGCGAGGTCCGTGATCGACGGGAGGTCGACCAGCGATGGAGGTCGCTCGGCCGGGGCGCGAGGGTCATACCTGCCCCACAGCAGAGAGTGGTAGGTGTGAACGTCCAAGCCCCTCCGAGCCACGGCGCGCACCCGAACGTTCCTCGCTCCGACTCGTCGATGGTTCTTGACCTTCAGGTAGCACCAATGAACCGGATGACCACCACCTCCCCACAGCTGCGACGGAGAGTGCTCGTCCTCCTCGACCAGCATGGTGATGCCACGATTGATGGAGAACTCCCAAGGACGGGTCGCGTCCGCGTCCAGGAACGGAAAGGAATCGATGTCGGGCTCGAGCATCCAGCGCTGGTCACGATAGCGCCTCGCCCGCCGCGGCCAGAACCGCACCCGCGCGCGCCCCGACTCCACCTTCAACTGCCCGGCGCAATAGCCATGCAATCGCTCGGTCCTATCGCCGATCTTCTCCAGGCCCAGCAGCGATGCTCCCAAGAACTCGCGCTGCTCCGGGCCGCCGCTGTCGACGAAGCTCCTCATCCGGGCCTCGTGGTTGTGGCCGTAGAGGTGCAGCGCGAACCGGCCCGGGCGTGCGATCTCAGAAAATCCGCCGCCCTCGCAGAACCAATCCGGCGGATGGTGCGTGAGCAACATGCACAGATCGTGCTGGTCGTACCAGAATCGGTCTTGCTCCACCACGGGAAGCTGCCGATTCCCGAGCAAGTCGAGCCTGCCCTTGTAGGCCTCCGACTTCGTGAGCTGCAGGAAGGCGCTGTTGAGGCCGACCAGCCCCACCGCGATGCCGCCCTTCTCGAAGGTGGCCGTGAAATCCCCAGGGAGCTGTCCCGGCAATTCCGACACTCGCTCGAAGGGCCACTGCTCACGCCAAGCCAGGTAGTTGGCGAAGGCTGACGCGACGATGCGACGGTCGTGCTTCTCGCGTGCCCAGAAGGCGTTGAGGGCATCGTGGACGGTGCCCGGCTCCCGTTTGTCCCAATCGGCCAGCGCGGGCACCGCCGATAGATCCTTGGCGGTCGGTCGCACCAGATCGTGGTTGCCTGGCACCACGACCAACTTTGGATTGGGCGACCCCAGGGTCTTGAAGAAGCGCCACAACCCGGTCAGGGTTTCGGTGAGCTCCTTGAACTCGTCCGCGCCCCCACGTTGGGTGAGGTCGCCGGTGAACAACACCAGATCCCACGGACCGCACTTGCGATGCAGTTGCTTCAGATCCTCGTAGAGCGCATCGTGGATGGACGGCCACAGCCGCGTCTCCGCGCTGTCGAGCCCCTGATGCAGGTCGCTAAGATGGAGCCAGTTGATCCTTACCATCGCGGCCTCCTACCTCGCATTGCCTGAACGATTCGCGAGCAACTCGAACAAGTCCGCCCCGAAGCGCCGAGGACGCACGTAGAACACGCCACGCCGCGCGTGCTGCGCTGGCGATTCCTCGCCGGTCAGCAGGTTGCGCAGCATCCAGTCCTGTCCGTCGAGGTCAGTCCACGGGACCTCGATCTCACCCCACCTGCTGACATCGTCCGAGACGTTCAGCACCACCAGGACCCGGTCGTCGCCTTTCTGCCAGCACCACGCGACCATGGACGCCGACTGGCGGACCTGGCACAGCGCCCAGTTCCCCTGACGGATGGCTCCCCGGTTGGTCGCGGCCAGCAGCCGTCGATAGAAGCTGCGCGCGGTGACCGGACCAGCGAGCTGAACGGGAATCCGACCCCAACGTCCCTCGAGCTGCTGGTCGTACCACAGCGAGGCGCCCGGCAAGGTCGCGATGGCGACCGCCGCCATCCATTGGCGCTCCTGGGGCATGAAGCGATCCCCCATGGGGCCATCATCGTGGTTCTCGCAGAAATGGATGAGTTTCTCCTGGAAAGCCAAGGGTGCGCCGGCCAGGTGCTGACGAAGGGACTCGGCACTGCCATGGGCGAGGCGATCGTAGAGGAGATCCTTGTCGTAGCAGAAGTCGAAGCCCTGCTGCTGCAGGGCCCATTCGCTGTTCCAGTACGACTCGGCGATGAAGGTCATCCGCGGGTGCTTGAGACGGACGCGGTCGATGACCTCCCGCCAGAAGGGCTGGGCCGCCCGGGGCCCCGCCCACCTGCCCCACAGCGCCTCGAAGGCATCATCCAGCGCCAGCATGGCCATGTCGCAGCGGACGCCATCGCACTGCTCGCCCATCGCGATCAGGGTATCGACCGCGGCCGAGCGAAAGGCAGGGCTGAAGGCGTCGAGCTGGCAGGTGTCTCGCCAGGCTTCTGCTGGATTCGCGGACGGAGCGCCGAAGGCGACCACGGCGCCGTCGATGCGGCAGAAACGGCCCGGCATCTGCTCCGCGTCGGCGGACGCGCCTCGAACGTAGTACTTCGGATGAGGGGTCAGCCACGCGTGGTCGGGCGCGGTGTGGTTGGGAACGAAGTCGAGGAACAGCCTCATCCCCCTCGCCTTCAGCTTCTCCCGTGCGGCGGCGAGCGCCGCCGGACCGCCCACCCGCGCGTCGGCGACGTAGGCCTGAATCGCGTAGGGCGAGCCGATCACGTCTCTCATCGGCTCGAATCCAGGACATACCTTCGCACAGTCCCCGATGACGCCCTCGGTGGCGCGGGCGATGGCCGCCGCCGCGGGGCTGCGCCGCCACACCCCCATCAACCACACCGCATCGAAGTGGAATGGAACCAGCGCGTCCCATTCTCCGTCGGGCACGCTCGCCAGATCGATGGGCGATCCGTGCCGTTCGGTGAGGTCGGCCAGCCAAGGAACAGTGTTGATCTCGTAGACACGCATCCGGCCGCCTCCTCAATGAGCGGCCAGGGTAGGAGGCGATCGCAGGTGCTGTCAACCGAGGCTCGACTTCCGTCCGGTTCGCGGGTTGACTCGCGCACCGACGTGTGGGCCCTCGGGGTGATCGCGTTCGAGGCGCTGACGGGCAGGCGGCCGTTCGAAGGGGAGCAGCCGTGGCGGGTGTGGAACGCCATCCTCGCCGGGCGCCGCCCGATGCCTTCACAGGTTGCTGACGTGCCTGCCGGATTCGATGCCTGGTTCGATCAAGCCGTGGCACAGGATCCGGAGCAGAGGTTTCTGACGGTCGACGCTGCCGTGACGGCGCTCTTTCACGCGTGCGGTGCCGCCAGAGACAGCGTTGCCGACCGGGAAGGCAGTAGGCCCGCCGAGCGAGTGGATGCTGCGTCGCCCCCCGTGCAACGAGACGCGCAGGCGCAGGTCACGGCAGCAGCGTCGGTTCCGAGCATGGAGCCGACGGTCGACGCTGTCCCCCTAAAGGCCGGCGCCAAGCACGATGAAGGTCTTTCGTGAAGGCCGTCGAGAGAACAGGGGCAGCAAAGTCGCGCGCCACAGAACGTAGGCAAGCAGCGCCGTGTACACGACGGTCAGGACGGTGCCGAACGTGGCGTCCCCGCGAGACAGGTGATCGTTTCAGTGAAGGGGTCAACCACGCATCGGACCTTTCTCTCAATCGTCGTCATCGTGGTGTTCGTGGTGGTCATCGCGATCATGACGACCATGTCCGTCCCGCTTCTTGCCCCGACGATCATGGTCCTCCTCACGATCGTTGTCCCGGTCGTGTTCGGATTCGCCAAGCTGAAAAGCCTGCCCGAACAATGTGAGCTGCCGTGCCCCTTCATCGTGCCCATTGACAACAACTGCCGACGCTCCGGCGGTGAGCGCCAGGAAGACGATGCCGATGATGGCGTTCGAAGATCCGATGCCCTGTGCGGCGTCGCCGTTCTTGCGGCCGTTGACCATGCTCAGAGCGATGTTCTCTCTGTGACGTAGGGTGTGCAGCACTATGCCCGCGAAATGAGCCCCCGCCACAAGGAGCATCGAGTAGGCCATGACCTCGTGTAGCTCCTCGAGCGCCTTCCATGAAGGCATCATCAAACCAGAAAGTGCCAGCCCGAGAGCCAGGAGCAGCATCGCGTAGATCGCGTAGGCCGAACCGGGGTTGTGGCCAAGGTGTCGCTCACCGTTGCGCCGGAACACGCCTGCCAGATACTCGACCAGCGCCTTTGGCCCGAACAGAAAAGACCCGAAGCGAGCGTATCGCGATCCCGCGAAGCCCCAGACCAGGCGCAGAAGAACCATGAAGCCTGCGACCAGCCCGAGCAGCATGTGGACCTGAAAGAGGGTGCTGTCGTCATCGACAAGCAAGGCGATGGCCAAGGCGGCCACGACGGTCGCCGTGAACAACCAGTGAAACAGCCTTGTCGGCAGATCCCAAACCAGGATTCGACTCATGATTGCTTTCCCTTCTCATCGAGCGAGCACTTCAGATAGGCTTCCAGCATTGTGATCAGCTCCTGGACGAAACCGCTTGGATCGATCGTCTGCTCATCGGGATGCGCGGCAAACCGATGGGTCAGGCTTTGCGGGAGGACTCCGTGGCCGTCTGCCACCTGGTCCAGCCCGTACGAGCGATGCGATGAGGTGGCTGGCATCCTGGCGTCCTGACCCCATCACGGGCCGAAGACCATCCGATGCCTGCCGAGCTGAGCGCGCCATGAGTCGGGAAGCTTCCCCTCCTCGTGAGCGATCTCGACCCAACCGGGTGCCACGAAGTGGGCGCTCAGTCGGTAGGTGCTGACCTCCTCCTCCCCGACGTATCGTCGGGACTCGAGGACCAGGGGATCGAGGCAGACGGGCGCCGCTCGTCGATCGAGACCGCAAATCAGCATTGCGAACTCGGTGCTCGATGAGTTGCCCCGGTCGGGGCTTGCCCCGCCGCTCGCGCTCGAGAATTCATAGCTGAGCACGATCTCGCTGGGTTTTCCTCCAACGACGTTCTCGTAGCGAAGGGACTTGATTTCGGCCCCACTCGAGGAGGCTCCCGTCACCGCCATGTTCGTCCCGAACAGACCATGCGTGTACCAACCGGCGCTCGTGCGGATCGCGAGGGCGTGAGATCCGAAGGGTCCGCTCCTGGTGCCAACGACCCTGATGTCCCGGTACGGTGGTTGCGGTGGAAGGGAGCTCGGACCAGCGAGCAAGGGCTCGAATCCCTCGGGCGCGTCGGGGATGGAGCAAAGGGTGACCTCGGGATCCCGACACAGCTCGAACAGGGTTGGGATTGGCCCGTGGAGGGAATGGCCTCGGAATGCGAGCACGGATTCGGAGGCGACCGGATCGAGCGCCGTGAGGCGCGTCTTGGCCGCGGTGCTGGGGCGTTGGAGGAAGGACTCGGAGTAGGACAGGATGGCCTCGGTCTTCCTCCCTGAGGCTTCGAGGATGAGACCGAGGTTGTAGAGTGCCGCACCGCGGAGCTCGTTCTGGTAGATCCCCGCGTGACCGAGCGCGGCGCGAGTCGCGGTTTCGGCGAGGTCGAGATCCTTCGCGAAGTAGGCGGCGTACCCGAGCTCCGCGAGCGCCCCGGCATCGCCCGGTCGCGCACTGTATGCCTTCCGGAACGACGCGACGGCGCCGGCATAGTCCTTGTGCTGGTGCTGGCGTCGACCCTGGGCGAGCCACCGATCGTAGTCCTTTCCGGGGATTCCGGGATCCACGGGGATCGCTGTTGTGACGGTTGGTGGGACGGTCGTGCCGGATGACGGGGCGGCGCTGCCGTGTGAAGGCGATGGTTCGGAACTCGCCGGCTCCTCTGGCGTGGACGCGACCGCGCTCGGCGAAGGCTGCGTGACGGGCGTTGACGACACCGCCGCAGAACCTGGTGGTGTTGATTCGGGGCTCGCAGCGTGCATACTACAGCCCGACAGGGAAGCGACGGTGAGCAGAGCGCGATCGCGTAGTGTCCGGCAACTCGCCACGAGGCGATTGTCGCACGGTTCGTCTCGCCGAAACCTCCCAAACCTTCTCTGCTACCGCCTGCAGTGGCGGGAAGAAGCTGTCCGCAACCCAATAGCGCTCTCATCTGGCGACGCGCGTCCTACGGTCGGTCGATCGGGCGGGGGTGGGAGGCGCTGTTTTCTGGTCGGGTGCGGCGATCTTCGACCGCGTGAGACCGTTGGCAGTGGCGTTGGGGCCGTCACGATCCGGGGGCGCGGCCGCGAAACAGGTCCGAGCGTCGATCGGATTGGTCGGAGCGGCCAAGTGACATGGGTGGTGGGGTGAAACCGTTGGTCAGAGGGACCGATCCGGCCGTCGGTGGCATGGAGCGAAAGGTCGGCGGGGTGATCGGTCATGGGTGGCGGGGACGAATGAGAGGTCGGCGGGGACGATGCGGTTGGGAGGTGGCAACGAATCCGGCCGCGGCGTGTCGTCGCCGAAGGTCGGCGGGGTCGAACCGGCGGGCGATGGGCACGAGGGCAACGGGTGGTGCCTTCGAACCGAACGGCGCCGGGGTCGAGTCGACGGTCGGCGGGGTGGAGGCGATTTCCAGCAGAGTGAGGCGGGTTGTTCGGAGCAGCGTACTGATGCGCGGCCTAGCGCTGGTGCTCATCCAGGGGCCCCGGCCGCGAGGCCATCGATGGCAAGCTCGATCGAAGACCTGTCTGACCTCGCCCCCACACGGTAGCCTCCGGGCTCGTCGCTATGACCCATTGCCATCGGGTACTTGCTCTCGCACTACTGACGTCAGCGTGCGGTGGCCCTCAGGCGCCAAACAGCCCTGCGAGGCAGGCCCAACAGGCACCGCGAGCGAACCCACAAGTCCCTGTTGCGCCAGCGCAAACGGCATCGGTGACGCGTGCGGATCCTCCGGCATCCTCGCCCCCTCGACCGCCCGCGTGTCCACCGGACATGGTGGAGATCCCTTGGAAGCCGGGATCATTGTTCTGCATGGACAAGACGGAGGTCACCGCGGCGGCGTACAAGGCGTGCCTGGACGCCTTCCAATGCACCGATGCCCACACGGACGAGGAATACCTCAAGCTCCAGCACATGCTGACCACACGCGGACTGAGGCTGGAGAGGTGCAACTCGGACCGACCGGGTCGCGAAGCCCGCCCTATCAACTGCGTCGAATGGAACCAGGCTTCCCGCTATTGCGCTTGGAAGGAGCGGAAGCTTCCTTCAGGGTACGAGTGGGAATATGTTGCGCGTGGAGGCCCCGACCAATCCGAGTACCCGTGGGGAAACGAGGAGCCGCAGGAAGGTCAGTTGTGCTGGCGCAGGGAGAAGCAGGAAGGCACGTGCGACGTGGGAACCTTCCCAACAGACCGCAATCGCTGGGGCGTTCTAGACCTGGCGGGCAACGTATCGGAATGGACGACCGACGGGAGGCGCTACAACGTCTATCGGGGTTCGAACGACGGAATAGTGCTCACATACCATGACTACCGCGGAGGGTCGTGGGCATCCTCCAGACCGGCGAGCGTCTCGAGCGCGAGGCATGATCGACATGCTTCGAACGCTCCCAGTGACGACTCGTGGTATTCCTACACGCCCGAAATAGGCTTCCGCTGCGTGAAGTGGATTGAAGGCGCACAGAAGTAGACGCCAGCCGCCCCGAGCGCACGCTCGGAACAAATGCCCCGGCGGCTTGTCATCTCGTTCCCCCCAACTGGAAGCCGTAGTGCCCTGTCTCCAAGACAGGGCACAGAAGCGGCAACACGTTTCCTGGCTCAGACGGGGGCATTCGCCGCAGAACTAGACGGCTTCGCCCCGTTCGAGGCCGTCGAGTTCTGCGGCGAAACACGGAGACAGCCGACATGGTTTGCCCCGCCGCGGCTCGAGAGACGTAGAGCGCGCGACACCATGATGACCTGATAGACGTGGGGCGTCGAGCGCCTGGGCTGGCTCGCTGGCTCGCCTGTGCGGCTGGCGGCCGACCCGTGGGCCGCCAGCGAAGGCGCCAGCAACGGCGTGGAAGGACGTACCCAGACTGACTCAAGGAGCATTCCCGCCCGGTTCCCACAAGGGGCGCTCTTGTTGCGACAGCATTGGGCCCGAGTGAGCGCCGAGCGGCTCACACAGCCTGGGCCGAGCGACCTCTTCAGGCACAGCGTCCATGGACGGCTGCGCCCGGGCTTGCCCGATGGCACCGTCACCGGGTAGCCTGCCCTGCGACCCGTACTGCATGGGCGCAATACGCGCGGTGGCACCTCCAAGCAGGACGGCCGGGGCAGAGCAAGGGCATGGACCACAGCAAGTCGTCACGGTTTCAGCAGACTCTATCGTTGGTAACGCAGCTGCTTCTCGGGATCTACCTCACCGCGATGGGCGTCGGGCTCAGCTTCTTCGTCTACGTGTTGTGGCCGGACTTCGTTCGGGGCGAGGATGGAAACCTCGCCTGGGCCGGATCCATTCGAGTGTTCAGCACGCCGGAGGGGTTCGCGTTGAGCGACGAACCGAGGCTGATCCTGCTCGTGCTGCTGACGGGTGCCCTCGGCAGCTACGTTCACGCGGCGACCTCCTTCGTTACGTACGTCGGCAACCGCACACTTCGCGCAAGCTGGACCTGGTGGTATCTGCTGCGCCCCTTCATCGGCATGGTACTCGCCTTGATCTTCTACTTCGTCATCAGAGGGGGGCTGCTGTCGGCCGGCACCGAAGCGACCGGAGTGAGCGCGTTCGGAGTCGCGGCGATCGCGGGCCTCGTGGGCATGTTCTCCAAGCAGGCGACCGACAAGCTGCAGGAGCTGTTCGACAGTCTGTTCCGGACTCAGGCAGGAAAAGGAGACGACCAGCGCCAGGACAAGCTCACGGGGCGCGTATCGGTGACGGAGAAGATGATCCCCACCAACAAGATCACGGCCGTCCAGATCCCCGAAGGCAGCTCAGCCCGCAACGTCACGATCCTCGATCTGTACAACAAGTACGGAGGCGTCGTGACCCGGCTGCCGGTCGTCGACCATCGAGGCGTGGTTCTGCACGTGATCCACCAGAGCTTGCTCTACAAGTTCATCTCCGCTTGGAGTGTGGAGTCGTCCCAAGCTCGAGCCCAAGCCCAAGATCTGACGGCCCTCTCACTCGCGGATTTCCTGGCCTTTCCCGAGATGAGCGAACTGGTGACTGCGCGGGCTTTCGTGTCGCAGGACGCCACGCTCGACGAGGCCAGGACGGAGATGGAGAACGTCCCGAAATGCCAGGACGTGTTCGTCACCGAGCACGGCACCGGCGACGAGCCCATCAAGGGATGGTTGACGAACGTGGACATTGGACGGCTCTGCGGACGGTCCACCGCAGCCACGTAGCAGGGTAGGAACCCGGCCCTGGATCGATCATAGACAGGTCGCGCCGAAATGCTCGACGCGCTGTTCGAGTAGCGCGAGATCCGCTGCGTGAGCATTGCAGTCGAAGCCGGTGCCCCCGACGTAGACGAAATCGCCCTCGCCGATGCCGGGGTTGTCGAGCAGGGGCGACAGGTCTTCGATGGGATTCTCGTTGACGTAGAGGTCGTAGAGGTTCTCGAGGCCCACCAGGGGCTCGAGGTCTGTTATCTGGTTCTCTGCCACGTCCAGGTGCGTCAGCTGAGTGAGCCCCGCGAGCGGCTCGATGCTCGTGATCCGGTTGGCGCGGACGTCGAGCTGAACGAGCTCCGTGAGCCCCGCCAGGGGGCCCAGATCCGCCGCCGCGTTCTCTTTCAGGAACAGGGCACGTAGCGACGCGATTCCCGCCAGCGGAGAGAGGTCGGTGATTTCGTTCGAGTCGAGCCTGAGGTATCGCAGGGCCGGCAGGTGGGAGAGCGCACTGCGGCGCCCGCGCTCGACCCGGTCGCCGCCGCATCGCCAGTGGACCGTCCGACACCACGCTCGGCGCCCCCGGTCACCTGCTGCTCCGTGCCGCCCGTGGCTCGGGTCCCCCCGGAACCAGACGTTTCATCCGCACCCTGCGTATCGCGGCTAGTCCCCCCGCAGCCCGCGAGCAGGCAGCCCAACGCGGCACCCAGTCTCCAGCGCGCCGTCGCCATGAAGGGGAATTGTACCGGGTTCGGCCGGCAATGGACACCGTCACGCGGGCTTGGGTCGTGGCGTCCCGCTGTAGGCCCAGTAGCCGTCCGGCACCAACGCAGGACGTTCGTGGTTGACGTATGCGGATACGCTCGGGCGCTGCCACTGCTCGGACGCGTAGGCCACAATCCGCGCTGGGACCGGATCGCCTCCGAGAATCAGCCGGTGGAGCATGAACGCTAGATCGGCATCGGCGATGCTCCAGTCGCCGAAGAGGGGACCGTTGTCGCGAGGGACCACCGCCTCGGCCACCCGAACGAGCTTGTCGGCATCTCGCGCGGCCGCCTTGCCCAGAGGGTCGAGCTTGGAGCGGTAGAACATCGTGACCGTGGAGCGTTCAGCGCGCAGGTGATCGAGATCGGAACGCAGAAACGCCATCAACTGCCGCGCCCGGGCACGGTGCTGCAGCGAAACTGGCAGCAGGCGTGGATGCTCGGGAGGCGGCAACAGCTCCTCGAGGTACTCATCGATGGCACTCGACTCGGAAAGACGGAACCCGTCGTGCACCAAGGCCGGTACACGCGCAGTCAGTGATAGCTCGCGGTAGGCGGGTTCGAGATGCCCGCCCTCGAACAAGCTGACCTCCACGACGTCGAAAGGTACGCCCTTCTCCTCGAGCGCGACGAACGACGAGAATACGTAGGGACTAATCCAGAGTGATTCGCCATACAGGCAGAAGGCGCGCTCGGTCATCGCCAGAGCCTATCTTGGTTGCTGGCGGATGCCACGTGCGTGGGCACTGCGGCTCGGGGCGTGTCTGGGCGCATGCGGCCGACTCCGCGAGCTGCCCGTCGCCACACTCGGGTGACGCTCGCGGAGCAGGGCCTCGACGGCACCGACGAGCCTTTGGTGAGCCATGCGATCGCTCACCGGCACGAGCGGCGGTCGCAGCCGTTCGTGATGGGTCCCGGCCGCGTGGCCCGTCGTCTCGGGAACGGGCGAGGGGAGGGAGAACGCACGCGATCCACGGGGTCGAGACGCAAACCCCTCGCAGCATATCGCCGACGGCGCAAAGGGAAGTCCCGCCAGGCTGGGATGTGGCCCGTGTTCGAAAGGTGCTCGAGCACTACGAAT
>JAFGIS010000668.1 GCA_016929495.1 Polyangiaceae bacterium | reverse complement strand
GCCATCTCCGCCATGGCCATCGGCATCGGCGCGGACTACGCCGTGTACCTCATCTTCCGCATACGCGAGGAGTCCCAACGCATCGGTGACCTGCGGGAGGCGACCGCCTACGCGCTCACGACGTCCGGCAAGGCCATCGCCTACGTGGCGACCTCCGTTGGGGCCGGCTACCTGTGCTTGACCTTGTCGCTGTGGAAGGTCCACGTCATCTTGGGCGGGCTCGTGGCCCTGACCATGGTCGTGAGCAGCGCCGCGACGGTGGCGTTCTTGCCGGCAGTGCTCCTGCGCCTGACGCCGCGGTTCCTCAAACCAAAGCCGCAGGGGCAGCACTGAGCCCGGCGCGAAGGCGTAGCAGGGCCCGGGCGTGGCCCGCCTCGCCCCGCGCGAGTGCACGGGCCAGAGCCCCGCGACGTGACTCTTGACTTCAGCGTCGTCGCACGGACGGGAGGTATCGCACCCCGTTGCTGTCGAGCAGACGGATGAACTCCTGAACGTCGGCTGACAGATGCTCGCCGGTCACCGTCGCTTGCTCCGGCGTCCAGCGAAAACGGACCGAACATCGGGACAGTTCGGCCCCCAGTGCCGGTCGCGCAGGGCCCTGGCTACACGGCGCCGTTCGTCCGGAGTCAGCTTCGCGTACTGCTCCAGCTCGTAGGCGCGAGCTTCGGCGTGTCCGTGGGCTCTGTGACCGACACGCTCCATCCTGAGATCCGTCGTCGGGACGCCGTCCTCCATCTACCGCACCGGTCCCACCCAGTGCAGAGGCCCTTGCGCCGGGGCGTCGTCGGTCGGCGGCGCCGAGGGGATCAGTAGATGTCCGTTCAGGTTTAGCCCGAGCACGGCCCCCGGAGCCTTGCCAAGCACGCTCGGCTCTGAGCTCGCTGTCTTGCCGGTGCGAACCTCTGGCAAGCGCACGACCAGCGGCGGCACGAACACGATCGAGCCGGCGAGCAGCGTGGGGCCGAATGCGTCGAGCGGGGCCCCGAGCTTGCGCTCCTGGCCTGAGTCGGCATCGTAGACCACGAGATCCGTGCCGCGCCGTACGAGCGCCAGAGCGCCCGAGGTCGCAACCACGTCGTCACCCGGCGTGAGTCTGGCCAGAGAGCGCCGCTCCATGTCCACCAACACGGCGTCGGCGCCGGGATACAGGATGAACAGGCGGGTGAGCCGCTCGGGCAAGTAGTCCATGCTCGTGGGCTGCACGTCGATTTCCAGGTCGCGGCGCAGTCCAGGACCAACGAGCCAGACGGAGGCACGAGGCGTCTCGGCCGAACAGGCCACGAGCGACAGCCGCCGTGAGGGGTCGGCGTAGAGCATCACGCCGCCGCATTCTTTGTCCATCAACATCGAACGAGCGCTTCCGCGCACGAGCAGCAGCCGGCCCTCGAAGTCACGCACCAAGTCCTGGTCGCCCAGGGACGAAATCCAGCCGACGACGCTGCGAGCCTTGCCCGTATCGACCGAGACGACTCGTGTTGCCGGACGATCTCCGCGGTCCGTCCAGACCGGATACGGAGCGATGGGTCCGTGGCAACGCCAGCGGTTGACCTTGGACCGTGGTACCGGCCACTCGAGCCGTCCATTGCCGTTCGTATCGCGCGCGATCACTTCCAGCACGAGCTCTCGACCGTCGGGCGAGAAGCGGACGCGCCACGGCTCTCCGAGGCCCGCTTTGATCTCGCGCTCCGTGCCGCTCGACAGATCCCTGACGACCACGAGCACTCGCCGGCCTTGGGTGTACGGGCCCGGATCGCGCCGGAGATAGGCGAGTCGGCGACCGTCTGGATCGAACGCCAGCGAACGATGCTGAACGAACGCCAGAGCATCCGAGCGGTCGTCGGCTCCGAGCGCCGTCAAATCCGTGCGCGCAGCCGTCTGGGTGTCCACGAGCAGCAAGCGCCCTTGTTGCGCGATGACTACGTGGCGCCCGGAGCTATCCTGTGCAGCGAGCGCATCGATGGCTTCGCCTGGCCCGCTACCGAGCACGAAGTAGCTCTGCATGCGATCGCCAACGAACTCGCCGCGCGGCCCGTAGTGGACGCCGAGCTTGCCATCGCCGTCCGTATCCTCTCGGGCTTGGCACAGCGCTGCCCAGCGTCCGCTGGCACCCACGGACTCGACGACCACGGGGCCCGCGACGCCAATCGGATCGCCGCAGGGGGTCGGAGCGTTCGGCTCCGGCTTCCTGCTCGACGCTGCGGCTCCGGTCCGGATGACCGGATGAAGGCCGGGATTCGAACGCGTTGCCGCAGGAGCGTGCTTGGGGTCGCGCGGGACGGCGGCACTGCGCAGAGGCGCGGCTTGAGCGCCACAGCCCACCAGCAGCGCGCCCAACGCGGCGAGAAGCATCGCAGGCAACGAGCGCATGGCCGGGAGCATACCCTGCCCCGGGCAGGAAGTGATCGCACTAGTGCTAGCTCCCGGTGATGTTCGAAGCCAGCCGATCGCCCGACGAAAAGCGCTGCGAGGGCGTGGCGCGCAGCGTCTGGTCCGGCAGCGCCAGCCGTGCGCTGATGCGTCCGAGCGCATCGCCCGTGGCCGCCCAGGCTCGGTCGGCGAGCTGCCGCTGCAGCGACAGACGAGTCCGTTCGCGCAGCCGCCGCCTGACGGGCGCGGCGGTCGCATCGCCGCGTACCACTACCGGCGCCTGGCAGAGTACGGAGCGCGCCGTCAGATCATGAACGACCAAGTCGAACGCCAGAGACCCAGCGGCCCACTGGTAGCGCAGCGCGCCCTTGCGGATGAACAGGTGAGGCGCGGTGTACTCGAGGATCCGGACCTCGGCGACCAGGCGTGTCGCGCGCAGGCGGCGCAGGTCCTCCAGCGCCGACTCTCCAGCTTCAAGGCTCACAGGCCGGGCCCCACTTGGGTCCCAGAGGGCTGCACGGCCGCCCCGCAGATGGCGCAGCGCCCGAGCGAAGTCGTCGGTCTCCAGACGAGCGATGATCTCGAGTGGAAGCAGATTCTTGGCCTCGACGCGAGCGTCGAACGCCCTGACGACGAGCTTCAAGGGCCCACCGCCTGCCGCTTGGCGTGCGAGCGCGCTGTCAGGGCACGCACGCAGCTCATGCCCGCTCGGGGACATCGTGAAGGAGCGAAGGTGCTGCTCGGCGTCAGCCAGGGCGACCGCGATCTCCCGCTGCAGTTCCCCAAGGTCGTCCTGAGGCCGATCCGGCCGAACAGCCGCGCTCTCCTTGGCCGTTCTGCTCGTGTGTTCGCAGCAGAGCAGCACGGACAGAGCCAGAAAAGCGAGCACCCGCCAGCACATGGGACCGGTCGTAGCGCCACCTGCGCCCGGTGGCCCAATTGCCGGCGCGTCGACCTCGCAGGAGCGCGGGGTCGGCTCGAACCCGCTACGCCCGAGTCATGTCCGCGATCCGGCTCTGGACCGCATCGGCGGCCGCCTCCAGGCTGACCAACTCCGCCTTCTTGGGGTCGCGCTCGGAGCGGAGCTTCAGCTCCACGCCGCCGCGCGCGAGTGACTTGGCGCCGACGGTTATCCTGAGCGGGATCCCCACGAGGTCGGCGTCCTTGAACTTCACGCCGGGGCGTTCGTCGCGGTCGTCGACCAGCACCTCGAGCCCGCGCTGCTCGAGCTGTTGCTCCAAACGGTCGACGGCATCAACCACGTCCGGCTCCTGCCCGAGCCGGAGCACGCATACGTGATAGGGCGCGATACTCATCGGCCACACGATGCCGTCGGCGTCGTGGTGCTGCTCGACGGCAGCGGCGACGAGTCGAGACACACCGATTCCGTAGCAGCCCATGACCAGCGGACGGCTGCCTCCCTTCTCGTCGAGATAGGTGGCTCCCATCTTGGCGCTGTAGTGCGTCCCGAGCACGAAGATGTGCCCGGCCTCGATGCCGCGGTAGAGCTTGAGCGAGCCGGAGCAGTGCGCGCAGGCGTCGCCCTCTTTCGCACTGCGGATCTCGGCTACGGGCGCCTGGAAGTCGCGCCCGAAGACGACATGCCGCAGGTGGTGATCGGTGTCGTTGGCGCCCGTGATGGCATCGCCTATGGCCCGCGCGTCGCGATCGATGATCACACGCCCGCCGAAGCCCACGGGTCCGGCGAAGCCGACCTCCGCGCCCGTCACTCGCCGCACATCCTCTGGACCCGCCATGAAGACCTCGCCGACGCCGAGGGCGCGAGCCAGCTTCACTTCGTTGACATCGTGATCGCCGCGAACCACGGCGAGCACCAGCTGGTCGCCCGCCACGTAGACCAGGCTCTTCAGGAAACGCTCGGGCGAGGCGCCGAGAAAAGCGCTGACTTCCTCGATCGTCCGCTGAGCCGGCGTCGGGATCTTCTCGACGGCGGGCACCTCGGACGCTGGCACGGCCGAATCGGCCTGTGCCCGTGCGGAGGCGACCTCCAGGTTGGCGGCATAGCTGCAGCTATCGCAGGCCGCGAGGATGTCTTCGCCGCTCTGAACCAGCACCTGGAACTCGGCGCTCTTGGAGCCGCCCATCGCACCCGAGTCGGCGCTCACCATGCGGAAGTCGAAGCCCATGCGCGTGAAGATATTGGTGTACGCGACACGCATCGCTTCGTAGCTGGCGAGCGCGTCGGTATCGCTCGCATCGAAGGAGTACGCGTCCTTCATCAAGAACTCGCGGCCCCGGAGCAGTCCCCCGCGCGGTCTCGGCTCGTCGCGGAATTTGGTCTGGATCTGGTAGAGGTTGAGGGGCAGGTCGCGGTAGCTTCGGACCTCGCGCCGCGCCAGATCGGTGATGATCTCCTCGTGCGTGGGGCCGAGGTGGTAGTCGGCGCCCTTGCGGTCTTTCAAGCGCAGCAACGTGTCGCCGAACACGTCCCACCGTCCGGATTCCCGGAAGTAGTCGGCTGGCAGCAACGCCGGCAACAGCACCTCCTGCGCACCGCTGCGATCCATCTCCTGTCGCACGATGCGTTCGACCTTGCGCAGGACGCGCACGCCGAGGGGCAGGTAGCTATAGATCCCAGCGCCCACACGGCGCACGAAGCCAGCACGCAACAGAAGGATGTGACTCACGCTGGAGGCATCGGCCGGGGCCTCTTTCAGCGTGGGCAGCAGAGCTCGCAGGTAGCGCATGGGGGCCAGAGCTAGCACGACTGTGCCGCGGCGGAACCTCGGGTCATCAGCCGCACGGGACCCGACTGCAGAGCAGCGCTGGGAGGTCCGGCTGGTGGCCCGGCCATGCCGATGCACCACGCGCGAGCGCCGCGGCTGGCCTGCTGCCCAGCGCGCGGCGATATGGGATGCTGAGTCCATGGTCGTCGTGGGCGTCATCTCCGATACGCATGGACTGCTGCGCCCCGAGGCGGTTCAGGCGCTCTCCGCGTGCGCGTTCATCGTGCACGCTGGTGACATCGGCTCGCGCGAGCTCCTGGACGAGCTCAGGCTCTTGTGCCCGGTTCACGCGGTGAGAGGCAACATGGACCGGGGTGCCTGGAGCGCCGAGTTGCCTCCGAGGACGATAGTGACGGCCGAAGGCCGCTCGATCATGGTCATACACGACTTGCAGGAGCTCGAGGTCAGACCAGAAATGCTGAGCCTCGCGGCCGTAGTGAGCGGTCACACGCACCGGGCACACGACTACCGCCGCGCCGGCGTGCTCTACTTCAATCCGGGCTCAGCTGGCCCGAGGCGAACCGAGCTCCCGGCCTCGGTTGGAAGGCTCTACGTGACGGCAGACCGGATCGACACGGAAACCATTGCCGTCGGTCAGCGCTGACGCAAGGCAACAAACCGGGCGGATCTTCGCTCCGTATCCCGCAGCGTTCCAACCGGACCGTTCAATTCGGACGAGATATTCCATCCTGAGCGGTGCCCGTCTTCGCGCGTGCGGAACAATGTCGCATGAAGCGCGACACACGGACTGCGGGAAAGCTTTGCTCGGAGTGTACTGCGCAGGCTACGCAATGGCTCATCTTCCATGATCTGGGGGTCGACCGGGCTTCGGAGCACGTGTTGTGTGCGTCGGGTAGACTATTTCCGACTACACTACGTGGGTGTCCGTGCGGCCTGAACCTCAACCATGCTAAGACGACCGCGAGAAGGGAGCACAGCGATGCGACGGAGTTGGACATTCGGTTTGCTAGCCATGCTGGGTTTGGGGCTGGCGTTCACGTACAGCTGCAAGAAGAACGACGACGACGACGACGCCTACAGCGGCACGGGCGGCACCCAGCTGGCGGATGACGACGACGACAAGGCCACCGGCGGCAAGGGTCAGGCCGATGACGACGACGACACCAGCAAGACCGATGACGACGACGACACGCCCACCGAGCCAGAGCCCTGCAAGGAGCTTGTGGGCCTGACGGACAAGACGTGCTTCGACGGCACCAAGCCTTCCAAGGCGATCCCGGTGAACATGCTGCTCGTGATCGACAAGTCCGGCAGCATGATGAGCGAGGACACGTACGATCAGCCCAAGTGGCAGGCGCTCACTTCTGCGCTCACCGACGCCTTGACCGCCGACACCATGATCAAGAATCCCAACATGTCGGTGGGGCTCCTGCTGTTCCCGGGTGAGCAGGTCACGGAAGACTCGGCCCCGGAGGATTCCTGCGATCTCCCGAAGGAGACGGTCAACGTGGAGATCGGCCCGGCCTCCGACACCGTAGATTCCATCATCGAGACGCTCGAGGACATACGCCCCGGCGGGTCCACACCCACGGCTGACGCATTGAATGCGGCGCTCACCTACTTCGAGGGCGGAGAGGGCTCGCTGCTCAAGGGCGACAAGTACGTGCTGCTGGCCACCGACGGCGGCCCGAACTGCAACGACGCCCTCGACTGCGACAACGACGAGTGCACGATTGCCCTGGACGGGCTCTGCACCAGCTCGGACTGCTGCGCCAACGATCCCCTGTGGTGCGTGGATTGGAAGGAGACCAAGAACAAGATAGCCGCTCTCAAGAAGGCAGGCGTGAAGACGATCGTGGTCGGCATCCCGGGCAGCGAGGCGTACACGGGTTGGCTCAACGACTTCGCCGATGCGGGTGGTGCCGTGGCCCCGACGGCGACCGACGACGACGGCGCCCACTACTACGAGGTATCCGCGTCGGGCGGCATCGACGCGCTCACGAAGACCTTCGAGGACATCACGGTCAGCCTGGTGCGCTCCTGCAGGATCCAACTCGACTACACGCCTGCGTCCACGAGCGAATGGCTCGTCAACGTGGCGCTCGACTGCAAGGTCGTGCCTCAGGGCGGCGAAGAGCTCGACGGCGCAGCCGGCGCCGGAGGCGACGTCAACTGGGAGATCGACCGATCGACCGATCCGCCGACGATCGAGCTACTCGGCGACTACTGCGAGAAGGTCCAGAGGGGCGTGGAACGAATCGACATCATCATCGGCTGCCCGCCGCTGGTGTAGTCGCCCACGGGCCGAAGTGGCCCAGAATGCTACAGCGCAACCCCCAGCTGCAGCGCCTTCCAGCGCGTCTCCTCCACCTCGCGCACCGGGTCGCTGTCGGCCACGATGCCGCCTCCGGCGAAGTAGTGCCCCTCGCCGTCGCACACGGTCAGCGTCCGGATCGCCATCGACAATCTGAGGCTGCCGTCGCCCAAGACGGTGCCCAGTGCGCCGGTGTACAGCCCCCGGCGCTCGGCTTCGAGCGCCGCGATGACCTCCATGGCTCGCACCTTGGGGGCTCCGGTCACGCTGCCGCTCGGCAGCATGGCGCGCACGAGATCGGCTTGACCGAGCTCGGGCCTGAGCCGGGCGCGAAGCGTCGCCTCGCGGTGGTGCACCGTGCCTCGAGTGATAACCCGGGGCCGACCGATGAGCTCGACCGAACCCGTGACGGCGATCCGACCGAGGTCGTTGCGCTCCACGTCGATCACCATGGCGAGCTCCGCGCGCTCTTTGGGATCCGCGTCCAGAGCAGCCATGAAGCTTCGGTCCTCAGCCACGGTCGCGCCGCGCGGGCGCGTGCCCTTGATGGGAGAGGTCGTTACGACCCCGTCCGCGTCGAGGCGCAGAAAGAGCTCGGGTGAGGTGCTGACGACGGTCGCGTCAGGAAGGTCCAGGGCCAGACAGTAGGGCGACGGGGCCCGCTGTCTCATGGCCTGCAGAAGGTCGACTCCGCTGCCTCGTACTTGCAGCCGATAGCGACGCGCCAGGTTCACCTGATAGAGCTCACCTTGCCCAATGAGCTCGAGGGCGGCACGGATCCGGTCGATGTGGCGCTGCTCGGGCTCGGGGGGCTCGGCGAGAGCAAGCGAGCAGCCCGCGCGCCCCGACACTCGACGCCGCAGCAACCGAGCGAGCTCGCGCCCCGCGCGTGCGTCGTCGCCGACGATGGTCACTTCCCGGCTGACGCGGGCCATGGCGCCATAGCGGACCCAGCAGGGCCGAGAAAGGTGCGGGGCGGTTCGTGGATCAGGGCGCGGACTGAACGCGGTGCGCTCGGCTTGTCGCGCGGCCTCGTAGGGAAGCACGCCAACCCAACGCGGTACGCCCGCAAACTCGGACTCATCCTCGCCGAACGGGGTTGACTGTGGGCAGAGCTCGACGCTCGTCTCGACCGGCTCGCACCCGATGTAGCAGACGTCCCCCTCGGCCGCGCCCCAGATAGCACAGACGCCCGGGCGGTCGCTGAGAGACCGCGCGAGCGCAATGGGATCAGCGGGCAGATCCGCAAGTTCGATGACGCGCGACATGTGGCGGAGCTTGGCCGTTCCGGAGGGTCAGACCTCGGTCGCACGGGCCGGCGGATGCGACTCGGTCGCCGAGCAGCCGGTTGGTCGTCCCAGGACGCGGTCAGCGATGGTCTCGGCGATCGCGAGTGAAGCAGTCGCAGCCGGCGAGGGAGCGTTGGATACGCTCAGCACGGGTCCGGTCTGTTCGAACACGAAGTCGTCGACCAACCTACCGTGCCGATCCAGCGCCTGCGCGCGAATGCCCGGCAGAGCGGGGGTGAGATGCTCGGGCCGGATCCCGGGAACCAGCCGGGCCAGCGCCTTCACGAAGGCGGTCTTGCAGAGCGAGCGTCGGACCTCACCTAGCCCAGCGCGCCAATGGCGAGCCGCAAAGCGCCAGAAGCCGGGTGTCGCAAGCGTCTCGAACAGGTCGCCCAGGTCGGGGGACCATGGCTCGTAGGCCTCGCGCCCCATGGCGAGCAGCGCATTGGGCCCACACTCCACGCCGGAGCCGATCAGTCGCGTGAGGTGCACGCCCAAGAACGGAAACGCAGGGTTTGGCACGGGATAGATGAGGTGATTGACCCACGAAGCGATCGTGGCATCGAGCTCGTAGAATTCACCCTTGAAGGGAACGATGCGCACGCCGGGATCCTGGCCGGCCATACGCGCCACACGATCGGACTGAAGCCCAGCACAGTTCACGAGTCTTCGCGCGACCACGGTGCCGGCTGTCGTGTTCACGCTGACCAGCCGCCCGCGCGTGGATATGGCGTGGACACGCGCCGAGCACAGAAGATGTCGGCGTCGGCCGACGCGGTCCTGCGCCGCAAGTTGAACGAACCAGCGTGCGCAGACACGCTTGAAGTCGATGATGCCCGTGTCCGCCACGTGCAGTGCCGCCAGCCCAGCAGCATGCGGCTCGAGCTCACGGAGCTCGTGCGGGTCGAGCCGCGTCGCGCGGATGCCGTTCAGCCGAGCGCGTTCGGCGAGCTCGGTGAGGCCGCCGAGCTCCGCCTCGTCCGTGGCAACGATGACCTTGCCGCAGGTCTCGTGTCCGATCCCCTCGGCCTCGCAGAAGTCGACCATGGCTCGACGCCCCCGGCGGCAGAGCGCCGCTCTGAGCGAGCCTGGCTTGTAGTAGATGCCGGAGTGCAGTACGCCGGAGTTGCGACCGGACTGGTGGTAGGCTGGTCCGGGCTCCTTTTCGATCACAGCGAGCGACAGGCTCGGCTCGCGACGCGCAAGCTCGTGGGCCGTGGCGAGGCCGACGACGCCGGCTCCAATGATCGCGATGTCGACGTTGACCATCACGGGGGCCTCACCTACCACCGAGGGCGACCGGCTGCACGCCCGGGGCCGCCCCCGGGGCAATACCGCTCGCGGGCCAGCGCTTGCGCAGCGCCCCGGAAGCGCCCAGTCTTCTGCGTTCGACGTTTTTGCTCGCGCCGAGGTGCGGGCGCCGTGGTCACATGGCCGCACGCGTGAACACGAGGCTCGATCCGGGAGCCGGGCGATGGCAGCACGCCCTCGCTGACGGACGCATCCAGTGCGATCTCTGCCCTCGCGCATGCCGGTTGCGCGACGGACAGCGCGCGTTCTGCTTCGTCCGCCAGCGTCGCGGACCGTCCATCGAACTCGGCGCGTACGGACGGGCGACGGGGTTCTGTGTCGATCCGATCGAGAAGAAGCCGCTCTATCACTTCTTTCCCGGGTCGAGCGTCTTGAGCTTCGGGACGGCCGGCTGCAACCTCGGCTGCAGATTCTGCCAAAACTGGGACATGTCCAAGGCGCGCTCGGTCGAGTTGATGAGCGAGCTCGCCACGCCCGAGCAGATAGCCGATGCCGCGGTCCGCGGCGGGTGCAAGAGCGTTGCGTTCACCTACAACGATCCGGTCGTGTTTGCGGAATTCGCGATCGACACGGCACAGGCGTGCCGCGAGCGCGGTGTCCAGTCGGTAGCCGTGACAGCCGGGTACATCACACCCGAGGCTCGCCCGGACTTCTTCCGACACATGGACGCTGCGAACGTCGATCTCAAGGCGTTCACTCCGACGTTCTATCGGGACTACTGCGGCGCCGAGCTCGAACCCGTCAAAGACACCCTCGTCTACCTCGCGCGCGAGACCGGAGTGTGGCTCGAGGTGACGACGCTGCTCATTCCCGGCTGCAATGACTCCCCGGAGGAAATCGACCGCCTGTGCGATTGGTATGTTGGGGCACTTGGGCCCGAGGTCCCTCTGCACTTCACGGCGTTTCATCCGGACTTCAGGATGACCCACCTCGAGCGGACTCCGCTCGGGACCTGCCTCAGGGCGCGACAGCAGGCGCTCGGACACGGCCTCAAACACGTGTACTCGGGCAACGTGTACGCGCCCGAGAGCCAGGCAACCTACTGCTCGGGCTGCGGGCAGGCCGTGATAGAACGCGATGGGTACCTGCTCGGGAGCTACCGGCTAGAGAAGGGACTCTGTGCGGTTTGCGCAACCCCGCTCAGCGGCCGTTTCGGCGACGAGCGGCCGAGCGATCCTTGGGGGCCGCGCAGGGCGCGGGTGCGCGTGTAGCCGCTTCGGGATACAGGATCTTTGGTCTTCTCTGTGACGGTCAACTTGCCGTCCTCGAGCTGTGCGACGCCCCGAGCGCCAACACGGGTGCTTCCCTGGGACCGGCCGGCTCCGCGCGGATGATCGAGCTGTCTCGGCAGCGGCATCCCGAACCGCTGGCGCTCACGGCGGCAACCAGAAGCATCCAACGGGCGCGGCGTGCCGCGATGTCGTGGGTCGTCGTGTACGCTACCGTGGGCTGCTCCCGATCCGGATCCGCCCCTGGATAGTGGCCTCGAACGGCTCCGGCCGACTCTTCAGATACACGAACAGAGCCTCGAGATCCGAGGGGGCCGTTGCCACTCGAGGTGCGTGCGCCAGGAGCGAATACCCGCCGCCGCCCTCGGCCAGGTACCGGTTCACGGTGACAGTATAGATCGCCTTCGGGTTCAGAGGCTTGCCGCCCACACGCGCCTCGACGATGCGATTCTGCTGGGTCGGAGCGTCGGGATCCCAGGTGTACTCGAGACCGGAAGTCTGCAGAAAGCGCTCGTCGGAGCCCCACTGCGCGTTGAGCAGCTCGATGAGCTCGTGTCCTGTGAGCCGTAGCATCACCAGATCGTTGCCAAACGGCTGTGCACAGAACAGCTCCCCCCAGGTGACCACGCCTGCGTCGATGTCCGCACGAATGCCCCACGGGTTGGTCAGCGCCACGTCCGAGTGCAGCGCGGCGCGCTGCGCATCCGCGATCAGGCTGCCCAGGGCGGATTCACCGGCCGCGCTGGCTTCTCGAGTCAGGGGCCGTGCCGCGCGGCCCGCCACCCGCTCGGTCAGTGACTCCACCTGCTCTTCGGCACGTGCGACCAGAAGCTTCGCCGCTCGGTCGGGGGTGTCGCCCGGCGGCACGTCCGCGAACGTCGGAATGATCTCGGCAGAAGCCTCGGTGACGTCCTGCGAGCGCGGGTCGAGCGCGAGCGAAATCCGCGCAAAAGCCCTTCCAGCCGAGTAGGCCTGAGTGACCAGAACGCGCCTGCCCTGTGAGCTCGGCAGCCACGCGTTCGTGAATCCGTGGTAATGGCCCGAGGCCACGAAGTCGACCGAATCGTCGAGCTGCCTCACGAGCGCTGCGATCGGGCCCTGCACCGTCACGTCCGGCCGGGTCCTGCCCGCGTACGGCTCCTGGCTGCCGCCCTGGTGAAGGAGCACGCCGATCGCGGCCACCCCCTGCGCCGAGAGCTGGCGAGCCTGGCGATTGATCGCCTCGACCTCGTCGGAGAACTCAAGCCCTCGAATGCCGCTCGGCGTGACGATGCGAGGCGTCTCGTGGAGCACGGCCCCGATGAATCCCATCGCCATGCCTCGAACCCGCTTGATGACGTAGGGAGGAAACAGCGGGCGATCGGTATCCCGTTCCAAGACGTTGGCGCACACCACGGGGAACCGCGCGCCGCGATACGGGTCTTCGAGGCCAGGACCTGCTCGGTGGTCGCCCCCATCGATCAGGCGCAACAGCTCCGCTGCGCCATCGTCGAACTCGTGATTCCCGACGGTGGCGACGAGAGGGCAGCCCGGGTCGAGGCGGTCTGCGTACGTACAGCCCGGTCCCCCGAGCTCGTTGAGCAGCATGATGGCGGGCTCGTCGTGGAGCAATCCGGAGCTCGGGGGCGAGGCGCCGACGAGGTCACCGGCGCTCGCGATCAGCGTGGACCGGGGCGCTCGAGCGACTTCTGCCCGGAGATACGCAGCGAGCACCGCCGCACCCCCCACGGGACGGCCATCCATCGGCTGGGCTGGCGGCAGCTGACCGTGAAGGTCGTTGATGGCGAGCACCGTCACCTCGACGGGCTCGGGTGGCCGCGAAACAGCGGGCTCGGCTGCTGCCGTCCGCGGAGCGGTTGGTCGGACCCGCGCGAGCTTCTGCGACGGCCCACACGAGCACGCGAGCCAGAGGCCAAAGACTGCGGACAACTGAGCCGAGACAGCGGAGCGCATCGGCGTCGAGCCTGAGGGTAGCTCACGGGGGCTGGACCAGCCAGAGTCCAGGATGGATCTAGTCGCCGCCGCGGAATCGGCCCCAGTTGATGCCGAGCTTGCGCATGCGCGACCTCAGGGTGTGGGGATTGAGCCCGAGCAGCTCGGCCGCCCCTCGCGGGCCTTCGATCTTCCCTCGCGTCTTGCGCAGCGCGGCCTCGATGTGGGCGGCGATGACGGCGTCGAGACTCGAGAACTCGACGGACTCGACGCTGGGCGCCGCCGCCGAGGGGCGTCCACTGCGCCGGGCTCGAGACCCGACGGCGCCGGCGATGTCCAGATACTTCCCGTCGCCGAGAATGGCCGCGCGCTCGATCACCGCCGCAAGCTCTCGGACGTTGCCGGGCCAGTCGTAGGCCAACAGCAGGTCGATGTCGCTCGAAGACAGGCTGAGTGGCGCACCGCCGATGCGCCTGCCTGCGCTCCAGGCGAAATGCGACGCCAGCGATGGGATGTCTTCGCGGCGGTCGCGAAGCGGAGGAATGGCGATGGGGAACACACTGATCCGGTACCAGAGATCTTCGCGAAACGAGCCGGCTTGCACCATCTCTTCCAGGTTTCGGTGCGTAGCCGCGACGATACGTACATCGACGTGGACGCCACGTTGTCCGCCTACCCGCTCGATGACCGACTCCTGGAGCACCCGCAAGAGCCGTACCTGAGCGGCCAGCGGCAACTCGCCGGCCTCGTCGAGGAAGAGCGT
>JAFGIS010000066.1 GCA_016929495.1 Polyangiaceae bacterium | reverse complement strand
TTCTGCCCGCCCGCCAACAGGGTGAGGGGCGGGCAGAAACCCGGCACGACTTCTGGCGAGCGGCACCCGTGCCCTGTCTCCGTGATTCGCCGCAGAACTCGACGGCCTATCAGCGGGCGAAGCCGTCGAGTTCTGCGGCGAATGCCCACAGTCTGAGCCAGGACACGGGTTTGTAGCTATGTGGCGTGTCTTGGAGACACGCCACTAGACCGCGAGCCAGTCACGCAGTTCCCCGACGACGACGCGGGGCACCTGCCGCAGCTCGGCCAGCGCGCGTGCTCCGACGAGCAGCATGGCTGCTCTGAGCTCGCCTTCGACGGCGGCCAGGTATTCGAGCACGGCAGCTCTTCCGCCGCTGTCGAGGCGCTGGAGGACCGGCCGCGCGATTCCGGCGGCCGTCGCGCCGAGCGCCAGCGCCTTGGCCACCTCGAGCCCGTCGTGGATCCCTCCGGTGGCGAACAGGGTGTTGAAGCCCTGGTCCGCGAGCCACGCCACGCTGGCGGCCGTGGGGATGCCCCATTCTCGGAACGCCCTGCCGAGATGCATCCGCGTCTGGGGCACGCGCTGGCCCTCGATGGCTACCCAGGACGTGCCGCCCGCGCCGGAGACGTCCACGTGCCGAATGCCCGCAGCTCGAAGCCGCGCCCCAACGGAGCGTGATAGCCCGCATCCCGTTTCTTTGGCCACCACGGGCACGGGCAGTTCTTGGACGAGTCGGGCAAGCCGTTCGAGGACTCCGCGAAAATCCCGGTCGCCTTCGGGCTGAACGATTTCCATGGCCGGGTCGAGGTGCACACACAGGGCGTCTGCGCCCACGCCGGTCACGAGCTCGAGGATCTGGTCACGGCTCATGCCGACCGCCTGCACAGCCCCGATGTTGCCCAGAACCAGCGCGGACGGTGCCACCTTGCGCACCTGGTAGCTCGTCGACACGCGGCGATCGACATGCATCGCGCGTTGGCTTCCCAGACCGAACGCGTAGCCGCGCTCTTCCGCAATGGACGCGAGCTCGATATTGATGCGCTCCGCACGGTCGGTGCCGCCCGTCATGGCTGCAATCAGAAGCGGCGCCTTCAGACGTTTCCCGAGGACGCGAAGCGACAGATCGATCTCGTCGAGGCCGAGCTCGGGCAGCGCGTCGTGCACCAACCGAACGCATTCGAACAACGTCGTCGTCGCGTGAAACGCAACGTCACCGCTCGTGGCGAGATCCAGATGATCGGCTTTGCGCTGTGAGATGTCGGTCATGAGGCGGCTCCGCGCCGGCGCGTCGCAGGTCCCTAGTGGTGCGCCCGCGCCTGTCGCAAGCGTGCCAACTCGTGGCGCGCGTGGGTCAGCGCAGGTAGCTTGGCCTGCTCTTCCTCCTGCTGATCGGGCGAAAGCGGCACGAGCCACGCCTCGACCAAGGTGTCACGGCTTCCGGTCCCCAGTTGGGGTTGAGCCTCACGCTTGTAGTCCGTGCTTTCGTTCAGGTCGCGGCGGCCGGACAGCCACAACTCCCATGTCTCGACATTGCGCGAGGGCACACAGCGGGCTATGCGTTCATCGGGCTTGCGAGCATCGAAGCCGGCAGCGTCGAGCCGCTGCGCGATCTCACGAAGCCGACCTTGGAGGCCCACGTCGTCGCCATCGATGACGATGACAAGAGCGACCGCTTCATGAGGGCGCTGGCGAACGTACGTCGCGGCGTTCGCGAGACGGCTCAGGACGAACGTGGCGCCACCCCGAGGTTTCCGCGGTTCCACCCGGACTCTGCATGGGAGGAGGCGGACGAGGAGTGGACGCAAGAGTCTCTCCTGCTCCAGATCCTCGCACAAGAGCTGGCATCGTATCTTCACGGACAAACTACGTGCTCCTCGCGATGATCTCCGAGAGCCTGAGCTCGGACTCCTCGCCGACTTCCAACGGCACGAGCATCACCGGGCCAGACGTGCGCTCGAAGCGCCACACCGAGTCGAGCGCCAAATAGTCGATGACCTCGGGATGATGCGAGATAACGAGCGCCTGGCCTCCGTTTTGGTCGACCGCGTCCCGCAAGGTCTGGAGCCACAACTGGATTTCGGATAGCGACACGAAGTTGTCAGGCTCATCGAAACAGAGCAGAGAGCCCTTTCGCATCAAGCCGCAGGCCGCCGCATAGAGGATACCCAGCACGCGTTGACCCTCCGACAACTCACCCAGATTGAACTCTGCAGTCTGGCCGGGGTCCCCCAAGCTGGCCATGAGCGCCTTGGCGTCCCCTACGCGCTTGAACAGGAAGTTGCGGAAGCCTGGGACCGCTTCGCCCAAGCGGCGCTCGAGGTCTGTTCTAACATCCGGACGCTCGTCGTTCAGGTAGTCGAAGAACTGCGCGAAGTTGCTGCCGTTGCGCGCCAGGAAGTTCTGGTCCTGCCGCGAAAGCACGTCGATGGCAAACGGGTTCGGCTGCAAAATGCCCAGTCGCACCAGGAAGTCCTTGAACTGCGCAAGGCGAGCGGTGCGCTGCGTGCGTCCCGGCTCGATGTTCGTCAGGAACGATTGATCCGGTCGAAACGGGAATACGGGTCCCGGACTCTGATCGTCGTAGTAGAGATGGACTTCTCCGTCCGAGAACCGATAGAGCGCGGCTCCGTCTAGACTCACGGTTTCGGTTCGGATGACTGCCGTCCCAGGAGCCTTTGCGGGGTGCAGAACTTCGAGAACGTAGTGATACGTGCCGCCTTCGTCGATTACGTCGAGCTCGAAGCGCTGGATGTCCCGCTTGTCCCACTTCGTTGCAGAATACCTGAATAGGTCGCTTGCTGGAGCCCCCAGCACGACCAGATCGCGCAGAGCGCCGAGCACGTTGAAGACTGTTGTCTTGCCGCTGCCGTTGTGCCCGAGCAGCAGACTCAGCTGGCCTGGCCGGAACTCGAAGTTCACGAGGCCCCGGAAGTTGTCCACGAAGAGTCGCTTCAGCACGATGGATCCCGTATACCACGCCAGGGGCAGGCACGTGAAGCTCACGCACGCTGGACGCTGCGGCGCCGCCGACCGCCGTTCAATCGGCGTTGCCCGCGATGTACTGCCAGGCCTGCTGCAAGGCCGCGGTGCGGGCGGCGATCAGGTGAGATCCGCCGTGCACGGTCCACAGAGCGACGCTCCCTCGCGTGCAGTTGTCGTATTCCCGGGTGTCGGTCTCATTGCCGGGTGCTCTTGGTTCCAGATCCCGCGAGCCGGGGTCCGCGGCGGGACCGGTGCAGTCGATCCGCGCTGCTCTGCTCTCGAACGTGCTCGTTGCCGAGGTGCAGGTGGCGCCCGGACGCTCCTTTGTACAAGACCGCCTTGTCAGCACGCATCCGGTAGCCGACGCCCCATCGCCATCCGCCCGATGCGGACTCTTCATTCCTCCGGCGGGGCCTGATCGATTTGGCCCAACAGAAAGGGCGTGACGACCTTGAGATTGAGGGGCTTCTGAAAAACGGCATCGATGCCCGGAACGTCGCTCAGGCCGGACGCTCTGGTGCCGGTCATCAGGACGGCGCGCTGGAGACACGGGAAGCGTTCGCGCCAGGACGTGATCAGCTCGGTGCCGGGCGGAAACGCGTCGCCGAGCCAGTAATCGCAGAGCAGCACACACGGCGCGTGCTCCTGAAGTATGCCGTCGGCTTCGCGCGGCGAAGCCGCGGCGTAGACGCGCTCGAACCACAGCCCGAAGAACCGCGCCAGCGCCGAGCGCACTTCGACGCGGTCGTCCACGATGAGCAGCGGTCCGGGATGCAGCGGCCTGGCGGGCACTGGTCTTCTGCTAGCGCTGGAAGGAAGGAGTATAAGAGTCGCTAATCTGGTTTGCAGCAAGCGTAATGAACCCTGCCGCTGGACATCGGGCGGCGGCCACCGCGGGCTGCTTGCTTCAGCGCCTGCGTGATTTGGTGCTGCTGACGGATGGGGGCCATGAACATCGCGCGCGACGAGCAGAGAGCGCTCACATGATCCGACGACCGAGGGACTCTCGGTCAGGCATGACTTCAGTCTCCCGCTGCGTTGTCCGGACGCCCTAAATTCCAGATTTCATACCGTGACCAGGGATCAGGACTTGCGCACGGCCTCGCTGTTGTTTCCGCTCGTCGGGTGCGGGGGTCGTCTGCTGACGCGGCCACGCTGTACGGCATCCACGCACCTGCCCCCCGGAGGCCGAGCCGAGTGGCGGCGTATTATGTCGCCGACCTCGGTGAGCTGCCGCTTGAGCACGTGCTGTGCCAGCTGTCCGACGGCGGTGACCAACTGCTGCGGCGCGTAGTCCTGGTTCACGACGGGGCCCGCAGAGCAAAGCGTTTCGCTCCAGGACTCGTCGCCACGGAGAAGAGCCCCACAGACGTGCGCTTCGCGGCACAGCCAGTCTGCGAGCTCGATGCCGCTGCCGTCGACGAGCTTGATGTCGATGACGCCGACGGCAAAGGGCCCCAGCCACGCACACTGTCTCGCTTCTGCGCACGACAGTGCCAGGGTCACGTCGAACCCAGCCCGATCGAGGGCGAGTTGTATGGGACTCGCGGCTTCGGTGTCCACGACGACTAGCACACGGATGCGCACATCACTCGTACGGCCACCGGAAAGGCCCGGTTAAGCGGGCCCTGGGACACATCCCGCCTGCAGGTCGGGAGCTCGGCCCGCCGACCCGTGCTATCGTTGTCAAATCGGAGTCATGGCGCAGGCCGTGTCGACCCAGCGCGCGATCGAGCACGACGAACACAGGCACCCTCGAGTGATCGGCAGAGCCCTCTGTCAGTTCCCCGACGGACAGTCGCGGGTTCTCTATCTGACGAGGCTCGGCTCGGACTCCGCGGACATTCTGTGCGCCATGCCCCCGCCGCTCGGCTCTCCGGTGTCGGTCATCTTCGAGCTCGAGCGTGGTGATCCGCTTCTGCCCATCTCGGCTCGGGTCTCCAGCATCGTGCCCGACGCCGTGACCGGACTGGTGCGCGCTTTCACGGTCGTATTCGCGAAGATGAGCTCGGCGGCACTGCGCGCGTTGGATGGCGTTGCAGCCGACGAGTCGCCCCAGGAAACGGCCGTCGTCGCGCGCAAGCGTGAGCATCGCAGAGACCGGCGCGTCTGGATCGATGCGCCCCTGGTGGCCAGTGTCGCGTCCGCCGCCGGCGTGCGGGGCGCACAAGTCGCGACGCTGAGCCTGAGCGGGGCTCTGGTCGCGTTCAACGCATCGGACGACCTGCACGACCTTCCCGCCGGAACGGCGGTCACCCTGGACATCGTCCTGCGCAGCGTGCCAGAGGTCATTTCGGTTCAGGCGCGGGTCGTGCGACGAACGGGCCCGAGTGAGCCGTACGGGCTCGGAGTACGGTTCGTCGACCTGGACCGCACCACCCAGGCCCGGATCGAGGGCGTGCTCATGTACGTGCTCGGCCAGTGGCCGGCGCGGCGCGGTGCACGATGATAGCGGAGCAGGGGGCCGTACTGCTTCTGCGTGCGGACGCCGCCCCTCATTGGGCGATGCAGTACGTCTGCATGATGCGCCAGATCTCGTCTGCGATGACTCTGGCGCCCTCTGCCGAGGCCTGTATGCCACTGCTGTCGGTGTATTCGGCGTCGTCGGGGTCTGGGTCTGCCCAGAGCGGCTGAAGGTCCAAGAAGTGGCAGGGCACAACGCTCTGCTCGCACGCCTGCCGTACTCTTGGCCGCAAGGCTGCCACTCCCGGGATGAGCGGGAGTTCTGGAACGAGAAAGTAGACGATGTGCTCGACGGTGCCGTCGCTCGCGACCTTGCTCAAGAACTGCTCGAACGCGTTGGCCGCGCCGTTGACGGACGCGTCGGAGCCGTTTCCGCGGATCGTGTCCCAGGTCCCGCCGTCCATGAGCACGACCTTGACCTGGGTCTCGCCCGCCTCCCGGGTGTCGTACAGTTCTGCGACGTCTGCCATGTAGAGGTAGGGGCCAGCCAGGTTCACGTAGTCTTCGTCCGGGCCGAGGCTGCCCGCGACACGCGCCAAGTCCCTGACGCGCGTGTGCTGAATTCCGGGGATCGTGATCCAGGTATCCCCGATCCAGACGACCTCGTTTGCCTCCACCCGACCGACGTCAGCGCGTTGAATGCCGGGAAGGTCGTCGGCACTGGGCAGTCGGCGCCCGTGTTCTCGTCGTCGTAGACGGCAGGTAAGTCCCCACCGACGCCACCCGTCGCTCCGCCGCCAGTTCCTGTCGTTCCGCCAGTCGGTTCAGAGCCGCCTGCGCTGGTGCCGCCAGTGTCACCCACGCCGCCGGTCGCGGTCTCGCCGCCGCCCCCGGTTCTGCCGCCGGTGCTGCTTCTGCCGCCAGCGCTTCTACCACCGGTGCTGCTTCTGCCACCAGCCACGGTCACGCCGCCCGCGTTCGTGTCGCCGCCTGTGCCGGTCGCGCCGCCGGCTTGAGTGGATCCGCCGCTCGCCACGGTGTCACCGCCAGTTCCTGTACCGGGCAATCCGCCCGTGGGCGACCCGCCCGCCGCCGTGAGACCGCCTGCGCTGGTCGCGCCGCCGGTCACCCCGGTAGTGCCCCCAGCGGCCGTGACGCCGCCCGTACCGGTTGCGCCGCCTCCGGCCGTTCCACCGGTGTCCCCGGGCGAACCGCCTCCGGTGCCCCCGGTCTCATCCGCAGTGTCAGAACACGCGGTCAATGCAAGCGTGCTGGAAGCTACCAGCACAAAAAGAGGACGCGCAGATACCTTGGCCATGCGGGACTCCCTTCCGAAAGGAACCAGCTCTCTACCCAGCTGCGTTACTGTCAATCGCTGACCACAAGCAGAGCACATATGTGGGCCTGTGGGGTCTTTCTGACGGTTCTCCAACCGTGAGACAACGGTTACGAAAAGGGGAGAATCGACCACAGATATGGATATGGGACCAGTGCGATGGCGGATTCCAACCGGCACACTGGATTCGAAAGTGGCCCGGGCTGGCGTCTGAATGGCGATTGGCAGTAGCGTGACTTCTCACACCCCTCAGGTTCGGTGGCGCTATTCGGCCAGCGCGTACGTGGGTTCAGAGTCGAAGCCAGTGAGAAGGGTCACACCCCCGGGCGGCGAACCTGGCCCAATGCTGATGAGGGCGTCTCGTTTGCGGCGATAGGCTCGGCAGAATCCGACGGCGTACGGAGACAGGACGCCAGCTACGGCGCCTTGGACACGCGATGGGTCACGTAGCGGATCTTGACGGGCACGTTGGACTCGAACGTGGCCTGGATGAGCACCTGAAACGCCGCAGGCAATTCGCCCGACGGCAGCAGCAGGGGCGACACAATCTCTCGCACCCGCGCTGGATTGGTGACGCTCTCGGCCAGTGCCCACTCGAGCTCCGAGCCGGCCCCGCTGAGAATCATCATCCGGCGTCCGAGCTGCGGCCCCGGTCGGACGGTGATCACGGCGTACTTCACGCCGGAGCCATGCGTCTCGGCGTTGGGGTACTCGGCGCGTTCACCCGGCCGGGGATGGAGATTCCGGACGAAGCTTGTCTCGTCGACGAAGGCCGCGTCTTGCAGAACGTGGACAATGGTCGGATGCAGGTTGGGCTTGCCGATGAAGATGATGTTGCTGTTCCAGACATCCTCCCAACCGAGCGAGTTCGAGTGCTTGAGCGAGACGTCACGGTTGAGCGCCCGTCCGAGCAAGAACGCGGCGTGCACAGCCCCGAAGTCAGCGTAGTCGAACGTTTCGCGCAGCTCGCGCTCACCCATGCGTTGCTGGAAATTCTGCAAGGGCTTCGACTGGGCGGCTTCCGCCACCTGATTGGTCAGGTAGTGGCGGACCACGAGGCCGGTCTCGGGCGAGAAGAAGAACAGCCGGATTTCGAACGAGATGAGGAGCGGGGCATCGCTGACGACGAACGGCCTCCAAAGCGCTTCCATCTCCCGCGAGGCGGGCTGCCATGCGAGCTCTGGCCGCTTGCGCGAGTCCCACCAGAAGTAGGCCGAGACGACGGCCAGCAGAACGGCGATGCCGAGCGCGACGATGCTCAGGAGCGGGCGTCTGGGTCCGGATCCGAGCGCCGCAACAGCGGTCCCGGACGGCGGGAAGACGTTCTCGGGGGCGCTCGCATCTGCGGGCGGCGGCACGGACTCGGCAGGTGCCGGTTCCGCCCTGCGCTCGAACCGCGGTACGTAGGCCCCCTTGTCGATGTGGATCTGGATGGGATCGGACGGAGCCTCGGCGCGGTAGTAGCTCTTGAGCTTGTTGCGCAGCTCGTACGCGCGGCTCCGAACGCACGAGTCTTCGGCGGGGGAGTAGTTGGCCGGTCGCCCCAGCACGGAGACGCCCAACGCGTACTCGTTCAGCTGCTGCGCGCGTCCCTCGAATTCCGCCTCGCAGATGTAGCGTAGGAAGCTGCGAAGCTGTTCGGATCTGCCGAAAGTACGGCTCCCGAGCACGCGTTCCAGGGCCTGACGTTTCTCCTCCGCCGAGATTGGTTCAAGAGCCATGGTCGGGTAGTCAACCACACCCGTCGGGCGTGGCACGCGGGAGACGCCCAAGGGGCTCTCTCACAGGGTCCGGGGCCGTGGGAGTCCCGAGGATACCTCCGTCAGCAGGCGCGATGGCGATGGTCCACCTCGAGGCCGGTCTGCCTGCCCCGGCCTCGTCGTCGATGTCATTGCGCGGCCGTGACTCGTCAATGGGGCTGGAAGAAGATGGCTCGCCCGCACTGGTGCATCGTTTCAATTGAAACGATGCCCAAGAACAAGGGGTGCCGCGGCTCAGATCGGTGGGGGGCGGCCGGTTTTTTGCCGCCCTCGCCTGGTCGAGGGCGGCGAAATACCCATCGCTTCAATCGAAACGCGGCACTAGGGTTGCATCGTGGATCCGAGCTCGACGCCCCGATCAACAGCGGCATCGGCTGCAGGGCTTGGCCGCACGGCTGCGCGCCGGATTTCTCGACTCGCTGCGGCAGTGTTGGTCCTCACCACACCGGAGCTGGCGGCTGCTGTTGAGCCGAGCCAGCCGACAGTGGTGATTTCCTCGGACGCCCGAGAGCCGTTGCTCGATGAGATGCTCATGGACGCGATTCGAACCGAACTGGACGAGCTCGGCGTGCGGCTCGTCCAGTCCGCGGACTCGGCCGGCACCGCTCGCCCCACTGACCGCGACGCGCTCGCGTTCGTGTGGATCGAGCACACACCCGGCGCAACCGTGGTCCACTTCTACGAGTCTGCGGGCAGGAGCCTGCGCGAGCGCCGCATACCGGTCGTGAAAAGGGGCGCGGGGAGTGTTGAGGAAGTCGCCATCGTCGTCCGCTCGGCCGTCAACGCTCTGCTCGAACGCGCGCGAGCGACGGCTTCGGTACCGACGATGCTTGGTAGGCCGAGCCCACCTCCGCATGTCTCTGCGACGGCAACGCGCCGACCGGCCGGATCCCATGCTGCCAATTCTCTGATCGAAGTGTCACTCGGCTACTCGGGCACCTACTACGCTCCCGAGCTGACCTGGCAGCACGGGGCCACCGTGTCGCTGGTCAACGGCAGGTGGTCGCGTTGGCGCTTTGGTACTGCCTTCACCTGGGTCCCGCCCAGTCGGGCTCAGACCGACCAGGCGCAGATCGTGCTCCGGCGTTACCCACTCGAGCTCTTCCTCGGCTTCGAGACGCCTCTGGCCGGGCACTGGCTTGGCCTCCGGCCCGAAGGCGCCGTAGGCGTCGACGTGCTCGGACGCCGAACAGAACGGGTGCGGCCAACGCTCGAGCAGACGCCGGCTGCCACGCGCGTGACCTGGGAGACTTCGACTCGTTTGCGCCTGACCGTTCAGCCGACGTCGCGGTGGGGGCTGTACGCCCTTGTCGGTGCCGACTTCGTGTTGAATCGCGTCGAGCAGGTCATCGGTTCGGAAACCCTCATCACTCCATTTCGGGCCAGGCCCCGGCTCGAATTGGGCCTTGCTGTGCGTCTACCCTGAACATACCCCCGCCCGTCCTGGTGTGTCTTGGCCACTAACCGTGCATAGCCGCCACAAGAACCCGACGACGTGAATGCGCAGTGCCCATCGCTACGACATGGCCCACGGTGACTGAGCCCAGAGGTCCGCAGAGCCCCGAGCTGTTGCTGCGCGTCGCCGAGGGCGACACTGCCGCGCAGGACTGCCTGGTCGCGCTCGTTCGGCGCCGCGTCCATACCATCGCCTTGGCCATCATGGGCCATGCAGCGGACGCCGAGGATACGACACAGTGCGCACTGGTCGAGATCCTGGGCTCCGCGCATACCTACCGTGGCGGAAGTCTCTACGCTTGGGCAGACCGGATCGCGGTCAGAACCGCCGCTCGCCACGCTCGCAAGCGGCGCGTGCGCGCGGCGCGTATCGATGTGTCCGCGGATCCGGAGCACTCCGGCACGGACTCTGCACCGCCAGCGCGCGACGAGGCGATTGCACGCCCGATCCTCGAGTATCTCTCCGAGCTGCCCGAGGCCCGCCGTACCGTCCTCGTACTCCGGCATGTCATGGGCTACTGCATCGACGAGATCGCCGAGCTGACCGCCACGTCACCGAATACCGTGAAGGACCGCCTGCTTCAGGCGCGCCGCCAGGTTCGTCGGAGCATCCGGCGCGATCTCGTTTGTCTGCCAGCTAGCACGAGGAGCTCTCGATGAAGGATAGTGCGTGCGAGCGCTGGGCCGAGCTTGCTGACCGCGTGGCAGTGGGAGAAGTGCTCACACCGGACGAATCGCGCTTCGAGACGGATCACGTTGCCGAGTGCGCCGCCTGCGCTGCCGAAGCCAGGGTGTGGGCCGAGCTGGGCAACGTCCTCCCCGGTGCCTCCGAGCCGTTTCCTGCTATCGATACCGACCGCGCTCAGCGTCCCGCCGTGGGGCATGCGAAGCGAACGCGGCAGGGCATCTTCGCTGCTGCTGTAGCTGCCGCGGTGGTTGCAGCCGTGGCCGCGGGCGAGATCTGGCATGACGAGCGTCGCGTGGATGCACCGGAACGTAGCGCGACGGGCCGCGCTGTTCCCGTGGATCTGGTGCTCGTTTCCGGCGAAGTTCGGGTGCACGGTATCCAGGCCGCTGCCGGCGCTTCGTTGGGACCCGACGATTCGGTGCGGATCGGTCGCGGCCGCGCCTGCCTCGCCTATCCTCAAGGGATCTCGGTCTGCGGCAGCAACGGCAGCGAGCTCGAGCTGCGAAACGCGGAGAACGGGAACGTGCGTTTGGCGCTGGCTGCGGGGTCGGTGCTGTGTCGCCTCGAGCCGCAGCCGCTCGGCACGCATTTCAGCGTGGAGACTGGGCTCGGGCGCGTCAGCGCGAAAGGAACGGTCTTTGCCGTGGAGCAGCTCACGCGCACGGAGTTCGCAGTACGTGCGCACCAGGGCACCATCGAGCTCGAGACGAACAGCGGCGAGCGCCGGCTGCTCCGCGCTCCCGCTGCCGCCGTTCTCGGCGAGGCCATTCGCGAGGCGCCGCCGGGGGGTGAAGCCTGGCAGGTCGAGGCACGACTCGGCGAACTCGCGAAGCTCTGGAGCGCGGACGCGGCGGCTCCGGTCGACCTCGCTACGGTGCCATCAGGAGCTCGGGTGACCGTGGACGGGATCGATCTCGGTGAGGCGCCGGTATCCACCCTGCTCGGACGCGGCGAGCACGAAACCGTTGCGTCGTACCCGGGCTTGGAAACCGCACGCGAGCGCTTCGTGGTCAAGGGCGCCGAGCGCGTGAGCCGAACTCTGGAGCTACGGCCGGTGCGCACGACGCCTCTCCCGGTGGCTCGTCCTGCGTCTGCCCCCGGTGTCGGAAGTGCGCGTCCCTCAGCCTCGGCGCTGCTCGGTCGAGCGCGGAGTCTGCGCAGCGCCGGTCGCTATCGAGAAGCAGCAGCGGCCTATCAGGAGCTTGCGAGCGCGTATCCGGGGAGCGATCTGTCGCGCGTGGCGCTGGTCTCGCTCGGCGAGCTGCAGCTGTCGCAGCTCGGACAGCCGCAGGCGGCGCTCAAATCGTTCGAGCGCTATCTTGCAGGTGGCGGTTCGCTGACGCAGGAGGCGCGCTATGGGCGTATTCGCGCGCTCGCCGCAACGGGTCGCACGCAAGCCGCACGCGAGGCCACCGACCAGTTCTTGCACGACTATCCGGGAAGCGCCCAGGCCGAGTCGTTGCGCCATGGCGCGGAGCGGCGCTAGTGGTGTGCACGTCTGGTCCCTCGCCTCTGCATGGTACTGGCCGCCTCGGCCCACTGGCGCTCTGCATCGCGCTGCTCGCGTGTGATGCTCGCCCGGACGTCGTCGCCGTACAGAAGCGTGGGATCGGCACGGACGCAGAGGGCGGCGCGGCGGGCGCGCCCGGAGTCGGCGCTGCTGGCGGCGCAGAAGCCGGCCGAGGCGGGGCACTGGCGAGCAGCGGCGGAACCGCGGCCGTCGGCGGCAGCACGAGCGCAGAAGCCGGCCAAGGCGGCTCAGTGCCGAGCAGCGGCGGATCCGCCGGGGCCGAAAACCAGCCGCCGCCCACCACCTTGGATCTGACCGGCGACACCGAGGCGCACGATGTCGACATCATCGAGGCCGGCGTCCGCTACTACCTCTTCGGAACCGGTCCAGGCATTCCGCTCAAGACGTCGGACGACCTGCTCAGCTGGCGGGACGCGGGATTGGTTTTTGCCGAGATACCCAGCTGGATCGCGGAGCTCGTGCCGGACGCTAGCGAGCTGTGGGCACCGGACGTCGAGTGGTTCGAGGGCAGCTACCATCTGTATTACGCCGCATCGACCTTCGGATCCGGGTGGTCCTGCATCGGACACGCCACCAGAACAGCACTCGACTCGGCGCAAATCTGGGCCGACCAGGGCCCCGTCATCTGCTCGGACGTGGACGGAACGGACGTCGATTGGGATGCGATCGATCCGAACGCCTTCATCGATCCGGAAGGCAATCGTTGGCTCGTCTTCGGCAGCTTCGGCAGCGGCATTAAGCTCATTCGTCTAAACGCGGCAGGAGCTCGAGCCGACGATGAACTGCTCGAGCTGGCCATGCGCCCCGACGATTCGCATGCGATCCAGGCTGCATTCCTGTTCTACCAGGCGCCCTACTACTACTTGTTTGCGTCCTTCGACTGGTGCTGCCGGGGCGTGAACAGCACGAACAACCTGCGCGTGGGTCGTGCAACCAACGTGACCGGCCCGTACGTCGACCGCGACGGTGTTCCCATGATGGAGGGCGGAGGGACGCTGCTGGTCGACGGGGACGACCGCTGGCCCGGCGTGGGAGGCAATTCGATCCTGGTCACGCGCGGGCGGCAATACAACGTCTATCACTCGTACGACGCCACCGCCCGCGGCCGCGTGACACTACGCATCGCGGAGCTCACGTGGGATGCTGACGGTTGGCCCATATCGGGCGGACCGTAGGACGCTGGCTCAGGACTGCTTGAAGAAGTCAGCGACCGCCGAGGCGAAGAAGTCGAGGATGGCCCGGTCGCGACGCGGCCCGCGCCGGATCGCGGACCGGGACAGCGAGAGCGCCGGCCCAGAGCCGGCGAACCGGCGCTAGCCCGGCTCACTCAGAACTGCATGAAGAAAGAGGCGATGGCGTTCGGGCTCCAGCTCGGGATCTCGTGGGGACGGCCAGGCATCGGGCACCAGATGACCGGATAGCCTTCCATGCAGCCCTGATACTCGCCCGTCGGCAGCGACGACTCCACCGTAGCACAAATGGAATCTAGAAGATCGGAGGGTTGCGTCTGCTCGGTGCAGCCGTTCTTTTCGATCCAGGTTCCGATGATCGGCTCCGCCATGGTGATCGCCAGGGCGGTGTCCTCCTCACCGTGGATACCCAGGACCGCGACCGGACGTTCAGGCGTCTGGCGGGTGCAGGTGGCGCCGCTGATCGGCGCGCCGGCCATGGCGGCGACTGCACGGAACTTGTCGCTCATGTTGCACGCCGCGGTGTACGACATGGAGCCGCCGTAGCTGAACCCGGTGGCGAAGTAACGCGCTCGATCGACGCAGAGCCTGGCCTCGATATCGGCCATGATGTCACGCGTCATCTTCTCGTCCACGCCGCCCTGGTTGGGGAAGCCGTTGTCGCTGCCTTCCGGGCTCACGTAGATGGCGTTGCCGAAGATCGGACGCACGCGGTACATGGTCCTTGCGCCGCTGGCGGTGCCTCCGAGGGGATGGTACTGGAACACGACCGGATACGGATGGTTCGGATCGTAGCTGTCCGGCATGTCGACGTAGTACTCGAGCCCGTTCAAGGTGCAGGGCTGGCACGCGGAGGGAGCCGCCGAGCCGCAGCCCTCCGACGGATCGGGATCTCCTGAGGGCGGCGTGCCCGACGAACCGCCGGTCGCGGCGCCACCGGACGCTCCACTCTCGCCGCCCGAACTGGACGTGCCGCCAGTTGCGCCGCTGCGCCCGCCCGCGCTCGTCCCGCCGCGGCCGCTTGCTCCCCCTGTCGCGCTCGTGCCCCCGCGTCCCGGTCCCCGGCCTCCGGTCGGCGTGGCGGTCGATCCGCCGGTTTCCGCGGGGCCGACGCCTCCGGTCGGCGTGGCGCTCGAACCCCCGGTTTGCGCGGGGCCGACGCCTCCGGTCGGCGCGGTGGTCGAACCTCCGGTTTCGGTGGGGCTGATACCGCCGGTCGGCATGCCGCCGGTGGCCGCGCTGGTGCCTCCGGTAACCGTCGCGGTCGACCCTCCGGTTGCCGTGATCCCGCCCTGCGGGGCACCGCCTGAAGCCGTTGCGGTCTCGCCTCCGGTGGCGGAGGAAGTCGTGCCACCCGGGCCGGTATCATCGGTGGCGCCGGTACACGCGAAGGAGGTCAGAACACCCAGGCCTGTCAGGGCAACTTGCACGATTCTGCGGTGGTTCATGGAGGAGTTCCTATCTGGCCGATCTCCCTCTTGACCTATGCAGGCGACGGCACGGATCGATCAAAGAGAGTCGCCTCTACCGGCTCGTGCCGCTGGGCCAACGCTGGTCGGGAAGTATCAGCACAAATTTCCTGCAGATGCCGGTTTTGGCGCAGGCGTGTCTCTCGTCGGTGCAGTCGTGACCCGACGTCGGGACGGGATGGTGCTCTCGACAGGCGACGTGAAGACCGACATGGGCGGGACGGAAGCGCCTCCAACAGCGGCGGCCCGTACACGACGATCGCAACCATCAGCACCGGGCGCACCTACTACGTCGACGCAGGCCTCGTGCCGGGCGTCCCATACTGCTATGTCCTATCGGCCGTCAGTGCAGACGGGGAGAGCGCCAACAGCGCGGAAGTGGCCACGGCGGCGGACGGACAGCTTCTCGGGACGGTCATCGGTACCAGCGGTTCCTACGACTCGCTGGGCACGACCAAGGAGCTCGCGTTCGATGGCTCGCTCAGGAATCTCTTCGACGGTCCAGAGAGCGTGTCGTGGACCGGGTTGGACCTCGGTGAGGGCGTGAGATCGGTGTTGTCGCGAGTGAAGTATGCGCCGCGCGAACACCTCGGCGGTCGAATGGTCGGCGGCAAGCTCCAAGGGTCCAGCACACCGGACTTCAGTGGCGATGCGACCGATCTCTTCACCGTCAGTGACCAACCCCCGGACGGCGTCCTCACCGCGCAGCCCGTCACCAGCACGAAGTCGTTTCGCTACCTGCGATACGTTTCGCCGACCGGCGGCTACGGCCATGTCGCCGAAGTGCAGTTTCTCGGGACTGTCAGCGGCCTGAATACTCCCGCCACGCCGGTCGATTTGGACGCTTCTCGGTCGAGGGCCAACGAGGCGACGGTCCATTGGGGGAGCGTCGCAGGCGCGGAGCGCTACCATCTCAAACGTTCCACCACCAGCGGCGGGCCCCACACGATCGTCGCCAGCGGTGCATTCACAGGCTTCACTGACCGGGGACTGAGCAGCAGTACGAGCTACTACTACGTTGTCAGCGCGGTCAACAAGATGGGTGAAAGCGCGGACAGCAGCGAAGTGTCCCTGTTGGCGGGGCAGTGACTCGCCGGAACAGCACCGCCGCTCTGGTCGCCAGACGGAACGGTCCGCGCAGGGGCGAGTGAGCCTCGCCGCCCGCCGAGGCGGCGCTGCTGCCCGAGTGGACGATTCCGCCGGTGTTGGGCGAGCCTCCGCGCTCGTTCTCGACCAAGACGAACCGTATGTGCAAAATGTGATCGATGTGTTCGTTCTTGGACTCGAAGACTCTCGCGACGTACGGGAGCGAGGGGCACAGCGCTGCCTGCCCGCGGCGATCCTTCTGCGCAGGCAGGCGCCGTGTGAGCCAAGGCGCGGTAGTTCAGACGTCCGGCTCACGCCGAGCGATGCTTTGTAGTGCGAAATCCCCCGCCCATTCCGGGAATTTCCCGCCGGCAGTGGATCGGACCAATCCGGCGCTCGCCGGCTCGACCCGTTCGCCGTCGATTGAGCGAATACGGCACGCGCGCCGAAGTACAGGCCGAGCTATGATATCAGATAAGGTCTGTCGCGCGGCCCGATGCCTTGCGTCCGCGGGCCAGGCCTGCCGCCACGTGGTATCGGCTCCACGAGATCACCCGGCCAAGATCGCCACATGGAACCAAGGAAGTCGAGCATGCCACTTCAGATGCGACGAGTGGGACAATGGACGCTAGGCATGGGGCTGGTCGCGCTTGCCGGCGCATGCGGCGCAAACGATGAGTCCCGGACGCCCGGAACGGGAGGAGGGGGGCTCGGTGGCACGGCCCCTGCAACGGGCACAGGGGGCGTCTTCGGCAACGCTGGCACCGGCGGTTCGACCATGAGCAGTGGAGGCCAGGGCGGGGGCGCTGGTGGCAACACCGCGGTTGGTGGCGGTACGGTCGGCGGAGCGACGGGCGGCAGTACCGGCGCAAGCGACACGGGCGGCAACACGAGCGCGCCAGGAGGAACCGGCGGTTTCGATGTGGGTCCGGGAGGTTTCGGTGGCGGCAGCGCGGGCAGCGGCGGAGCAGGCACTGGTGGAGCGGTCACGGGCGGCAGGTCGATGGGTGGCAGGTCCGGCGGCGGCAGGTCCGGCGGCGGCATGTCCGGCGCTGGCGGGCAATCCACCGGCGGCGCGTCCATCGGCGGCGTATCTGCCGGCGGCGCGTCCACCGGTGGTGCTGGCAACGGCGGTGCGACCGGGAGCTGCGCTCCACCGACGACGGGCCATTACCAGATGGAGGACCTGGATCGCGGTGTGGTGGCCGTGAAGGTCTCGGGCGGCGTCTATGTCGGCTGGCGCATGATGGGCTACGAGTACGATCCCACGAACCCCTCGAATATCTCGTACAACGTCTACCGGGACAGCACCAAGCTGGCGACGGTCACCGACAGCACCAACTACCTGGACGCCTCCGGCACCACGAGCTCGAAGTACTCGGTCTCCGCCGTGATCGGCGGTACGGAGTGCCCGCAGTCGTCCCCGGTTGCGACGTGGGCGCAGAACTACCTCAGCATTCCGCTGCAATCACCGGGCTCGGGCTACAGCGCCAACGATGCGAGCCCCGGAGATCTCGACGGCGACGGCAAGCTCGACATCGTGCTCAAGTGGGACCCGTCGGATGCGAAGGACAACTCTCAGGCGGGCGTCACCAGCAACGTCTACCTCGACGGATACACGTTGGCTGGCACGCGCCTGTGGCGCATCAATCTCGGCCCGAACATCCGTGCCGGGGCGCACTACACCCAGTTCTCCGTGTACGACTTCGACGGCGACGGCAAGGCCGAGGTGGCATGCAAGACCGCGCCGGGAACCAAGGACGGAACGGGTGCGTCCTTGAGCATGGGCCCCGCGGCCAGCGACGACGATGGCGCCACCTACCGCAATTCGGAGGGCTACGTACTGAGCGGCCCCGAGTATCTCACCGTCTTCAGCGGGACGGATGGTGCGGAACTGGCGACGGTCAACTACCCGGTGCCTCGCGGCACCGTGTCCAGCTGGGGGGATGACTACGGCAACCGCGTGGACCGCTTCAATGGCGGGATGGCGTTCGTGAAGGACAACGGACCCGCCACTGGCAGGCCGAGCATCATTCAGCAACGTGGCTACTACACCCGCCTGACGGTATCCGCGCTGACCTGGCGCGATGCAACCCTGGCAACGAATTGGATCTTCGACAGCAATGGCAGTGGCAACAGCAAAGCCGCCGGCCAGGGCGACCATTCGTGCATGGCGGCAGACACGAACAACGATGGTGCACAGGAGATCATCACCGGACCGCTGACGATTGCCAGCAATGGAAGCTTCCAGTGTACGACGGGCATTGGCCACGGCGATGCCATGCACATTTCGGAGCTGGTGGCCGGCAAGGGGATCTCCGTGTTCACGGTACACGAAGGCGCCGGGGGTCACGATTGCCATGATGCCGCGACCTGCTCGTACTACTTCAACGTCACCGGAGGTGGCGACAACGGTCGGGGCGTTGCCGACTACATCGTTTCGAGCAATACCAGTGCCGCCACGTGTTCGAGCGGCGCGGGCAATGTGGACTGCCAGACCGGCGCCGGCGTCAGCGCCAACGCCGGGAACAACTTTCTCATCTACTGGGACGCCGATGAACTTCGCGAGCTCGAAAATGACACGTCCATCACCAAGCCTGGCGGCGGGACTCTGCTGAGCGCGAGCGGATGCGCTTCGAACAACGGCACCAAGTCGACCCCGACGTTGACGGCGGATCTTGTGGGCGACTGGCGCGAGGAGATCATCTGGCGCACCTCGGACAACTCGGCCTTGCGCTTGTATACGACGACCGCGGTGACCACGCGTCGGCTCTACACGCTCATGCACGACCCGACGTACCGGGCGCAAGTGTCGTTCGAGCAGGCGAGCTACAACCAGCCCCCGCACCCGGGATTCAAGATCGGCGCCGGCATGTCCAATCCGCCCAAACCCGACATCCACGTGAAGTAGTGCGGCCCCTTGCCGCGGGTGCGGTCCGACAGCCGGATCTCCCATGAACCGCCTGATCTTCGGCTGCCTGCTGATCTCGTTGGCCACGGCCGGCGTTGGTTGCCGGTGTGATCAGCGTCGAACCTCGGGTGAAGGGCCTGGCCCGTCAGCATCGACGAACCCGACCGCTGCGATAGCGAGCTCCTCCGAAGCGGCCACCGTTCCGCCCGTCGCCAGCGCGACATCGTGGCCGGAGCTCGAGTGGTATCCGTGGCTCAAGGCCTCGTCCCGTGTGGTGCCCGAGCCGGCCGACACCGTGCTGCGTCGCTTCAGCCGTTCACTGCCCACCGGGTACGACAACGTGGTCGCGGAGCTCGGCACATGGGCGGAATGGCTGCGTCTGCTCCCCCTGGCCGCGTCGGGCACGCCCGTCAGAGACTACCGGGGCGGGATCGTCGTCCCCGGCGACGACGAATACCTGGCCGCGGTGGTGGCCATCGACATCGGTACCCGCGACCTACAGTCGAGCGCTGACGCCGTGCTGCGCCTTTTTGCGGAATGGCGATGGTTCAAGGAAGATCTCAGGATGCTCTACCTGTCGGACACGAAGCTGGAGCTGCCGCTCGAGAAGTGGAGCGCCGGAGAGCGTCTCGTTTCCCGCGCAGGCAAGCCGCAGTGGTTGCCCCAGGCTGCGCCCCAGCCCCGACTCGACTACGCGGGCTTCCGCGAGTACCTGCAGGGTGTGCTGGCCTGGAGCGACGGCCCGGCACTGCTCGCGGAGAGTGAACCGATCCCCCCGGAGGCGCTGGAGCCCGGCGCATTCTTCATTCGCCGGGGCCGTCCTGCCCGGGTCCTCGTGGTGCTCGATGTCGGCACCTCTCCCGGCGGCCAGCGGATCATGCTGCTCGCGCAAGCGCTGCACCCGACCGAGAGCATCCACGTGATCCGTCCCAACCGGGCCACGGCGTGGTTCCCGGTGCGCAGCGACCAACCCTTGCGGGTCCCACGCGCGGGAACCTTCGGCTGGGACGACCTGCGTCGCATGAAACGCCTGCGAAGTCCGCCGGAGAAATCGTGCGTTGGTTCGCTGTGTCCCGAAGTCCTGCCGCCGCGCACACGTGCCCGCTAGGACCACGGTCGGTACGCGCGTACCAGGGCGGCCCCGCGCGCTCACCCGAGCGACTACAGCCCGACCATCGTTCGGATGCTGTCGTATTCCGCAAAATCGGCGCTGTTGGCGCGACCCGTGTTGCCGGACCACGTAAACATCGATTCGCCCCACGAGCCGCTCTGCGTGGGTTCCCAGAAGAACGTGCCGAGGCCCCGGCCATTGGGCAGATCGTGGATGATCCGGTTCGCCTCCGTACGCTGCGGGTTGTATTCTGCGATCACGAACTTCAGGTCCGGGAAGGTCGAAGCGAGCGTCTTGAACGTGTTCTCCCAGACCGAAGGTTCCCCTTGAAACGCTACGTAGCACGAAAGCCCGACCACATCGATGTCCACGCCCTCGTCGAGGGCGCTCCTCACCCAGCTCACCACTCCGCTGGCGCTTTTGGTGTTTTCGACGTGCACCATGGTCAGGATCGACGGATCCACCGAACGCACGGCCTCGACGCCCGCCTTGAGCAGCTGACCCAGGTTGTTCCAGTTCGAGGCGCTGCCGCCCACTGGAGCGGTCGACACGTTGTTCCCCCAGCAATCGGTGCTCGAAGTGGGCACATGTATGAGCATGCCGGGCGTGGTCTCGTTGCCGACCTGGACCATGTCGGGTCGAGCGCCGGCGTCCACGAGCGAAGAGACGACGTCTTCGGTGTAGTCGCGGACGTGCGTGGCCATGGCGGCGATCGAGCCATCATTGCGCCAGTCTTCCGGGATGATCTGTTTGCCCGGATCAGCCCAGTTGTCGCTGTAGTGAAAATCCAACAGGAATTGCAGGCCCGCTGCCCTGATGTCCTTGGCGAACTCGATGGTGTGGTCCTTGTCGCAGTAAGTCTCGCGCTTGGCGCAGCTGCCGGTGCTCGGGGCGTATCCGTACTCTGCGCCGGGTTTGACGAACGTCCTGAGCCGGATGGTGTTGAAGCCGTGGTTCTTCAGGATATCCAGGATGGACTTCTGCGTGCCGTCCGTATCGGAGTACTTCGCACCTCCGTCGATGGCCTCCTGTACGCTCGAGATGTCAGCGCCCAACATGAACTTCAGGGCGGCGCTGGCGCCGCCTGTGCCGGAACCACCGGTCGCTTCTCCACCCGTCCCGGAGGATCCAGTGCTGGCGCCGCCCGTATTCGAGCCACCCGCGCTCTGGCCACCCGCGTTCGAGCCGCCAGCGGTCCGACCGCCTGTCGCGCTTCGGCCGCCTGTGTTCGAGCCAGCTGCGCTCCGACCACCCGTGTTCGAGCCACCTGCGCTCGCGCCGCCCGTGTTTTCGCCGCCGGGGGTCGCGCCGCCCGTGCCGATCCCACCCGTGTTCGTCCCTCCAACGCTCGATCCACCGGAAGCGACGCCACCGGCGTTCAGGCCTCCCGTGGCAGTTGTGTCGCGCGTCGTCGCCGAGCCGCCGGAGCTGGCGGCGCCCGTTGCGCTGGCGGCGCCCGTTGCGCTGGCGGCGCCCGTTGCGCTGGCGCCGCCCGTTGCGTCGGGCAGGCCTCCGGTCCCGTTGCTGCTGTTGCCACCAGTACCGAGATGGCCGCCGGTCGAGGAGGAAGCGCCAGAGTCACTCTCTGCGCAGCCGATGAGCGAGGCGGCGGCAACGCCCAGCCCCAGCCATCCCACTGCGAGTGTCATTTTCTTCATGGGACCTGTGTCCTCCGCCTTGACTGGCAAGGGTGTCGGCTGCGCCACCGACCGCATGGTAGCTACGGAACCTCGAGCTCAGCGGGCAAGCGACGGAAGAACACGCCTCTTCGCTGGCTCGCAGGACCAGCCGTGACAGAAAGGCCTATTCAACACTAGCGTACAGCGCAGCCGGCGACAACGCGCGGTGCGACGAGCGCCTGCGCGGGCATGCGCCGGGAACGGTGCATACGTCCGGCTCGCTCCGAACGCCGGACGAAGACAGGGTGTGACACTTCCCGCCTTCTGCAGGAATTTCCCGTCTGCAGTGGATTTGGCCAGCGCGGCTCATGCCTGTTTGCGCTCTGCGCCGCACTTCGCGCGATTGCGCCACGCGCGCGGGTGACTCAGAATCACCGGGTGAGCCGTGGCCTTGCATGGGCCTGGGTGGCCGTCTGCCGAGCGGCAGCCCGGTGACGTTTCTGCCCCCTTTTTCTCGCTCCGTGTCACTGCATACTGTACGAGTCCGCAAGCACGGAGGAACGTGCGATGAGAACAGGAAACGTCTCGAAGAAACTTCTGTCGCTCACGGTTTTTGGCATCGGCGTCTGCTGGGGTTGCGGCAATTCCAGCGAAAGCGGCGACAATTCCGGCGGCACCACGAGCCCGGATGGGGGCTCCGGTGGCTCGGTCTCGGACGGCAGCGGGGGCGTCCCGGCCGGCTCCGGCGGTGCAGGCACGACGGCGACAACTGCCTCGGGCGGGGTGACCAGCAGTGGTGGGGTGACCAGCAGTGCTGGGGTGACCAGCAGCGGTGGAGAGCCAGGCTCGGGCGGCACGGTGGCCACTGGCGGCACGCCGGCCACTGGCGGTTCAACGATCACACGCGGCGGCAGCACAGCGGGCGGCAGGCCGGGGACCGGCGGCTCGACGATTGCGGCCGGCGGAAGCGCAGGGGGTGGCGGGACAACTGGCGGCTCGTCAACAGGCGGCGCCAGTGTGGGCCGGGGTGGTGCGAGTCCGGGGACCGGCGGAGCCGAAACCGGCGGCACGGGGACTGGCGGCTCGGGAACGGGTGGTGCGACTGCCGAAGGCGGAGCAACCGGGGCCGCTGGCGACTGCCCCGTGGGCACGTGGCCGGATGCCGATCCCTCGGTGGCAGGCCCCTTCACCGTGCAGACCGACAACGAGGTGGGTCCGGAGGCCGGGGAAGCCGAGGACGGTGTTGTTCCCAGGTTCACCATGTTCCGGCCCCAGGACATGACGCAGAGCGGCCTATGCCATCCGGTGATCACCTGGGGCAATGGCACCGGTTCCACTCCGAGCATGTACGGATCGCTGCTCCGGCACTTTGCCTCGCATGGGTTCGTCGTGATCGGCTCGAACAGCAAGAACGTGGCCCGGGGAGATCCGAGACCGATGAACGTGGGCGTGACCTGGGTGCTGGAACAGAACGAGGACCCGTCCAGCGTGCTGTACCATCACATCGACACGAGCAACATCGGGGCGACCGGCCACTCGCAGGGCGCCATGGCCACGAGCCAGGCCTGTGGGGACGAGCACATCACGACCTGTGTGCCCATTGAAGGAGCTTCGGCCCAAAGAAACCTGCACGGACCAGCCATGTTCTTCTGTGGCGGCCAAGACACGCTCGTGGGATGCAGTGGCGCGCAGAGCGCCTTGGCCGCCGTCACCGACTTGCCAGCCATGTATGCGAACTACCTGACCGTCGACCACGGCAGTTGGTTGAGCTTCGGCAACACGCGCAGCGAAGTCGAGACGGCCATCACCGCCTGGATGCGCGTGCATCTCATGGCCGATGCGTCGCTCAGGTCGTGGTTCTACGGCGCATCGTGCAAGCTCTGCACGGACAGCGCCTGGGAAATCGACCGGAAGAACATGGACGAGTAGAGCCCACAGCGTGTGGCCGACTGAAAGGCACACGCGGAAGATACGATGAGCGGCTGACCAGACCGGCTGTACGTGCCTTCTTGGGGCGAGGCTTCGATGAACTGGAGTCTCGGCTCAGAAAGGCACGTTGCGTTGCATCGGGTCGAACTCCACGGTAACCCCGAACCGCCCAGGGCAGGGACGGATCAGGCCACGCGTGCTGGCCGACGGTGTTCTCTTGCTCTACAATATCCGCTCTGGCTGGATTCGTGAAAGCCGGATTCGAAACTCGATGGTCAGTCGACTATGCTGCCTTTCGTGAGAACTTCGTTTGCTTTGGGTTGCCGTATTGCGCGCCTCGCCGGAGCGCCGCTTATCGCGTTCATCGCTGCGAGCTGCGCCAAGCCCGCTCGGATGACAGCCATCACGGAAGCTACTGGGGGTACTGGTGGTACACGGGGTGCGCAGGGGCAGTCTGCCGGCGTCGCAGGGACGCCAGCCTCCTCCGACGACGAGTCCACGGCAGGGCACGCGCCGAGCTTCGAGCCCTTGTCGACGGGTGGGCTACCCATCGACAGGACCGACGGAGGCAACCCGTGCGTGCAGGGCGTCCTCTGCGGCAACCGCTGCACGCTAATCGATCGCGACCAGCACAACTGCGGCGAGTGCGGCAACGAGTGCGGAGAGGGGATCCTCTGCGAACAGGGTACCTGCGTCTGCCCCGCAGGGCTCTTGCACTGCTCCGGCAAGTGCGTCGATTCCAAGGCCAGTGCCGACGACTGTGGAGAGTGCGGGCACGGCTGCGGGCCAGGCGGGATCTGCAAGGACGGGGAGTGCATCTGCGCTGACGGGTTCGAGCGCTGCGCCGGCAGCTGCGTCGACCTCAGCAGTGATAGCGCGCACTGCGGAGAATGCGACGTCGAGTGCGACGACAGGCAACTTTGCTCGGACGGCGCGTGCGCGGACGAATGCTCGGAGGAGCTGGAGCAATGCGGACAGAGCTGCGCCGACACGGCGACGAGCGCCTTCTACTGCGGAGGCTGCGAGAGCCAGTGTAGCGACGGCGAGGGATGCAAAGAAGGCAAGTGCAAGTGCGCGGCACCGTCCAGGAGCTGTCACGGGCAGTGCGTCAACGTCAGCTGTAGCGCGTACCACTGCGGTGGGTGCGATAGTGCCTGTGTCGGCTCGCAGATTTGCGTCGATGGTGCCTGTGAGTGCCCTGGCAAGAGCGAGATCCTGTGCGAAGGGCGCTGCGTGGACGTCGGCTCGTCCGCAGAGCACTGCGGAAGCTGCGAGCACGTCTGCGGCAACGACCAGACGTGCAAGAACGGCGAGTGCGTGTGCGACGGGGGTCTGACGGACTGCGACGGTGCTTGCGTGGACGTGGACTCGTCGCGGCAGCACTGCGGGACCTGCGAGACCGCGTGCGAGACCGGGCAGCTGTGCCAGACGGGCAAGTGCGTGCAGTCCGACCTTCAGGTGAAGAGCAATTGCCAGAGCGAACAGCAGGCCATTCGGCCCCAGCTCAGGGTCTGCAACAGCTCGAGCCATGACATTCCCCTTGCCGGGATGACGCTCAAGTACTGGTTCGATCAGGACACCGCCGACGGCGAGCTCGTGGCCGAAATCGACTATGGTCCCATGGTGCCGAAGTCGGGCACGGTCGCCACGATCGCCGATGGCCCGGCGGGCGCAGATCGCGTGGTGAGTGTCACCTTCAACGACGGGTCGAGCCTCAAGGCCGACGAGTGCACCGACGTGCAGCTGCGCATCCACACCGCGGGTTACACGAATGGCTTCGACGGGACGGACGACTTCTCGTACAAAGCAGGCGAGTGGATCGACAACGAGCTCGTTGCGCTCTACGACGAAGCTGGCCGTCTGATCTGGGGCACTGAGCCCACCACGGCGACGGAGCCCGTGACTCCGACAGGCGGCGCAGGCGGGGCGGCACCGGAGCCCGCGACTCCGACGAGCGGCGCGAGCGGTGAGGGCGGCGCGGGCGGCGCGGGCGGCGCGCGCGGTGCGAGCGGTGCGGGCGGCGCGGGTGGCGCGGCAGCGTAGTGCCGAAGCACAAAGAGCCAGGGTGAGCCCCCACCCTGGCTCTGGAGCAACGCCGTCTACGACCTTGACCGTCGCCTGCCGAAGAGAGCGCCGGCACCGAGGAACAGGCCCACCAGGAGCCCGGCTCCGTTGGCGGGGCGACCCGGAGCTGCGGCGCAGCTCGCCTTGACTGATCCTTTGGCCTGGCCTTGGGCTCGGCACTCGCCGTTCTTGCACTCGGCCTCGAAGTCGCTCGAACCGCTTATCTGGACGTGAGACTCGACCCAGGCCTCGATCGCGTCGTAGCACTCCGCGAGGTGGCCGCCGTCGTCGATGAACTCGCCATCGCAGAACATGGCACCTTCGGGCCGCTTGCATCTCGCCTTGCAACCACCCTCACAGTCGAAGCTGCTTTCTGCCCGGCAGTCGAGCTGGCACTTCAGGTTCGATTTGGCCGTGCACTGTCCCTCGCAGGAGGCCTTGCACTCCACGCTGCAATCCGGCTTCTCGATATCGCACGAAGCGTCGCACTCGCCCTGGCAGGTGGCCTCGCAGGTGCCCTCACATTCCCCCTTGCACTCGGCGGCATTGTCCGAGGTCTCGCACTGGCCCTGGCAGTCGGCTGAGCAGTTCGCGTCACATTCCGCCTGGCAGTGGGCGGAGCAATCGAACTTGCCACCCTCACACTCGGCCACGCAGCCGTCGAGATCGCACTCACCGGTGCAGCTCGCCTCAGCCTTGCCTGAGCACTCGCCCTCGCATTCTGCGTAGAATGCGCCGGAACAGCTCAGCGGCGTGCACTTGGCCGTGCAGCCGCCCTCGGCCTCGATGGTGCACTGTGCATCGGCCTCGACATGGATGCTGCTGCAGGCGTCGATAACCTTGCCTGCGTGGGCCACAGAGGGAACCAGCATAAGCGCCGCAGTGCCGAGCAAGCCTGCGGTAACCGGAGCGATCCACTTGGTCATCTTCGTGTCTCCTGGTAGCAAGTCACGGGCAGCCATCGCGAGGCCGAAGCGTCCGCTCTCCCCATGGAGGAGCGTCGGGAGAGGCCGCGTGGGCTCCCGAAGTATAGACTGTCGAGCTGCCCAAAGACTTCACTCGGCCTCCTGGCGGGTAACGGCTCATAGGCCGGTTGCCCGCCAGGCGTTGGATCTCTCCGGCTCGGCGGGGTGCAAGCACCCTGTCGCTCCCGCCTGCTCCCGCCGCCGCGAGCGCGGATCATCTCCGCTCCGGCCACCAAGGCGGCGGAGCGCGCGGGCTGCCGTCTCAGAACTCGCGCATCTGCTTGCGGATCTTGCCGATAGCCTGCTCTTGCAGCTGGCGGATCCGCTCGCGCGACAGGTTGTACTTGTCGCCGATCTCCTTGAGCGTGAGCTCGTCCTCGTTGTCGAGGCCGAAACGCCACCGGATGATGCGCGACTCAATCGGGGTGAGCGTGCCAAGCAACCGTTGCACTTCCTCGGCCCACTTCTGACTGGCGAGGTTGTCATACGGGGACGCGGAGTTCTCCTCGACCAGGAAGTCGATGAAACGACGACCGTCTTCGTCGCCCACCGGGCGATCCAGGGAGAACGGGGTGTCGGCGTAGAGGTCCTTGACCTTGTCGAGCTTCTCCTTGGGCACGCCGGTTTCCTTCTCGAGCTCGTCGAGTGTCGGCTCCCGGCCCGTGCGCGCGATGATGGTCTGCGTCGCGCGCGACACACGATTGTAGGTATCGAGCATGTGCACTGGAATGCGCACGGCCCGACCCTTGTCGGCCAGGGCCCGGCTGATCGCGTGGCGAATCCACCACGAAGCGTACGTGGAGAAGCGGTAGCCTCGAGTATGGTCGAAGCGCTCCACGGCTTTCATCAAACCGATATTGCCTTCCTGGATGAGGTCGATGAGCGGCAGACGCCCGCGGTTGTAGCGGCGAGCGATGCTGACCACGAGCCGCAGGTTCGCCTTGACGAACCGGTTCTTGGCGGAGCGCTGCTTGGAGTCGGTCCGCTTCACCCGTGCCATGAAGCGCCGGTAGGCCGGCGTGTCCGGAAGCTGTTGACGCTCCTCGTCCGAACCCGGCGGACGAACGGCATCCTTGGCCATTCTGTATGCGTCGGCCATCCAAATCCGGTCCGAGTCTGGCAAGCGAACATCTCGCGCGAGCTCCGCGCAGAGATCTTGCCAACGGCGCTGCTGCTCAGCCAACAACTTGGAGCGCTGCTTGCGGTAGGCCTTCAGCAGCGTGCGCATCTCCTCGACTTGAGGCGTTTCCGGCCGATCGGCCTCGGCAGCGCAAGCAATATCCTGTTGCAGGCGATCCAGAATGGCGTCCGCCGCGGGCATGTACGAAAGCAGGGCGCACCAGTGCTCGACCTCCGCCTGCTCGACGCGCTGGGCGCATTCGAGCTCCTCATCGGGGCCCATCACTTGGTGGGTCGCCATGTCCCGGAAGTATCGCGAGAGCATGGAATCTCCCGCGCTGTCCATGGTCGGATCGCGCGGAAGAGTGCTGGGTGTCAGCAGCGCCGGGGGCAGGCTCGACCCCATGCGACGCTCCAGCTCCTCGTCCGGTTGGCCAAACTCCACCTGAGAGCTGCGGGACGCCCGCTGATCAGGCGGGTCATCGATCGGATAGTCGATGATTGTCTCTTCGTTCTGCGCCATGATTGCCTGGATCGCGTGGTGCGACGTCGGAAGTGAAGTGGGATCGTGTCAAGAGGCCCCGCGCTTGTCATAGGACGCAAGGCAGGGCACCGGAAGCCAACTGTTCAGGAGAAAGCTTGATTCCCCGGCCGCGTCAGATTGCGTCCGGGGGTAGAGAAGTCGGAGGTGGTGCAAGCCGGTGTGCGGGACGCTATTGGAACACGTCTCGCCGCGGCGAATTGGACTCGAAGGCGGCGGATGTCAAGTCACAATTGGTCCAGCAAGAAACATGCCTTCGAGTCGGCCGTCTGAGAGGGTCAAAGATCATAGACCGTACACTGATTAGTGTAGAAGTCCTCGGTCAACCGGCGCAGATTTCTGTTCGATTGCTGTCGAAGGCACCCACCCAGCGGGCACCCCTGGCGGCTACCAAGTACCAGAACGCCGCTGGCGGCATTTTGTTAAGCCTTTTCGCCTAGGAGCCCGCGGTGGCCTCCCTGGTGTAGGCCTAAAGGCCAGTGCGACATAGGAAAGAGTTTGCACGGCGCGCTCCGCAAAGAGTTCATGTTCCCAGCGTGTCTGGGTGATCGGCCAAACGCCTGGCAGTGCTGGGCTCTGCGCCATATGGCCGGCAACCGGCCGCTTCTGGCAACTCTGGTGGCAGCGGGCACGCTGTATTCTGTGGGCCACGCGGCCAGTGCCCTGGTCATTGGTACCCTGGGTTCTTGGCTCGTTCGAACCGCGCCGGGCGGGCATCGTGGCCCTGTGCTTTGGCTCTGCGGGCTCGGCTGCGCGGCCATCGCGGGCAAAGCCGTGGGCGCTGTGGGCCTCGCGGTGGCTGAAGCCACGGTAGCCGGGTCAGTGGGGATGGCACTGCGCCGATCCGCGACGGTCGCCCTGCTCCAGCGAGGCACTGGCTGCCCGCCGCCGAACGCGCTGGCCAAGCTCGCCGTGGGTGTGCGCGAACTCGAGAGGGCTGTCGTGGCCGGCCTGGTCACCGAGCTGCGTGCGCTGGTGCAGATAGTGGCGCTCGCCGCGGCCCTGATCTTCGTGTCGCCCATGCTGGCAACGTGTGCCGCCGTGGCACTGATTCCGTTCAGCATCGGGCTGGCCCTGATCCGGCGTCGCTGGAAGACGGCGACCAGCCAGGCGCAATGTCTCGCCGAGCGGTTGTACGCAGGGATCGACGAGCTGGTGCGCCATTTGGATCTGTGGCGCGTCTACGGAGCCGGCGAGCGCGTGACTGCCGCACTGGAGCAAGCCGGCCGTCAGGCTACGCTGGCAACTGTGCGCGCGGACTCCGGTCGCGCGGCTCTCTCCAGCGGCAATGAGCTACTGGGAGCGCTCGGACTCATGCTGGTCATCGCCTTGGCGCCGCGGTGGGGCGACTCGCTCGGAGACGGGTCGTTGGTCGCCTTCAGCGCAGTGTTCTTCATGGCCTATCGCCCTCTGCGCGATTTGGGTGACGCGCGCGGCTGGCTCGCTCGCGGCACTGCCGCTGCGCGGAGTCTTGCACCCCTGTTGCCACCGAAGCCCGCAGCGTGCGTTGGTTCAGCGGCCGGTGACGCGCCGAACGAGCCTGCCGTTGTCCATCGGCTGCTCGAGCTCCGCGCGACCGCATTCGGTGCGCGAGATTTCGGTCCGAGGACGAGCTTCTCGCTTCAGCCAGGGCAGACCATCGCGCTGGTGGGCCCGACCGGCAGCGGCAAGACCACACTCCTGCGCGCGCTGCTGGGGCTCGAGGCCGGCACAGGTGACGCGTGTTACGGAGGGCGGCCGCTAGGACCGGGTGTTGGCCCCGCGGTGCGGCCGATGGCGTGGGTGCCGCAGGAGGCACCTGTGGTTACCGGCACGCTGTACGACAACCTGACCCTGTGCGGCGCGACGCGCGAACGCGCTGTTGATGCACTCCGGCAGATTGGCGCGGGCGCCCTGGAGCTCAAGCTAGGCGACACGCTGGTGGGCCCAGGCGGTCGCTCCCTGTCCGGCGGCGAACGGCGGCAGGTGGCCCTCGCTCGCGCGATGGCGTCCGGTCTTCCGGTGTTGCTCATGGACGAGCCGACCGAGGGGCTCGACGTGCAAAGCGCCGAGGCCGTGATGGATGCGCTCGGACGCATCCGCGGGCAGCGCAGCGTGCTCGTCGTGACGCACCGGCAGCAAGTCGTGGCGCTGGCCGACGAGGTCGTTCAGGTCGGCAACGCGACAGGGACCGGCGAGCTTCGAGCCTCTTCAGAACTGCGCCAAGAACCTCGGGTCGTTCTCGAAGAAAATCCGGATATCGGGCACCTGGTAGCGCAACATGGCTAGCCGCTCGACACCGACCCCGAAGGCGAAGCCGGTGTACTTCTCCGCGTCGATGCCGCAGTGCGCGAAGACCAGGGGATGGACCATGCCGCAGCCGAGTACCTCGACCCAACCGGTGCCTTTGCACACGCGGCAGCTCGGGCGCCTGGCTTCGTCGCCGTCGCAGAACACGCAGCCGATATCCATCTCCGCTCCGGGCTCGACGAAGGGGAAGTAGCTCGGACGGAAGCGCACGCGGCTGCCTCGACCGTACAGTCGCTGCGCGAACTCGGTGAGCACGCCCTTGAGGTGAGCGAAACTGATGCCGACGTCGACCAGGAAGCCCTCGACTTGATGGAACATCGGTGAGTGGGTGATGTCGTCGTCGCGTCGATACACGGCTCCGCCGCTCACGATGGCCATGGGCGGCGGGTGGGTGCTCATCTCCCTCACTTGTACGTTGCTCGTGTGCGTCCTCAAGAGTGCTCGAACATCGCTCGGGGCACCCTCGACCTTCACCCAGAAGGTGTCCTGCATGTCGGTGGCCGGGTGATCCGGAGGAAACGCGAGCTTGGTGAAGTTGTTCACCTCGAGCTCGACCTCCGGACCCCACGCGATCTCGAAGCCCAGAGACTGGAAGATCTCCAAGATGTGATCGCGCATCTGTCGGATGGGGTGAAGGTGACCACGAAGCGCGGGCACCCGTCCGGGCAGCGTCAGATCGAACGGAGCCGCGTTGAGATCGGCCTCGCGCTCGGCACGCCGAATCTCGGCGAGGCGGTCGTTGAATGCAGCCTCCACCTCGGCCTTGATGCCGTTGACCCGTTCACCGAGCTGGCGGCGCTGGTCGGCGGGTACCGCACCCATCAGCTTCAGGATGCCGGTGAGGGCGCCCTTCTTGCCGAGCACGTCAGCGCGGGCGAGCCGGAGCTCCTGCTCCGAGTCTGCCTGGCTGAAGCGATCACGGAACTGTCCGCCCAATGCCGCCAGCCGCTGGTCTACTTCTGCTGCGGTCGCCACGGAGCTCTCACTACGACGCAGCATGGGCCCTGGCAAGCGACGCCGAACCGCAGGAGGCGGATGCGCTCCTGACCGGACTACGCCGAAGGTGCTGCTGCGGCCGCTTTGGCTCGAGCGGATGCCGCGACTTCCGTCAGCGTCTTGAAGGCGGCGGGCTGGCGGACCGCCATGTCGGCGATCACCTTGCGGTCGAGCTCGACGCCGGCCACGCGCAGACCGCCCATCAGCTGCGAATAGCTGGTGCCGTTCTCACGGCACGCAGCGTTGATGCGCGCGATCCACAGTTGCCGGAAGTCACGCTTCCGCAGTCTGCGGCCGATGTACGCGTACTGCCACGATTTGTGGAGGACGCGTACGGCCTGACGGTAGCGGTTCTTGCGGCCGCCCCAGAAGCCCTTGGTTTGCTCGAACACACGCTTGTGGCGGCGACGCGGCTGCGGTCCTCTTTTGACGCGCGACATCTCTCGCTCCTACTCGTTGACAGTGACGCCGCTCGGGCCTCAGCCGTACGGCACCAGAAGCTTGATACTGGCCTCGAACGCGGGCGCCACGACGTCGTTGTCGCGAAGGCGACGGCGACGCTTGCGCGACTTGTTGCTCAGACCGTGCTGACCCCCGCACTTGGCGCGACGCACGAGTCCGCTGGCAGTCAACTTGAAGCGCTTGGCGGCGGCCCGCTTGGTCTTCATCTTGGGCATCGTT
>JAFGIS010000667.1 GCA_016929495.1 Polyangiaceae bacterium | reverse complement strand
GCTTGCCGCCAATGTCCACGTCTCTGACCGTCCGCTGTCCGCCGAGTGGACACAATCGCGGACAGTCCATCGTGTATTGGTCCCGCGTTCTTGCGAGCCCTTTCGACGCCAGAACCCGGGTGGCCGGCGCGCTGGCACTCGTCCGCGCAGCGCTCACGGCAGGCAGACGATGCCGGCCATGATCAGGCACGGATGACATCGGCAGCCAGTACAGGCTGCGTGTCTACCGAGTCTGGTAGACGAGCCGCCCCGTCTTCGCGTCGTAGGCGCAGAGCGTCGTCAGGTAGGTTACAGAGACGTGCTCGGGCGTGGCTACCTGGGCGTAGACGCTGCTCACCTCTTCCGGCAGCGGCGTGTACCAGAGGCACTCTCCCGAACTGAACGAGAATGCGGCGGGGGCAAACGACTGGCGCCTCTCGCGCCGACCCTCGCCGCATCGCCGCTAGGACCCAGGGAATGGACGCCCGTCAGTCACTGGAGCCCATCCATCGCAGAGCTGCGCCCTTGCCTGGTTGCGTCCGGCAGGCAGCTGCGTACCGGTTCCGCGGACCATGCCGGCTGCCGGCTCCGTCGACAGCGTTGCGCCCGCCGCAGTACGAGCGGGGCCCCCGCGCGGGCCAGCGGCCCGCGCTAGGCGGGCCCCTCGCGCGCGCAGGCGAGCCCGCGAGCCGAGCACGCGAGACCGTCCACCAGCCTGCCCAAGCGGGGGCATCCCAACCAACTCGGTCGTACGACGGTTTGAGTCGGGCCCGAGTCCGGCGTAGATAGGCTCGATCATGCTCGTTCGGTGCTGGTGGCTCATGACCGCGGCGACGGTGCTCATTGCATCGGGGGCTGCTGCGCAGCCCTCCGGGGCTGCACCGAATCCAGCCGACCAGCACTGTTCGCTCGGGGAGATGTGCCCGTCTGGAACGATGTGCAAGACCGGTGTTGCGGGCAGCAAGCCGTCCTTCCAGTACGTGACCTGTGCGCGGCGCGCGTACGCCCGTGGGCTGGTTCGACGCTGCTCTCACCTGGACAAGGACATACTCACGCTGCTGCTGTGCCCGCGCGGGCAAGCGGGAAGCTGGCCCGGCTCAAGAGCGCTAGCCAAGGCGGAACTTGCCGAGCACGCTCAGAGCCAGCCGGTCGAGCCGACCACGACGACAACGCCCCCAGCACAAGCGACGCCCAACGCTCCTCGTACCGACGAAGCGCACGACCGCACCGCAGAACGAGCTTCAAGTGGGCCGCCTGCGGAAACCGGACCGAGAGCGCCGACGAAGCCAACCTCTCCCCCACCCTCGCCAGGACGTACGCCGAGTTGTAGCACCGTCCACGGCAGCTCCTCCCACCCAGCTTCGTCTTGGCTGCTCTGGGCCGTCATGCTTGCCGTGACGAGGCGACGGCGGGCGGCCGTGGCCTCGGGCGCAGGGTTCGGCAAGGGCGAGAAGGAATAGCCGCGAAGGTATCGGAAGCACGGACCTCGTCGAAGACGGTGGGGAAGAGGCGGAGGCGCTGCCTGCCTAGCCATGCGCGACCACACTCGATCGTCTCGGTAGGCAACGTCATGGCATCGCAGCGCACAACACGGCGGTTGAAGGTGTCGCCGGGCTACGGCACGGTATCAGTGCTCATGGCGCTGGCCGGAGGCTGCGGTGATTCTGCGTTCGCCCGGTCCGATGAGGCGCGGCGTCGACCCGTGATCTTGCTGTCACACCCGTGGGCGGACCTCCGAGCCTCCCAGCCGGCTTTCGGTGCTGGAGCGGCAGGCGCGTTTCGTGCATACTGCATCTGCCCATCGCGTGCGCTCGAAGGATTGGCCCGGAGCACGACGACCACAAAGGGGCCCTCCAGTGGACGCTCATGACGCCTGTGACGACCTGACAGCCGCAATCGCGCGAGGCTCGGTGCGTCTCGTTCTGGCGCTGTCCTGCCTCATGGGATACGCCTGCACTCGGCACGACGATGGCTGGGAAGGCGAGCTATCCCGCTTCGACGGCTCGGAGCTGCCCGTACTCGTCATCGACACGCACGATCGAGAGATCCCCGACGAGCCGAAGACCTCGGCAGAGGTCCGCGTGTTCGAACACGGGGTCGAAACGCTGCGCGCCCTCGATTCGAGTTCGCCTGATGTGAAGAGCCACCTCGGGATCGAGCGGCGAGGTCATTCGTCTCAGCGATTCCCGAAACTGCAGTACGGCGTGGAGCTCCGCGATGCGAGCGGTGAGCCGCTGAGCATGGGTTTGCTGGGCATGCCGGCCGCTGCCAACTGGGTGCTGGGCGCCCCGTTCATGGACAAGTCGCTGATGCGCAACCATCTCGCCTATGAGCTCTCGCGAGCGATCGGGCTGTACGCACCGCGCACGGCCTTCGTCGAGCTGTTTCTCGACGACGATGGGGCCTCTCGCATCGGTCTCGAGCACTATCGGGGCGTCTACGTGCTCACCGAGAAGATCGAGCGGGGCGCTGACCGCGTCAGCATCACCAGCCTTGCCGGCTCCGATACGAGCGAGCCCGAGGTCAGCGGCGGCTACCTTCTCGAGTGGACGAACGCCGAGCGGCTCGGCGATTCGGACCGATGGTTCCAGACACCCTCCGGCGCCGTACTACGGATCGCCTACCCACTGCCGAAGCAACTCACGAAAGCCCAGCAGGACTGGATCACGGACTACGTCGCGGCCGTCGAACGATCCTTGAGCGACTCGAGCGACCGATACGACGAGTGGATCGACCCGGCAACCTTCGTTCGCTACTTCCTCTTGAACGAGCTCCTACGCAACGCCGATGTCTTCTTCGACAGCACCTTCATCTACAAGGACAGAGAAGGGCTCTTGTGCATGGGTCCGCCGTGGGACTTTGACCGAGCTTACGGCGACGTCGGCTGCGGTGTGAACTCGGAGGCCGAGGGCTTTCAGCTTCCCAAGCGCGGCTGGGCCAAGTACCTGCTCCGCAATGCGCACTTCTCGGCTCGCTATCGGACGACGTGGCAGGAGCTGCGTCAGGGCCCACTCAAGACCGAATCGATAGTGTCCCGCATTGACGCAGCCGTCCGGGCCCTCGGGGATTCGCCCAGCCGGAACTTCGAGAAATGGACGGTGCTCGGCAAGTACGTGCCCGTGAACCATCCGCCCTACTCGAAGACGTTCGAAGAGGAAATCGACAAGGTGAAGGCGTGGCTCACCACGCGCGCGGACTGGTTGGATGCTCACATGCAGGAGCTGTAGAACCCGGCGCACACGCGCTCTTCGCTGCTTTCGTCCCGTGTCCGCGAGCCGTAGTAGGCATCGAGGGATGCTTCCTCGGACCGCGCCCGCTCCAGGAGGGTTCGCAGCGCCTCCACACGAGTTCGGTTGGCGCTGGATCGAGACCTTGAGGGGCGAGTACCACTGGGACCACTGCGACACCCCGGTCATCGAGGCCGTCGCCAACAGCGTCGGGGTGCTCGCGCTCATCACCGCGACGCCCGAGTGGGCCAGCGCCAGGGCGCCTGGGACGGCCAAAAAGAGACAGCACGTACACTCTGGGGTAGGCTGGATGACGGCCCTAAGTCCGCAATCCGCGAAGGAAAACCCCACCAAGACGAGTTCTTCGCCACCACAACCAGGACGCTGAGGACCTACCGTGGCTCCAGGGGCGAACGCTGGGCCATCTTCTTTCCAGGCTCGCCCCGGGTACCCTAGGGGGAAGCAACGGACAGCGGCATGGACGCCCGGCACTTGATCGATCTCATCATGCAGCAGACGACGGTCCTGATCGCGCAGCTCTCGACCGCGGCCGGAGTGCGCGCGCCGCTCGTTCACGTGGCTAACCAGGTTTTCCTCGATCTCAGCTCTGCCATCGAAGCGCAGGGCAAGAGCAAGAAGGTCGTGGCCGACATGTTCGGGCTCGCGCTGCGCGGCTACCAGAAGAAGGTGGCGCGGCTTGCCGGCGAGACCCAGCGGCTACAGAAGACTTTGTCCGAAGCGCTCATCGAGTTCGTG
>JAFGIS010000666.1 GCA_016929495.1 Polyangiaceae bacterium | reverse complement strand
GCGCCCGACGACTCGTCGGCCGGCTCTCGGAATGACTCGCGTCGACGTGCCCAGAGTCAGCCGGCTCGGTGGGCGCCAAGGCGACGGACACGGACCAGACGGGTCGCGACCCGATGGCGGCGCGGCGCTCGGTCTCGCCGAGCTCATGACGAACGCGGCAGAGCTCCGCGGCAAACTCGTCCATGGAGGAGAAGCGCCGCTCGGGATCCTTGTCGATGGCGCGCGCCACGGCTGCCCACAGCAAAGGCGGAAGCTCCCCGATGGGCGCGGGACTGTAGGTGAGCTGCCTGAGGGCGATCTCCTGTCTGCTCGGCCAGACGCCATCGGGCACCATCGGATGCTGACCTGCCAGACATTCGTAGGCGATCAGGCCGAGCGAGTAGATGTCGCACCGGACGTCCACCGGCATGCCGTCCAGCCGCTCCGGACTGATGTACGCTGCCGTGCCAATCGGTCCAACGATCGCGTCGTTGGTTTGTTTCGGATCGTGACCGATGAACTTGGCGAGGCCCAGGTCGAGCACTTTGACCGCGCCATCCGAGGCGCAGAAGATGTTCTCCGGCTTCAGATCGCGATGGATGACGTTCGCGTCGTGCGCAGCCGAAACCCCGTGAGCCACCTGACTCAGTATGCTGAGTGCTTCGCGGACGGGCAGGCGTCCGCGTTCTTCGAGCAACTCGCGCAAGGTGCGTCCCTCGAGCAGCTCCATCGCGATGAACACCTCGCCCTGCTCGCTGACGCCGCCGTTCTCCATCGCGACGACGTTCGAGTGCCGGACCTGGCTCAGGGCCATGGCTTCCTTCTGAAAGCGCTCGATGAGATCCGGCCTGTCCGAGTACCGCGTGCGCATCACCTTGAGCGCGACCGTGTGCCCGGTGAACTGATGGACGGCGCGATACACGCACGCCGTGCCGCCCGAGGCGATCACCTGCTCGATGCGGTAGCGGTCCACGACCTCCCCCGCTTCGAGCGGTTGCTCCGAGCCGAAGGCGCGCGCGCGTGTGTCCGCAGGCCTCGCCCGGGAGCGCTGTGGGGTTGCTCCTGAGACCAGGCGAAGAGCTCTCTCTTTCATCCGAGCCTCCGCGCGAAGCCAAAGCGTCGCCGCACCATGGGTCGATGGCCGGCGCGGAGCATAGAGGAGCCCGATGGACCCGTCGAGCCCGCAACCGCGCGCAGACAACGGCGCGCCCGAGTCCGCCCGCCGGACAGCCGTGACTCGGGCTCGACGACGCGAGTCTCGCCACGATCGTTCACCCACTGGACAAGTTGTGGACAAGGAGGACGGATCATTGCGTCAACCTGCGATCCAGTGCAGGAGCCACCAACCCGCGGCCCCGCCCAGCGCCACCCCGGCGCACAGGCACACGAGCTCCAGCATGCGCCGGGCGACCGAGCGCCGCGCTCGGCTCGGCCCGATCGGAGCTGCGGCGGCCGCCTCGGCCTGCGTGCTCGGCGCACGCGCGCTCGAGACTGGGGTGTCAGGGTGCGGGCGTCGACGCTGGGCAGTCGGACCGAGCGAGGCCACGCCGACATCGGCACTGAAGACGGTGTCGTGCCAGTGTGCCGGCGTGCCGAGCTCGTTCTGGATCCGAGCGAGCCGTTGTTCGAACTCTGCCGCGCTCTGGAAGCGGTCGGACGGCTGCTTCTCGAGCGCCCGCAAGATCGCGCGATCGAGCTCGGCCCCGATCACCTGCTTGGCACAAACGGACGGAGGCAGCGGCTTGCTCCGAACCTGCGCCACGAGCACGAAGCTATCACGCTTCTCGTCGTCCCACGGCCCGCGGCCGCAGAGCAGGGAGTAGAGGACCAATCCCACGGCATACAAGTCGGCGCGGTGGTCGACGGCCTGGCCCGCAATCGCCTCGGGGCTGAGGAAGCGTGGCGTTCCGAGCACGACCCCCTGCTCGGTGGGCAGACTCAGGGGCTTGGGCGCCGTCGCCGAGACGCTCTGCACGATCTTGGCTATCCCGAAGTCGAGCACCTTGAGCACCGGTGGACCGACCGTCGGGTGATGGATGAACAGATTGGATAGCTTGATGTCGCGATGGACGATGCCCTGCCCGTGCGCCAGCTCCAGAGCGGACAGAAGCTCCCGCGCAAGCCGCAGCGACTCGCTGACACCCAGCGGGCCGCGCCGCCCGAGCTCGTCGGCGAGTGTGAAACCCTTGAGGCGCTCCATCACCAGGTAGGGACGGCCCGCCGGTGTGTGCCCGAAGTCAGTCACTTGCACGATCGACGGATGCTTCAGGTGGCCAAGCGCCTTGGCCTCGATGCGAGCGCGCTCGAGCAGACGCGGATCGTCGATCAGGTGCGCGTGCAGCATCTTGACCACGACGCGTTTGCCGAGTTCGGCATGCTCGGCCAGGACCACCTCGCCCATGCCTCCATGCCCGAGCAGCCTGAGCGTGCGGTAGGGCGTACCCTCGAGCGGGTCGTCCAAGCCCGGACCGCCGGGAAGACCGGGGCCGCGGAGGTGTGGTTCGAGAGCCGCCATAACGCGATAGGGAGTGTATCGAACCTCCGAGGGTCCGGTTGCGTGCAAGCGTCCCCCGAGGGCACTGGGAAACGCCCGGTGCGTCCCGGCCGAGCGGGCAGTTCTGTGACGGCACCTCGGCGCTGGCCGTTCGCGAGGGATCGACTACGCTTGCCTGGTCGTGCAGACGCCGTTTTCGGAGTTCGTCAGAACGGTCGAGGCTCTGGATCCCCGGCATCCGCGGGTGCGGCGCTGGACCCAGAGTCCCGAGCTGGGCCCGCGGCCCGGTGGGCTCGCAGCGCTCCGCGCGGAGTTGATGGCAGAGGCGGCCGCGGCGCTTGGGCGGGCGGAGCAGCGCGTGCTCGCCGAGCTCGAGCGACTGCGCTCGATGGGCGAGAGCATCGATCAGCTCGAGACCCAGGCCGCGGCTGCGAGCGACGGCATCGACCCATCGCGGCACGAGGCGCTCGCGCATGGGGTGGATGCGTTCAATCGGCAGCGCCGAGTAGCGCAGCGGCGGCTGTGGGAGCTCATGGTACAGCGCGAAGCCCTGGGTCTGTACCGAAACGATATCCTGGCCGAGCTCTACCCGATCCCTGCTCGGCGCTCGATCGCGGCGACGCAAAAACCATAGCGGCGCGGCGGGTCCCGCTCAGCGCACGATGAGTGCCCGTGCACGCGCTTCGCTCAGCATACGTCGAGCGTCGCCGCCCGTGAGCACGGCCCGCTCGATCAGCGGCTCGAGGATCTCCCGCTGGACGCTGAGCAGGCTCGGCCACCACGGCCAGGCGGAAGCGACCCGCAGTTGCTCGTAGGCGACGCGATGATTGGGGTGTCGCTCGTAGTAGCCCTGAGCCTGGAGCCTGTCGATGGCAGAACGAGTCACTGGCAAGTAGCCGGTGCTCGCCGACCACTCGATGACCTGCTCCGGCGCCAGCATGAAGCGCAGGAAGGACCACGCTGCTTCTTTTTCGCGGTCCGGCGCCTGTGCGAGCATGACGAAGAACGTACCGCCCGTGGGCACACCCCGGCGCCGACCGCGAGGAAGCGCGGCAGCCGTCACCGGGAAGCGCGCATGGTCCTCGAGGTACCTGAGGAAAGCGGTCGAGTTCCAGATCATCGCGGCGCGGCGCGACAGGTAGTCCCTGTTGACGGCCTCGTTGGCGTTGGCGTCGCGACCGGGAGGAGGCTTCATGCTCCGATCGCGATGCACCATCGTCTGCCAGAACTCGAGCGCCTGCACGCCGGCGTCACCGCCGAGACTGACGGTTCCGTCGTCCTCGACGAGGGATCCTCCGGCTTGGATGACCAGCGTGAGCCAGAACCACCAGGAGATCGGGCACTCGAAGCCAAACCTCTCGACACGGCCGGACCGGCGCACGGTCAAGATGCGAGCCGTCTCGCGCAGCTCGTCCCAGGTCGCTGGTGCTCCCAGCCGATGGCGCTCGAAGAGCTCACCATCCAGATAGGCGATAGGCGTCGAGCGGTTGAACGGCAACGCAACGAGCCGGCGGTCGGCCCCACCGACCCACGTCCCTCGTTGGCCGAGCTCGGGCAGCACGTCGAGGTCGGCCGCGCCCTCGCGGCCGTCGAGTGGCTGGAGGACCCCGGCGCCATCGAGATACGGGATGACCTCGGCGATCACGTGGCTCAGGCCGGGAGCGGCACGCGCTGCCAAAGCCAGGCGCAGCTTGGCCAGGCCCTCGTAGTAGTCGCCCTGAAAAACGCTCCGCACGACGTAGCGACGCTCCGCGGCGTTGTAGCGACGAACGAGCCGCTCCAGCGTCTCGCGGTTCCTGCCCCCGTAGCTGTACCAGAGCGTCGCACCCGTACGCTCAGGACGACGCGAGCCGCACCCTGATGCCATCGCGCCCACGGCAGCGAGCGCCCCGGCGCAGAACGCGCGGCGCGAGAGCTCGACCCGGCATCGACAGTTCGTGACCACGGTCCGCTCAGACAAGCGCGCTCCGAGGACCGGGGCAAGTCCGTCCCAGAACACGCAAGTCCGAAGGTGAGCCACAACCACCGGGTCGCGACACTTTCACCTATGAGGCGGACCATCCGGCATGAGGCCCCGCGGCCGTTCGACCAGCGGGACTCACGGCTTCCCGCCGTGATGCGAATAGTGAATTGTCATCGAAGCGCTGCATCCATTTACCGACGAACTGCAACGTTCTCGTTTCCCCGCTCGCGGTTGCCGCACGGCGTCAAGAGCGGGACGATCCCACGGCGAGAGTCATGGAGGGCATGACATGCGCAAGCACATGACCAACATCTATGCCGTCGCGTTTGCGTCGGCAGCCCTGATGCTCGCATGTTCCGCCGAAGGCACGTCGCCCGACAGCGACACCAGCAGCGACGGCTCGGGTGGCAGCACTGTGTCGAACACGGGCACAGGTGCATCGAACACGGGCGGAGCTCAGTCGGAGCCGAGCGGCGGTGCCGCGGCCGGCGGCGGCGGCTCGGGCGACCCCGCCACGGGCGGCAGAGTGGGCAGCGGCGGCTTCTCGGCGGGCGGCCGCACCGCGATGGGCGGGAGGGCGAGCACCGGAGGCGGGTCGTCGAGCGCATGCGTCGAGGGCGGCGAATGCGACCCACTGACCGAGTTCACGTGCACATCGAACCAGCAACGATGCACCTGTGTTCAAGGCGTGTGGACGGACTGCTCGGACATCTCGGGCAGCGGCGGCTCGAGCGCCGGCGAGGACTGCACGCCGGGCGCAGCTTGCACCATCAGAGGCCAGGCGTGTCAGACGACCGATGGCCAGACCTGCACATGCCAGCGTCAGGGCCGCGGCTCCTTGGTCTGGAGCGGCTGCAGCGCACCGTCCACGGGCGGGGCTGCAGCAACGGGCGGCGCGACCGGTGAAGCGGGTGGGCCTGAGGCGGAAGCCGGTTCTCAGGGCACAGGCGGCTCTCAGGGCGTCGCTGGCGGCGTTGGAACGGCAGGTACGCCGGGCCTCGGCGCAGCCGGCGCGCAGCCCGAGGGTGGCACGCCGAGCCAAGGCGGAAGCAGCGGCGATGCGGGCTCCAGCGGCGCTGGCAGCGAGCCCGGCACGGCCGGCTCGAGCACGGCGGGTGCGGGCGGACGCTAGGGCCCTGTCTCCGTGATTCGCCGCAGAACTCAACGGCCTCAAACGGGGCGAAGCCGTCGAGTTCTGCGGACAATGCCCGCAGTCTGAGCCGGGACACGGGTTCCTAGTTGTGTGGCGTGTCTTGGAGACACGCCACTAGGGCGGTGCTCGGCGACGGTCCGCGTTCCCGCCCGGGCCTGGGACGGGGCCGGACGCGTTGATCCGGAGCCGAGCGGCCGAGCTCGCGTCGAGCGCACCGCAACCGGACGGCGCGGCTACGACGCAGTTGCGGCCGAGCGCCTTGGCCCGATACATGGCCGTGTCCGCCCGATTCAGGAGGTCGTCGAGGCTCCGGTCCCTTGCGGTGAGCGTCGCGACACCGATGCTCACCGTGGCGCACAGGGGACCGTTGAGCGTATGGACGATCAGCTGTCCCACACGGGCCAGGACTCTGCCGGCCGCGGCAACGGCCGATTCGTTGTCCGTTTCCGGAAGCAGGATCGCAAACTCCTCCCCGCCCATTCGAGCCAGCGTGTCGCTGACCCTCAGCGTGGCGGACATCGTGTGCGCCAACTCGACCAGAAGCTCGTCGCCCGTCGCATGACCGTATCGGTCGTTCACCTCTTTGAAATGGTCCACGTCGATGGCCAAGACGCTGAGGTTGCGTGAGTAGCGCCAGGCGCGCAGCGTCTCCTGCTGCGCGAGCTCACGGAAGCGACGCCGGTTGTTCGTCTCCGTCAGGCAATCGGTTCGCGCCAGCCGATCCAAACGCTCCACCAGAGCCCTGTGCTCGGTCACGTCATCGAGAACGATGACACTTCCGGTGGGTTCTCCGGTCGAGCCCGAGAGTCGTAGTACGTGCCCGTCGAAGCAACGCTGGCCCTGCTCGTCCTGCAACGTGCACTCGAACCTCCGCCCCTCGGCTTGGTTCGCCAGAAGGCCGTTCGTTTCGGGCAGCCAGGGAAAGCAGGCTCGTAGTGCGCATCCGCGCACGGAACATGCTGGCAGTTCCCCCCCTGCACGCTCGCGACGAGCGAGCGCGTCCTCGGGACTCGAGCCGAGCGCGAGCTTCAGAGCTTCGTGGTTGAGCGACCGAATGGTTCCGCGTTCGTCCAGGAGGATCACCGGGGTGGGCAGACGGTGAAACACCACGAAGTACTCGTCGTGCTCGCTGGTGTTCGCGCACATCACCTGCGGCGAATCGAACGCAGAATCGGACCCTGTGCTCCGGGGTCCTCCGATACGGTCGCCTACCGTCGACGCACTCATGCTCTGACCTCGCTAGCGTTCGGCTGTCGTGTGCTGCACCCTGCTCCGTCCACCTCGAGTCCCAAGTCGGCTCTTCGCATTTGCCTGCCGGGGGCAAATGGCCGCGGTCCATCCACTCAATCGGGAACGCGAATCATTGAAGATACGCCTTGTCCCGGCGTGAACGCCAGTACAAATTCACTACTATGCTGCCCGTATGCTGCCCGTATGCTGCCCGGTGAGACGGCGCCGGGCCTCGTGAATTTCCTCGACTTTTCCGGGAATTCGTCAACGGTTCTTGTCCCGGAGCACGCAGCACACAGCCGCGGTCCTGCGTCCACAGGCAGCACCGGCTCGACGGCTGACCTCGCCGCACTGCGCCATCGGTCGCGTCGACGCGCGCGAGGTACTATGCCACCCGCACCATGCACCTTCTCGATGACCTGGCCTGGCGAGGCATCTTGCACCAGGCGACCAACACCGACGGACTCAGAACGCACCTCGAGCAGAGCCGCTCGGCGTATTGCGGTTTCGATCCCACGGCGAATTCCCTGACCGTCGGCAATCTGGTCCCGCTCTTGCTTCTCGTGCGAATGCAGCGCGCAGGGCACCGCCCGGTGGCCCTCATGGGCGGCGCCACCGGGCTCATCGGAGACCCGTCGGGCAAGAGCGCGGAGCGTCCGCTGCTCTCGCTCGAAGACGTACAGGCGAACATCGCGGGCCAGCGGCCCATCTTCGAACGGCTGCTCGACTTCTCGGGCCAGTATGCCGCCCGCCTGGTCAACAACGCGGACTGGCTCGCGCCGCTCGGCTTCGTTGCGGCGCTGCGCGACATCGGCAAGCACTTCTCGGTCAACGCGATGATCCAGAAGGACACCGTCCGCGAGCGGCTGAACAACCGCGAACAGGGTATCAGCTACACGGAGTTCAGCTACGCGCTGCTCCAAGCGTACGACTTTCTGTGGCTCCACGACAACCTCGGAGTCAGCATGCAAGTCGCCGGGTCCGACCAGTGGGGCAACATCGTCGCAGGCGTGGACCTGATCCGCCGCGTGCACCACGTGGAGACGTATGGCCTCACCGCGCCCCTGGTGACCAAGGCCGACGGCGGCAAGTTCGGCAAGACCGAGTCCGGCGCGATCTGGCTCACCGCGGACAGGACCTCACCGTACGCGTTCTATCAGTTTTGGCTCAACACGCCGGATGCCGACGTGCCCAGGTATCTCAAGGCGTTCTCGCTCCTCGGGCACGACCGTATCGCGGAGCTGTTGGCCGAGCACGAGCACGATCCGTCCCGGCGCATCGCCCACACGGCGCTCGCCGCCCATCTGACCGCGCTCATCCACGGCACGGATGCGCGCCTGCAGGCCGAAGCGACGACGCGCGCCCTGTTCTCCGGCGACGTAGCCGGACTGCCCCAGAGCGCGGTCGAAGAGGCGTTCGCAGCCGCTCCCTCCGCCAAGGTGGCCAGGGACTCGCTCGGCGCAACGGGTCGGCCGTTGATCGACCTGCTCGTGGACACGGGTATCGCCAAGAGCAAACGCGAGGCACGCGAGCTGCTCTCTTCCAATGCGGTGCTCGTCAATGGGCAGCACACACGGCTCGACAGCGTGGTCACCCTCGATTGGCTGCTGTACGGCCACATGCTGCTCGTCCGACGCGGCAAGAAGACCTGGCACGTCGTGCGAGCCGAGTAGAGTCGAGCATGAGACTGGTTCGTTTCGGGCCGCCCGAGGCAGAGAAGCCCGGGCTGTTCAGGCAAGACGGCACCCTGCTCGATGTGTCGGCGTTCGGCGAGGACTACGACGAGGCGTTCTTCGGCAGCCGTGGCCCCGAGCGGCTCAGCGCCTGGTTGAGTCGACATTCCGGCTCCTGTCCCCAGGCGCCGGCTGCGGCGCGCCTCGGGGCGCCGATCCGGCGGCCGAGCAAGATCGTGTGCGTGGGGCACAACTACCGGGCTCACGCCGAGGAAACCGAGGCCCCGGTGCCGAGTGAGCCGGTGCTGTTCCTCAAGGCGCCGAGCGCGGTCTCGGGTCCGTTCGATCCGGTCGTCATTCCGCGTGGCTCGAAGCAGACCGACCACGAAGTGGAGCTCGCGTTGGTCATCGGTGATCGGGCGCGCTACGTGACGCGCGATCGCGCTCTCGACCATGTCGCCGGCTACCTACTGATGAACGACTACTCGGAACGTGAGTTCCAACGGGAGCGGGGCGGTCAATTCACCAAGGGCAAGAGCGCCGACACCTTCGCTCCGCTCGGGCCCTACCTGGTCACGCCGGACGAGATCGATCCGTGCGACGTCAGGCTGTGGCTGAAGCTCAACGACCAGCTCCGCCAGGACGCCTCGACCGGGGACCTCATCTTCGACGTGGCCTGCCTCGTGAGCTACACGAGCGAATTCATGACGCTGGTTCCCGGCGACGTACTGAGCACGGGGACGCCCTCGGGCGTGGGGCTCGGCAGAAACCCGCCGCGCTATCTGCGACCCGGCGACGTCGTCGAGTACGGCGCCCGGGGTCTCGGCATCGCCCGCCAGACGCTCGTCGGGGCCGAGCGGTAGCCCGTTCGCGTTCCGGCCCCCCATCCAGCTCTGTGCGTAGCGCGTCCGGCTCGCTTGTGGCGGCAAGGACCTCGGGGTAGACCCCGCCGCCATGCGGGTCGCACTGATCACGGACGTCCACTTTGGCCCACGAGCATGGCACGCGGGCAAGCTGCGCAAGCTCTCCGATCTGGCTCCCCCGCTGCTCAGAGAGTTCGTCCGGCGAATGAACGAGGTCGACCAGCCCGAGCTCGTGCTGAACCTCGGCGACGTACTCGAGGACGAGAACGTTGCCTCGGATCGCACCGCCTACGAGATGTTCCTCGATGTGATGTCGGGGCTGCGCGCCCCGGTGCTGCACGTGGCCGGCAACCACGAATCGGTCAACCTGGACGACGATACGCTGCGGTCACTCTGGCGACACGAAGGGCCGCTCTACTACAGCCGCGACATCGGCGGCGTTCACTTCACCGTGCTCCGCTCGCTGCACTGGCGGGCTCACGAGGTCCGGCTGCCCACCGAGCAGCTCGGCTGGCTGGCGCAGGATCTCGGCGAGGCTCGGCTGCCTTGCGTCGTGCTGATCCATCATCCCCTGGCCCCGATGGATCTCGAGGGCAACCACTGGTTCGCCAAGACGCCGGAGATCTGTTTCGTCGCCGAACGCGCCGAGGCCCGCGGCATCATCGAGCGCAGCGGCAAGGTCATCGCCGTGCTCAACGGACACGTCCACTGGAACCACCTGGCCGTGGTCGCGGGGATCCCCTACGTCACCTTCCAGAGCCTGACCGAGAACGTCGATGACGACGCTCCGGGCCGTCCGGCACGCACCTACGCCGTCGTCGACATCGAAGCGCACCGTCTGGCGATCCGAGTCGAGGGCGAGCAGCCAGCCCGCTACGAGTTCCCGCGATAGCGCCAGCCAGTTCCGCAAGCCCGAACGGGCTTGGCGCTTGTGGCGGCTGCCGCCGAGGAAGACCAGGCGCGAATCGCCGGTCTTGCCGGGCTGTTGCGGCAGGGCAACCGCATCTAAATTCGGCTGATGGACCGTCTTGCGCGCGCCTGGAGGCGCAGCGCTTGGCTTGCTTTCTGGCGCCTTGCGTTGCCCCTC
>JAFGIS010000665.1 GCA_016929495.1 Polyangiaceae bacterium | reverse complement strand
ACCAACGGCTACGCACGTGAACGAAGGTTGACTGGACGCCTTGCGGACCCGGGTTCGATTCCCGGCGCCTCCACCCCGCAACCCGTAATTACAGCATAGCTTTTCCGGATCACCAAAACGAGGTCCCTGACTCGGGTCCCTGACCGGCGTGGGGTTGGGGGCGTCAAGCCGCCGGGTTGGGTGGACCCGGGTGTGTGACCCGGGGCCAGGGGCCGCTCATCCCCCGTCGCGGCTCCCTGATAGGATCGTTCTTGATGGACGTCAGTGGGGCATTTGTGGCTCTGGTGGCTCTCGGCACGGTTGGAGCATGCGCCGGCGAGACCTCCTCGGCGTCGGTGACCAGTGCCGACAGCGTCCAAGTGCCAAGGCCGGGCGAACAAGCTTCGGCCCCACCCGAGGCGGACGGGCCGGTCCCATCCCGACAGCCGCCAGAATCGGGAGCCGGAGCAAGGACACCAGCGGAAGTCGAGAGAGGCTCGGACGAAGACCTGATTTTCCGCTGGAAGATTCAGGTGGTCACCATCACGGACGTTGAGGCGGGAAGGACGGCGTTCGACAAACCCGGCGGAAGGGAATGGGAAAGGTTCAAGGCAAACGTCCAACCGGGAGACGAGGTTTGGTACTTCTGCTCCCCCGGGGAGACGTGGGAGCAATTGATGGGGTGGAGGGGCTAAGCCATCTTCCGCAAGGGCAGACTTGTTGAGCACTACACGACCGCCGAGAACTGAATCGAGGCCGGAGTGCGCGGCGGATGAAGGGATGAACCACCGATCCCTCCAGCCTTCCGGTGAACACCGCGGGTCTGTCTTTCAGGGCGAGCAGGACATCCGTCGGAGACTGACGAAGATGAGGCGGTCCCGCTCCATCGTGGGTGTGTGCTTGGCCATCGCAGTGGTGGCGTCGGCATGCGGCGGCGACGACGATGACGGCGGCGGCACAGGCGGGACAGCCGACGGCGGCACTGGAGCTTCGAGCGGGTCCGGTGGCTCCGGGGGGATCGCCGGATCGCAGCCCGAAGGTAGCGGCGGCCCGTCATCGGGTGGGACTGCCGGGTCCGAAACCGGTGGCACTGCCGGCTCGGGCGGCAGCGGCGGCCAGCAAACCGGCGGCAGCAGCGGCACGCCCGCCGGTGGCAGCAGTGGCACCCCGACCGGTGGCAGCGGGGCAACTGCCGGCAGCGGGGGCGCATCTGGCGGGAGCTCCACCGGTGGAGCGGGGGGAGAAGGTACCGGCGGCGATCCGCGATCGGACTGGCCGGATTGGGTGCCCTCCTGCGTCAGCATGCGAGGACAACTCTGCTCGCTGTGTGCCTACCCCGAATGTGTGATGTGTGTGTATGGCACCGACGAAGAGATCGCGGAGACCGGGGTCGTCTGCGGCGACACCGAGGAGAACTACCGAGAGTATTGCCGCTGCGGCGTCGGAGCCTCTTGCCCACTCTGCCGAGAGGAGTGGTATTGAATCAGGTTGGCCCAGGACTTCTTGTCGCATGCTGGCTGCCGTCGCCGTCCGAACCTCACACCGCCACGCTACGGTCGCGGTGCTGGCCGCCGATCACGCACACGGCAACCGCGCCACCCCCATCGGGCCACCCCGATGTTCTGCACCCCGAACGTGGCAGCGATAGCGGCGACCCTTCTTGCCGCGCCGGGTCGCGAAACTGACCGAAGACCGCGTCGTTGTCGCGGAGCAGGAAACACGGGCTCTCCAGGCCTCCCGCCGCACCTACTCGAAATCGGGCACTGGAACTCCGATCGCCCGGAGTATGGCGCGCTCAACCTCGGCCATGCGCCGGGCCGAGACATTTGGCCCCAGCGGTTTGCGTCCGACATCAACGGTCGGAAGGGTCAGGATCTGTTCGCACTTCAACACGGTCCGCGCGGAAACACCCCCCTCGCCCTTGCGAAGCATGACATGCGTGGGAGCCTCCCGGACAACGCTTGAACCAGGCACCACGATCATATCGCTGGCTCGTTCGTTACGATAGTCGGGGGAGACGACCAACACCGGGCGCCGCTTGTCGAGTGTTGCCCAGTACAGATGGCCGCGTCGGTGCGGTGCTTCAGCAGGCAAGGGCAAACCTACTCATCGAGAGCGACCCGTCGGGCGGCCTTGGAGGACGCCCGACTGAGCGCCATGTCGTCTGCCACGTCAGCTTTGGAGAGCGACTCGTAGTACGCGATGGTCGCTTCGCGCAACCGTGCTTCAGCGTCAAGACGCGATGCTCGTCGTAGCCACTTCTCGATCACCGCGCTACGGCTGCCCGCGACTCGCATCTGTACCGCTCGATCGATCTCCCTCACAATGTCGGGATCCAAGGTGATGCTCAGTTTTGTTCTCGCCGTGTCCATCGTACTATCTATCCTACCCTTGCTCGCACCACCCCGCTACTCGTCCACTCAGGCACCTCCCTGACTTTTCGGTACGCAGAGCGACGCGCCCGACGATGCTCCACGTGGAAAACCGACACATTCCGGGACGTTACGGATCGCGCCGCCCGTCTTCGATTCCCGGCGCCTCCACGGACACCGACCGCAAACCGAGATGAGACCAGGGCTCAGGCCCGGGCGAGCGCGCCGAACCCCCCATCGCTTCAATCGAAACGCGGCACTAGGACCTCTCGCGACCGTTGCGGACGAGGGTGACCAGCACGAACGTGGCGATGACCAGGATCACCGCGAGGAGCATCGAACGACTCACGTCGCTGGTTGCACCGCGCAGCCAGGCCTGGCCGTGGCGCGACGCGAGGGCGCCGAGGGTCAGCCAGATCGGCACGCTGACCACGCAGCCCAGGGAATCGAAGGCAACGAACTTCGGCAACGGGACACGCATCGCGCCGGCCGTGAAGAACGCCACGAACCGCAGCCCAGCGACCTGGCGTCCCAAGAAGACCGCGAAAGCACCGTAGCGTTCGAACCACGCGTGCACGCGGGTCAGCCTACGGCGTGGTAGCAGGCGGCGAAGGACGCCGACGCGGTCACGCAGTCCGAGTCCGAAGCGCCGGCCGAGTCCGTAGGCGATGAGGTCGCCAAGCAGAATGGGGATGGACACGATCAGGAAGGTCGTGAGCAGCCGGCCGGCGTTGAGCTCGAAATTGGCCTGCACGGTGGTGGTGAAGCCTGCGAGAGTGAGCGGAATGTCCTCGGGCAGAGGCACGCCGAAGCCCGAAATGAAGAGCACCCCGATGATCACTGCGAAAATGGCGGCGCGGTGTTCCACGTTCCACGACGGGTCGAACGCAATGGCGACGAACCGCTCGAAGTAACCTGCGCGAGCGCCAAGCTCGACGGTGTGGGAGGCGCCATTGGCGAGGACGATCACTGTCGCGGGACCTAGCACCCCAATCTCCTGCACCGGGCACTCGCGGCCAGGCGGGCTTCACCCAGGGCTTCGAGCAAAGAAGCGACCCGTCGGTGTTCCGGCCGTTCAGGGGTCAATGGTGCTCCCGAAGCGCCCCACCAGGTAACGGATCCAGGCGCGCTCCTGCTCCGTAGGCTCGCAGGCCACTCCACGAAGACGCCATCCAGCCTCATAGAGGCTGGCCATCTCCCGCGCAGAGAGCTCCCGCGGCCGGCGGTCGTACCAGCTGACGGCCTCGAGGAGAGGCAGCTCATCGGAAACGTGGGGAGCTGTCGCCGTCATGAGGCAAGGCTAGCGCATCGCCGCACGGCTGCACTCCGATCTGCGGTGAAAGTGATGCACGCCCCGACGTTCAACCCACTCGGCTGCACCAGGGGGATGCCGCAGCCCGTGCGGCGAAGGCCCCTCGACCCGCCGCCTGTGCCGCTCTGGCCCCCCTCGCTTGCCTTCCGGTGGGGACGAGGATAGCTTCGTGAATCCTCGAAGCCCGAATGCGCCAGCTGTTTCTACACGTCGGCACGTACAAGACCGCGACCACCACGCTGCAGGCGGTCTGTGCCGGCAATCGCAGTTGGCTGGTCGAGCGCGGCGTGTTGTATCCGGGCCTGCGCCTGGAGCGCTCCACGGGTACCAGCATCAATCACCGCCTGTTCGCGGAGCGTGTTCTCGCAGGGCTCGAGTCCAAGCGGTTTCGCGGACTCCCGGCGTACTGGCAGGCCGAGATGGTGCCCCAACTCGAGGCGGACCCTTCGCAACGGGTCCTGATCAGCGCCGAAGGCTTCTCGAGATTGCCGTTGTCCCCGGACCCAGAGCGGGAAGATGCGCTCAAGGGTTGTCTTTCCGGCTTCGACGTTCGCGTGATCGTGTATGTGCGGCGCCAAGACCACTGGTACGAAGCGATGCACAATCAGGAGGTCAAGGCGGGTTCCGAGACGCGCGCGCTCTCCGAGTACGTCGCGGGCGGCATCGCCGCGGGCCGTGCCGACTACGCCAGGCAACTCGAATTCTGGGCGCGGCTGTTCGGCGAGAGGAACCTGGTGGTCCGGGTCTTCGAACCGGCGCAGCTTCACCAGGGCGACATCGTCCAGGATTTCATGCCGCTGATCGGAATCGGTGACCTGACCGGTCTACGCGCTGTTCCCGACCGGAATCCCCGGCTCGCTCCCGAGTTGCTCGAGTTCAAGCGAACCTTCGTGAACCCACGCTTGCGCAACTACTACCACCGTAGGATCGCCCAGCTCGTGTTCGGCTTTTCACAGCGCTTTCTGCCAGAGGCCAAGGGCCGCTCCATGCCCTACGACCTTGCCTGCGAGATCATGCGCCAGCACGCCGCGAGCAACGAACGGGTGGCGCGCCGCTTCCTGGGACGCGACAGCGGCGCTCTCTTCAGCTCGGATCCAGAAAACGAGCCGCGCTGGAAGCACCGGCAAGCCCTGCACGTGGCTCTGCACACTCGGTTGTTCGCGCAGCCGAAGGTCCCGGGCGTCCGCGTCAGGTGATCGGCGTCAACCCGCATCCATCCGATGTCTGCCCGCGTCGTCGGCGCCAGCGGAGGATGTGCCGCCTCCCGACGTCCTGTGGGCGCGCGTCCCTGACCATCAGACAACCGTTGCTTTGAACCGTGATCTCTTGACCGTCCGGACCCGTGTCGAAGGCTGAAACATCCGTGCAGGTCTGTCCCTGATCCCGGGGAGCGCAGACTCCGGGCGATGTCGGCGGCGGCTCCGAAGGCCCGAGACCGAACGGGGACCTGATAGGTTGTGCTGGCTGATGCGCCGGAGCCCGCCGACAACTCGTTCACGAGTCGAGGACGGTCGCCGCGCGAGGTACCCGCTACTCCAGCCAGCCTCGACGCCGTGGACGCTCAGGAAAACCGGCGAACCCGTTGGCGGCGGATCGAACGCGCTACGGCCTTGACCAAGACAGCCGTCGAGCGTCATGGCCTACGTAGCGGACCGATCGCGTTGGTGTGCGGCAGCCAGTCCGCCCACCTGTTCCTAGAGCACCAATCAGTTTGCCAACCGCGGCGGCGACGCCGAAAACGCACCCCTCGGCGGGCGAGGGTGCGTTTTCGGCGTCGCCTT
>JAFGIS010000065.1 GCA_016929495.1 Polyangiaceae bacterium | reverse complement strand
TGGCTGCGGATTGAGACCGAACTCCGCAGACTGATTGAGCGTGATTTCCGAAGTCGCGGCCACGTGCGCGTGGCTGCGGATTGAGACTCGAGGCAGTCGTCGACCGTGAGCTCGGGCTGGTCGCGGCCACGTGCGCGTGGCTGCGGATTGAGACATGTCTCTGGGTTCCGTAGGCATCTCTGATAGTCGCGGCCACGTGCACGTGGCTGCGGATTGAGACTGTTCGCTGGTTTCTGTGTCTTTCGCGGCATCCGGGTCGCGGCCACGTGCGCGTGGCTGCGGATTGAGACCACGTAGGCGATCACCATTCCAACGACCGCGGCGGGTCGCGGCCACGTGCGCGTGGCTGCGGATTGAGACGAGGTCGTCTTCGTCTGCTCCGACATGCCGTTGAAAGTCGCGGCCACGTGCGCGTGGCTGCGGATTGAGACTCAGCGGCTCGTGTTTCAGGACCTGTTGAGCGGGTCGCGGCCACGTGCGCGTGGCTGCGGATTGAGACTGGCCGTTGCGTCCATCGTGAGCTTTTTGATGTCGCGGCCACGTGCGCGTGGCTGCGGATTGAGACATGTTCATTGCCGCGTCCGACTTTGCCGCGATTTGTCGCGGCCACGTGCGCGTGGCTGCGGATTGAGACTCCGGCACGGGTGTTCAAGTCTCCCGCCCTCGCAAGTCGCGGCCACGTGCGCGTGGCGGCGCAGCACCTCACACGCGTAGCGGCACCCACGTCGCTCGCGACCGCTCGCGCGCCCCGTGAGTCAGCGCATCGACGCGCCGGACAGACAACCCCCGTTCCCCTACGAATCGATCCGCTCGCCTACGGGCAGCGTCCTCACACGAACGGAGCGTTCCTCGATAACGGCAATGGCTCCACGGCGCAGCGGTCCGGATATCGACGGGAGATGGCGCTCAAGCATCGCTGAAAGCTGGTTCGGTGTAGCGTTCCCGAGCCGAAAGAGAACGAGCGAGGGATGCGCCGTGCCCTCTACGGCCAGGATCCGGGTGAAGTCGAGGTCGTTCGTGATCACGACCGCGTTCCGATCGCGAGCCGCGTGGACGATGGCCTCGTCGGTCGCAGCCGACAGCCCCAGTCGCGACACATGGACTGCTTCATGTCCCATGCGTCCGAGAGTGTCGCAGCGCGACGGAGGAACGTTCATGTCGAGCAGAAAAAGCATCTCCGTGCTTCACGCGACATCGAGCACTCGCTCGCCCGCAGTCCATGCGGCGTACGCGAGCGCTTGGCGGATGTCGGCCTCTTCGAGCTCGGGCCACTCGGCCAGTATCTGCTCTGCCGTCATGCCCGCCGCCAGATAGCCGAGCAACGAGGCCACGGGAAATCGAAGCCCGCGTATGCACGCCCGACCTTCACACTGCTCCGGGTCGAAGGTGATGCGGTCCAGCGTCGCGTGTCGGCGCTCCATACGCGACAATCTACCCGAAGCGGACGGCGACTTCCAACCTGGGACCGGTGCGATGGCGAAACCGCCAGAGTAGCTGTCGATTTTCGGTGGGCTTGACTCGGCCCTGTCTTAGGGAGTTGGCCCCAGAACGGTGTGCGACAGCAGCGAGCCGCTACGCGTCGGGATCCTCGCCGAGCGCGCGCAACCGAGCCGCGAGGCGCTCCGCACGTTCCTCGGCGGAGCTGGCTCGCTGCTCCAACGCTTCCTTTTCGGCCACCAGAGTATCGACCATGGTGGACAGGCGCCCGATGAGCTCGTCGGCCTCGAGCAAGGCTGCCGTGCCAAGAAAGAAGCGGATCCGTCCACCCTCGAGCACCAGATCGAGCCCCAGCACCTCGGACGCCCAGCGTCCGGCCTGCGGCACGATGGCGGCATAGCTGCGGGAACCGGGTTCGAGGCGATGCCCGATGATGCGCCGGCTGTGAAGATCGAGGATGAAGTACTCCGGGATCCCGAGCCGCGCATAGCGCTCGGTGTTGTCGACCAAGTCCTTTCTGCGGCTCCCGGAGAGCGTGATCTCGAGCGCGAGATCGATCCCCTTGCCTTCGCTGGCGACCACCCACTTCTCTCGCTCGTAGGGCTCGACGTCGAGGACAGCGATGACGTCGGGCGCAAACCAGCGTTCCCCTGGGTAGTAGATCGGCAGCTCGGCGGAAAGGTACACGCGGCGCCCCTGCCTGCGAAAGAACTCGCCGAGGGCCTGAGTGGCGCGTTCCTTGGGGATGCGGTGCCGGTCTCCTTCCGGGGCGGTCTGTCGCGGGATCTCGGACGGAAGCTGGTCGACCACGCGCTGGCGCTCGGCGGGCGACAGCGCCGCCCACTGCGCTTCGGTCGGAGCGCGCGGGTCATCCGCGTCGAAGACGTATTCGGAAGTCGCCATGCTCCCAGCCTAGGCCGCCGGGCCTCCCATGGCAAAGGCGCCGGATCGAGCCGGCCCACTCCGGGGCGGGTTAGAGGTCCGGACCAGCGTCCGATGGGAGGAGCAGGAGTCGGGTCAGGCCCATTGCGCCAACTCTCCCGATTTCGCGGGACCGAGACGCGTTTTTCGCTTCAGCGCCGTACCGGCGGCGCGCCCGTGCGGCGTTTTCGATTCTCGAAACGGCTTCGGCACGAGGCACGGATCCGGTTTGCGAATTCCAGAATCGGGACCGAACGCAGCCGACGCACACTCGCGGAGCCCAAAACGCCGCGACGACGCGCCGTCGTGGCGTTTTGCGTCTGCGAAACCGTCCGTTGCCGGCGTGGCCGGGCCTCGAACGCGGCGCAAAATGCGTGCTCGATCGGTTTTCGCTGGATTTCGCGATCCAAGAACGCGGCCCGGACGCGTCGGCGCGTCGCCCGCCTGCTGCCCCGGGACCGCTCGACGCGTCCCGCTCCTTGCGCCTGAGCTGCCACGCTGCGTGATCCTCGTCGTTGACCGCGCCGCCGTGGGCGGACTAGTCTCGAACCCGGCTTCGCGGGGCCAACGGTCGGTGCTGCCCGGGGAGCTTGAGCCTGTTGCACCGACCGCCGGGGTAGTGACATGCCGATTCCTTCCGAGAACAGTTCGACGGAGCGGTTGCTCAGTGCCGCTCGATATCATATCGCCATGACCAGCTCGGATCCTGCGACCACCGCGCTCGCAGCTCCCGCGAAAGAGCTGGTGGACGCTCTCAAGGCGCAGTGGCTCGTGCGGCTCGAAACCGCCGATCAGGAAACCATGGCCAGAGCGTTGCTGGACAGGGCCGATCTCGACCTCGATCAGGCCTGCCGCGCGCTGGAGCTCGAGCTCTTGACGCTGGTCCAGAAGGACCGTGGCGCGACCGAGTACCGAGCCGTGTTCCCCGATGGTCTCGTGGCCGTGGTGGCGCTCAGGGGCACGGCGCAGTCGCGCAAAGTCGAACAGATGGTCACGGCAATGCGCGAACGCCTGCCCGCGCTCGCAGAGAAACACGCGAGTAGGCTGCTCGAGCTCGCGGGTAAGATGATCGCCGCGGAGAAGGCCCTGGCTGACGCTCACCAGGCCCACGATATGGCGTTCGGCAAGGAGCGGCTGCTGCGCGCCGATCTGGTTCGGCAGCTGCGACGCAATGAAGGGGCGCTCCTGGTGATCTACCCCGGCAAGAAGTCCCTGGTCCGGGCCTTCTTCCCCAGGCAACGCGGGGGCTCCGCGGAGGAAAACGACGACGGCGGCGACGTTGCGGTTGCAGCGGCCGAGGCGGCTGCGCCGAGTCCGGCGGCGGGAGGGTAGGACGCGACTTGCGGGCGCGAATCAACGCGGAAACGGACGGTATGGCGCGCCCATTGTGACCGGCGCGCCTCCGAACCGCGTCGAGGTCGCTACAGCAACCCAGGCTTGCCGCTGAACGACGCAGAAACGATGACGAACGAAAAGGCCCCTCAGCAGCTCAAGGACCGGATCCGAGCGGCTCGTCGCGCGGCCGAAGGGGACCCGTTTCTCGTCGGATTCGATGCCAATGGGATCCAGGAGCTCATTACCGCAAGCAGCCGTCCGGTGGCCATGTGCGGCGCGAGCGCGATGGTATCGGCCTTCGATACCTGGGCGCGCGATCGTCCCGGATCGATCTTCGGAGGCGGTGGCCGTGGTGTCTGGCTGGTAGAAGGCAGCTCGGCAGCGGATATGGCCCGCGATACGCTCGTGCGCGAGTACGCGGACCGTACCCATGGCGGCGTGCTTGCCTGCGCCACGGCCCGGCTCGACCCCGCCAGGGAGAGCGATTCGCTGGCCCTGCTGCGCCTTCGGCTCAAGAACGCCAAGGATGAAGCACCGCCGCCCAGGGTGCCCCTGCCCCGGTCGCGCGCCGAGCAGTGTGCGTACTGTCGGGTTCGGGCTGCCAGTACCACGCGACGACCCCCGGGCGCCGAAGCGCACTCGATCTGCGCTCGTTGCGACGACTCGGTCGAACGCGGAGGCACGCGCGCTCGCACCAGGCACGAGCAGGGGCAGACTCTCGAGGATCTGGCCTTGGGGGGGCGTGTTGCGGCCATAGCGGCCGACGGCAACAGCATGGGCGTCTTTTTCGCGGAGGTCGGCTCGCTGATGGAAATGGCAGCAGCGAGCCAAGTCGTGGATGCGGTGTTTCGGGGAGCGCATGAAGCTGCGCTCAGCGAGATCCCCGAGGCGCCCCGCATCTCACTCGTGACGGGCGGTGATGACATCCTGCTCTTCCTGGCGCCTGACTTTCTGCTCGACTACGTCACGCTGCTCGCACAGAAGGTGCACGAGCAAACGCGCGCCTCATCTGGGCTGGTCACCCTGCTCGGAGACAAGCTCAGAAGCAGCCTCCAACGCGTCGGGATTGGCGTGGGCGCTGTCGTCGCCCCGTTCCACTATCCGGCGTCTCGCCTACTGGAGTATGCGCATGACTACGAGAAATCGGCCAAGTCCATCTGCCGCGGTGGAGACGGGGCGCGGTCGGCATTCGATCTTGCCGTGCTCACGTCAGGGAACGAGCTGACCCAGGGCCGGCAGCACTGCTGGGCGGAGGAGATCCCGGGAGCCAAGTGGTCCGACCTTCGACGTAGGGCAAGCGCCTTGGCGGATATTCCCGCAAGCCAGCTCGCGCGGCTGATCGGAACCGGAGACCTGGATGACGTAGAACGGCGCAACCTGTTTCGCTACCAGGTCGCACGGAGCGCGCCATGGCAGAAGTGGTTCCAGCAGATCGGTCGTGATTGGCGCAGTCGCTCGCAAGTGGATGAGGCGCTCCCGGACGAGCGGCTCGTCTGTCTGGCGGGCCTCGAACGTCAGCGTCAACGCTGCGCCGGATCGAGGGCACACGGATGATTCCGTTCGAGATCCACGCGACTTTCCCGGCCGGAACCCTTTTGGTGGGAGGCTACTCCGCTCCTCCCGAGGGCGTTGATTCCCGGTACGCGTGCGATATCGAAGGACGTCCGCTCATCCCGGCCACTGCTCTGCGGGGCGCGCTTCGCGAGAGCCTCGAGGCACTGCTCCGCGGAGCGGGCATCGTGGCCTGCCAGGGTGGAACAGGCCGCTCGCCGGGAAGCCCGGAACCTCCCACGCTGTGCAGCCTCGATGATGGCAGTCCGTGCCGCGCCTGCCGCCTGTTCGGCTATCAGCGGTCTAGTATCGAGCCTGGCGAAAGGGCGTTCTCGTCTCTGGTTCTCGGTGCGGCCACGGTGGCCGCGCCGAGGTGTTCGTGGAGCGAGCGACCCGGCGTCTCCATCAGTCGATCGCGCCGGAGCGCCGAGGAGGACCTGCTGTTCGAGCGGATCGTGCCCGACGTTCAGGGGTTGACTCTGGGGGCTCACGGCCAGGTGCTCGACGAGGCGTCCTTCCGCGACCTCTGCGCCGCAGCCAGGGCCACGACGCACATCGGCAGCGGTCGGAGCCGCGGCTACGCGAGAGTGGAGCTCAAGGTGCTCCGCAGGGAAGCGGCCGCTCCTGCCGAGGCCCGGCGGGCCTCGGGCTCAGCCGAACCTGAGACCCACCTGGAAACCCTGTGGCTTCGGCTCGAGACCCGTGCACCGGCAGCGATCGGCGGAGTGGCCCAAGCATCGAACCACCGTGAATGTCGGCCGGAGATCCCGGGCTCCATGCTCCGCGGTGCCATCGGTTTCGCGCTCGCCCGCGCCCTACCAGATCCCGACCATGATCAGGCCTTTCAGGACCTAGTGGCGGAGGCCGGGGCGGCGTTCGGTTTCCTCTACCCCACGGATCAGCGCGGCACCCAGCCCGCGACGCTCGCCGCGCCGTGGCCGGTGACAGCTACGGCCTGCAAGGCCAGGCCTTCAGAACATCCCGTGGTCGATACGCTCTTGGACCGCATTGCGGCAGCGTTGGCGGTCACGCCCGACCAGGCACGCGCCGTGGAACGGCTCGCTCGCAAACGCGAATGCTGTCCGAGCTGTTCGGAGCCGCTCCGCGCCGCGTCGGGCACGCGCGGCAGCCGGAAGCCTGTAGCGCCGCGTCTGGTCACTAGGGTTGCGCTCGATCGAGCGACGAGCTCCGCAGCGGACGAGCTGCTCTTCTCACAGGAGCTCATCGAGCCCGGCACCGCGTTCGAAGGCCCCATTAGACGGATCCCCCCCGGGACTGCCCACCTTCTTCGAGGTCTTGCGGGACGCACCGTCTTCGTCGGCCGAGGCACGTCCGCCGGGCAGGGCGAATCCACAGTCACCCTGCTTGCGGCGCCATCCATGCCGGGATTGGTGGAGAGAGGCCGCTCTTTTGCCGAAGCTCTGCGGACGCATCTCCATGGCATGGGACTCCCGACGGACGAGGTCGACCGGCTCGTCCCCATCACCCTCCTGTCACCCCTGCTGCTGTCCAAGCACGACGGCGCGGATGGCTCCGAGACGCTCCTGCCGCGGCTCGGACAGAACGTCGGCTGGCTCATGAAGGCCAGGAGGTTCGGCGTCGAGGGCACGTGGGACCAGCGCACGGGCGAGTTGTTCATGACGCAAGCCGTGGCGGCAGGCGGCGTCTTCGTTGCCAAGCTCCCGGAACCCTGGAAGCGACGCATCGAGATACTCGGGTCTCTGGAAGCCCAGGGCGCTGGCGAACGAACCCACCAGGGCTTCGGACATCTCGTGTGCTTCGACCCGTTCATCGTGGAAAGGATGGCCTCATGCCAAGCCTCGACCTCGTAGAGAAGCTCCGCTCGTTTCGGAAGTTGCTGGTTCTGGCGGCAGAGAGCGCGTTCGAGCAAGCCTCGAACGAAGACTGGAAACTGCCGGACCGATCGCAGTTCTCCAAGCTGGTTGCAGTTTGTTCCGAGGCTTCTTGCGCCGAAGAGATCATCAACTACCTCAAGTACCAAGCCCACCGGCAGAACGCACCGTGGGGTCGCGACTTTGCGCGCGAAGTGGTCGCGCAAATCAAGGAGCTGTTCGTGAAGCACGGCGAGGGACTCCATCTCACGGACGACGAAGAGGATCCGGCCAAGGTGGAGGCCTGGCGGCTCTACGCGACCTACCTGGCGCGTGAGTTTGCGTACCAGGATGCCTTGCGGAAGGCCGGGCGCGCGGGGGGACAAGCGCACCGGAGGGATCGCTGATGGCGAGTCCGGCCAATTTCCACTGCCTCGAGCAGCGGCTGCGCTGGACTGGGCAGCTCACCCTGCTCACTGCTTTGCACGTGGGCGCAAGCAAGGGAGTGGATGCCGCGGACATGCCGGTGCTGCGCGACGTGGAGGGATACCCGTTCATCCCCGGAGCCAGCATCAAGGGCGTGCTGCGATCCACGGCGGAGTCGCTCGTGCGCGCGCTGGGTCAGCCCCGGACGGCAAGACTCTGGGCCTGCGACCCGTTGCTCGACCAGCGCGAAAGCGCGGAACGAGCCTGTGGAGTGCAGGCGCCGCACCAGAAGCGTTCCGAAGTCGATGTGACCCAGCACTGCGCCATCTGCCGCCTGTTCGGCTCGAGGCTGCTGGCCAGTCACGTGAGGATCAGCGATGCGCTGATCCCAGAAGCCCAGCGGAGGCGGCGACCTCCCATCGAGCTCAGGGATGGGGTGGGCATAGACCGCGACCGGAGAGTGGCCCGAGGGCGCCTCAAGTACGATTTCGAGGTCGTCTCCCCGGGCACGACCTTCGATCTCGAGCTCTTCGTGGAGAACCCGGAGCCCTGGCTGATGGGCCTCTTGTGTGTCGCGCTCGATCAGGTCAAGGAGGGCTTCTGTGCGCTCGGCGGATTCACGTCACGAGGCCTCGGACGCGCGACGCTGACGTGGGAAAGCATCTTCAGGTTCACCGCGAAGAGCCTGCTCGAAGGGCGGGAGCCGGAGGTCCTGGACGGGGAACGAATTGCCGAAGCCATGCGCATGTGGCGGGCCGCATTGGCGTCCGAGGTGAAAGGCGGCGTCCATGTTCAAGGCTAGCTACAACCGCGCCCTCGTCAGAATGGAGCTCACCACCGTGACCCCGCTTTCGATTCGAGCCGGAGACATCGGCCTCGATCCAGCAGGATGCGAGCTCGTCTGCATACGTACCCGGCACGCGCTGCACGGCCGCACGGTGTTCGTTCCGGGGTCGAGCCTCAAGGGAGTACTACGTTCCACCATCGAGGCACAGCTTCGCAGCACCACGGACGCAACGGGCGCATGCGATCCGCTGGGCAGCAATCCCTGTGGCAAGCGCAGCAAGGATCTGGCCAAGGACAACAACGGCCCGGCAGTGCACCAGCATAGCTGCCTCGCGTGCCGGATGTTTGGCTCGACAACGCTCAAAGGCAGGTGCTCCGTACGAGACGAGTTTCCGTTCCATTCGGCTACCGGAGACCTAACCGAAGAGGAGCACAGGAACCTCACGGCTGCCAACACCGTCGAGATCCGTCCCGGAGTCGCCATCGATCGACTGTCGGGCTCCGTCAAGGGCGGAGCCGTCTTCGAACAGGAGATGGTCCCGGCCGGTGTGTCATTCTGGGGCGATGCTGCCCTGGAGAACTTCCAGGCCTGGCAGCTCGGGTTGTTGTTCGGCGCGCTCCGCGAGCTCGACGAAGGCTATGCACAGCTCGGGTCAGGCAAGACCAAGGGCCTTGGAGTCGTGCGCGCGCGTGTGCTGTCGCTGCTCATGGAGCAGAAGCCCGAAGGCAACGAACCCGTTCGTCCCAAGGGCGTGGGCCACCTCATCGGCGCCAAGGAGGCCACCGACTACGGGCTGTTGCCCGAGCACGAGCTTCCCGAGTCAGCTGGCGTCAGGCACGGAATCATGGACCGTTTCGTGATCTCGCCCGAGTCCGTCGGCGTCTGGGAGGAGGCAACTGCTCGCGCGGTCGCCGCCGCGACGACTGGAGTCAAGTTGTGAGCTACTTCTTCGTGCCGCTCGCGAATGACGTGCGTCGGCAGTCGCGGCCGCATGCTCGTCATGACCTGCTCCGTGGTCACGCTCGCTTCACTGTCACCCTTCGGACCATCGAAGCCGTCCATATTGGCAGCGGCGGGCGCTTCCTTCGCGGCGCAGACATCGTCCGGGAGGGGGCCCGAGTCGTGGGAAGGCCCGGGATCCCTGGGTCGTCCTTGAAGGGAGTTCTTCGCTCTCGGCTCGAGGCCATCAGCAAGAGCTGCTGCGTGTTCACGCTGAGGAGGCAGCGTCTCGAGGGAGCGTGCGTGTCCCGGAGCTTCGGGGGCTACGAGGTCGAGTTTGACGGACGACTCCGGGGCGAGCCGGTGTTCGGCGCGTGTGAGCCGGACCACTGCTGCCTGGCGTGTTCACTGTTCGGCTTGACCACACGGCAGGGACGTGTCCGCGTGCAAGACCATGTCGCCGACCAGGGCTCGAGCTTCAAGATCACGAGCATGCCCCAGCTCTACGCCCCTCGGCCGCATCACCTGGGAGACTTCGACAAGGACAGAGCCCACTGCAGGCTCACTGTAACGAGGCTTTTCGGCCGCAAGTTCTACCGAGACGGAGCCCAATCCGACCCGGAGGGGCCTTGTCATCTGGTAGAGGCGATCCCGACCAAGACCGTGCTGCGCGGAGACATCATGGTCCTCAGTCCAGTAGATGCGGAGCTCGGCGCGTTGCTCGCCGCCCTTGGACAGAACCCGAAGAGCGCGCTGCGGCTCGGGTCAGCCAAGGGGCACGGATTTGGGCAGGTCGACGTCGAGCACGTCGAGGTCGAGCTGCGGTCCGGCCCTACGCGCAGCGCCGCCACACCTGAACAGATGAACGACTGGCGAAAAGCGTTCGTCGACAGTCCGGACTACTGGATCGATGGCGAAGAGGCATTGACTGCCGCACAAACGGCAGGTCACGTGACACCGCTGTGACACTCCATTCGACACACATGCTGGCCCTGGAAGAGGCAGCGGCGCAGCTCGGGCCCAAGGCCACGCGCTACGTCGGGTTTGCGGCCACGACGCTCATGTCGGGCAAACCGCCCGAGAGCGCACTCGCGCTGCTGAACGCAATGGCCGGGACTGCCGATGCAGCGCGACAGGAAGAAATCGAGTCCTTGGGCCGCGTGCGCGATTGGCTCGCCGCGCGGATAGCCCGAGGAGCGCCAGTGCAACAGATTGCCGTCGAGCTGGGGTGGCTTAAGCGTCTGACCAAGGTCTGCGAGTCCGCCGCGCGCGAGACCAGAACGCGTCACGCCGACAACAGGCCCGATCGCCGCGCCTTCCGAGGGCCAGAACGAGGGCCGAGGCACCCCGACCCGCGCCACGCGTCGACCCGACACGGCTCCGACGTGCCTCCGCGACCGCTGGCTGCCGGCGGGCTCGAACCGGGTAATCTCGTGGAGGTCGAGGTCCTGTCGGAACGGACCAGGAAGGGCGGGCTCACGTTTCGGGAGCTGACCACGAAGCTTGTGGGGGTCCTCCATCCGCAGAGCAAACCCCTTGACGACGTGACGGCGGGACAGCGTCTCAGGCTTCTCGTCGCAAGCGGAGGAAAGAATCCTCAGTTCAAGGTCCCCGAATAGGCCGGCGTTGTCCCGACCAAGCCCTGCCGCGGAAACATGCCCAGGCCAAACGCCGCCGGACACAAAGCCACGCTGGGTACAAAAAGAAGGCCGTGAGAGATGAAAGCACTCCTGTGTTTGCTGTCGGACCAACACGTACCCAACACGCTCTGTGTGCACCATATCCGGCCGGAGCGGCTCGTGCTCGTCGAATCGGAGGCCATGGGCCGCCGAGAGGTCGGCCAGCATCTGCTCGATGCGTTGAGATTTGGCGGGCTCGACTATGGCGACCGCTGCGACATCGAGCCGCTCGCCTCGGAGGACGACCTCGAAGCGATCCGAGCGGCACTGCGTCGCGCCTACGGCCGCTATCCGTCCGCCGAATGGACCGTGAACCTTACCGGCGGGACCAAACCGATGTCCATTGCTGCCTACGAGTTCTTCAGAGCGCTCAATGGGCGGCTGCTCTACATGAATGTCAAGCGGCCGGCGGTCATCGCTGACATCGAGGGCGGCACCGAGGAAGCGTGCGCGCACCGCCTGACGATTCGCGAGTTTCTCGCGGGGTACGGCTTCGGACTGCGCAAGTCACCGGACAGCATCTGCGAAGAGGAGGAGCGGGCTCGCAGCTGGTGGCCCTGCGCTGTCACCATCGCCGAGCATGGCGCACAGGAACCGCTGCTCAATCTGGCCGACGACGCACAACGCGCTCGCGCCAGGAAGAAAGGCTTGGTGCTGGCTCCTGGCCAGCTACAGCCGCGCAGCACTGAAATCCGCGCGGCGCTCCAGGAGACGTTCGGGTTGTCCTATGACGGAGGCTCGGTACTCGGTGCGCTGGACGAGTACCAGGTGCGATTCCTGACCGGGGGGTGGCTGGAGGTCTTCTTCTGGAACGTGTTGCAGCGAAACGCGTCTGCACTGGGCCTCTGGGATGTGCGTCTCGGCCTCGACGTCGGCCGACTCGGCGCGGCGTCGGGAAATGACTTCGACGTGAGCTTCATGCACGAGTACGGCCTGTGCATGGTCGAGTGCAAGTCCGGCGCTCAAGAGCACGACCCGCGCCTGGACATTCTCTACAAGGTCGAGGCGGTCGTCCGTCAGTTCCGCGCCTTGAGGGTCAGAGCCTGGCTCGCAACTACATCGGACCTCATCAGAGATAGGTCGACCGGCAAGGTCAAGGACGCCATCGAGAATCGGGCCGCGATCTACAACTGTCATCTGGTTCTCCACGAAACCATCCGGGACCTCGCCCGTTGCCCAGACGATGCGGATAGCGTACGCTCCGCCCTGTTCCCCACTGCAGGGGCACGAGTCGTGTGAGGCCTCTTCCGTGGCAGAACACCTTTTCTATTCGATCGGCGTCGATCATCCAATCCTCCCCGCCGAGCCGCTGCCTCCCCTGCCCGAAATCCCGCGCGGCGCACTGGTCGTCCTCGAGGGTCGTGCCCCGATTTGGCGCTATGGCCTGGCCCAACATGCTCTGCACGGCTCGCCCGCCGGCGCTGTCGCCGTCTACGACCCACGACTCGGCGCTGTCGTCGTCGTGACCCACAGCCCCGAGTGGCGGGAAGGCCAAGTCGTCGACGTCACGCCGCCGTAGCGTCCTGCGCGTGCAGACCGTTCGTCCTCGCTCTCGTGAGCGTCTCCCTTCGCGGCCTTGATGCAATCGGAGCTTGGCGAGATGCCCGCGCCTGTCCTATCTTGGCAACGCTGTCTACCCCAGGTGAACCCGTGTCCCTCCGAGCCATTTCGATTCTCCCGCTCTGGTGCTTGTTGCTGCCCGTCGCCTGCACCCAGACCCCTCCCGCGCAGAGCGGCGCCACCGCCAAGACTCCGGGCCCCAACGCAGAGCAGCCCCCGCCAGCACGCAACGGCGCCGTCGTCGATACCCCGGGCCTGAACGTCCAGGTGACGTTCTACGACCAGAACATCGTCCGCATCGTCAAGTGGCTGCCCCAGAGTTCTTCGACGAACAGAAGCCTCGTCGTGATCCAGCAGAAGCTGCCGGAGCTCGAGCTCGGCCAACAGGATTCCCCGTCCAGGTTCGTCTTGAGCTCCAAGGCGTTGCGGGTCGAGGTTTCCAAGCAGGACGGCAGCGTCGTCATCCTGGGGACCTCGGGCGAGCCCGTGCTGAGAGAGGCAGGCAGGTCCGAGCTCGTGCCCGTCCAGTTCGGCTCGGACAAGGGCCATGGCCTCGGCCAGCGCTTCACCCTCACGCCCACCGAAGGCATCTACGGTCTCGGGCAACACCAGGATGGGTTCATGAACTACCGGGGCCGATCGGTGACCCTCGTACAGACCAATACCGAAGCCGCGATCCCGTTTATGGTCTCCACGCGAGGCTATGGCCTCCTCTGGGACAACACCTCCAAGACCCTCTTCAAGGACGGCCCCGAAGGGCTCGCGGTCACCTCGGATATCGGCGACCACCTCGATTACTACCTGGTCGAGGGCGGCAGCATCGACGGGGCCATCGCGGGCTACCGCCGGCTCACTGGCACAGCGCCCCTGTACGGCAAATGGGCCTACGGGTACTGGCAGAGCAAGGAGCACTACCACACACAGGACGAGCTGTTGGCCGTGGCCAAGGAGTACCGCAAGCGCAAGATCCCCATCGACAACATCGTCCAGGACTGGAACTACTGGGGCGGAATGCGCGACTGGAGCGGGATGTCCTTCACGCCGGATCGCTACCCGGACCCGGACCAGATGCTCAGAACGCTGCACGATCTCCATTTCCACGTGATGATCTCGGTGTGGGCCGGATTGGGGCCCGACACGGCGATCTACAAGGAGATGGACCAGAAGGGCTTCCTGTTCAAACCCAGCGGCTGGGCGGGCTTCAAGTTCTATGATGCGTTCCATCCCGAGGCCAACGACCTGTACTGGAAGTACCTGAAAGAGGGACTGTACTCCAAGGGCATCGACGCCTGGTGGATCGACTCCACCGAGCCCGACATCATCAACGCGCTCAGCAAGGAGTCCTCCGAGTACGAGATGAAGCGGGTCGAGGACAACCATCTGGGCTCCTGGGCCCGCACCCTCAACGCGTACTCACTCGTGATGACCGGAGCGTTGTTCGACCATCTGCGCAAACAGAACGATCGCCAGCGGGCCTACATCCTGACCCGCTCCACGTTCGCCGGGCAGCAACGCCATGGCGCCACCACGTGGTCCGGCGACATCGGCGCGAGCTGGGACGTCTACAAGAAGCAGATCTCCGCGGGCCTCAATCACTCCATGGCGGGCGTCCCCTACTGGACCTTCGACATCGGCGCGTTCGTTCTCGGAAGCTACGGCGGCGTCTTCGATCGCGGTATCAAGGAGCCGGGCTACCAGGAGCTCTACACGCGCATGTTCCAGCTCGGGGCCTTCAGTCCCATCTTCCGGGCCCACGGTTCCGAGGGTCCTCGCGAGATCTGGACCTTCGGCAAGTTCACCGATGCGCTCGAAAAGGCCGACCAGTGGCGCTATCGCCTGATGCCCTATATCTACTCGCTAGCCTGGCAGGTCACCGCTCACGGCCAGTCCATCCTGCGCGGACTGCCCATGGACTTCCCGAGCGACCCGAAGACCTTCGGCATCGACGATCAGTTCCTGTTCGGTTCCTCGATCATGGTCTGCCCGGTGACCGAGTACATGCTGCACCGTCCGCCCGAACCGACCGTGCTCGTTCCGGCGGCCAATCTGCGGACCCGGGACGGCCAACCCGGCGTCATGGTCACCTACTGCAAGGACGTGGACCACAAGGTGCCCTCGCTCCAGCGCGTGGAACCCCAGATCAATCTCATGTGGTACACGGGCCGTCCTGACTACGCCACCGAGAACACCTTCTCGATCCGCTGGGAGGGCAAGCTCGTCCCGAGCCAATCGGGTCCCCACCAACTCCACGTCAAGAGCTTCGGTGCCCGGCGCCTGTTCCTGAATGGCAAGCGGCTGCCCTTCCTGTTCGAAGGCACCCTCGAGCGCTACACGCACCCCATCCAGCTCAAGGCGGGCCGTGCGTACGATCTGGTGATGGAAATCGAGAACCCGACGCCGGGAGCCGTGAAGGGCCAGCTGTTCTGGAGGACGCCGGATCTGTACGCCAAGGAGAAGCAGATCGAGCCCCGGCCCCAGACGCGTACCGTCTATCTTCCTGCCGGCACGTCCTGGATCGACTTCTGGACGGGCAGGCCGATGACCGGTGGCAACAGCATTGCGGCCGATGCTCCCATCGACAGGATCCCCCTGCTCGTGAAGGCCGGCTCCATCCTGCCTTTGGGACCCACCATCCAGTACGCCGCCGAGAAGCCGGCCGATCCCGTGGAGCTACGCATCTATCCGGGCGCAGACGGACAGTTCACCCTCTACGAGGATGAAGGGGACAACTACGACTACGAGAAGGGTGTCTACGCAACCATCCGCTTTCGGTGGAACGACGCCCGACGCGAGCTTTCACTCGACGAGCGGCAGGGAAGCTTCCCCGGCATGCTCGCGCAGCGGACTTTCCATGTCGTCCTGGTGAGGAAAGGCAGAGGCGTCGGAATGGATCTCACCGAGACGCCGGACCAGGTGATACCGTACGACGGCAGCGCGAAGGTCGTGAGGTTCTAGCCGACGAGGAAACCCCCATGATCCGCCGTGCAGCTCCGTCCTTCGCGCTGGCCACGCTGCTCGCCCTGTCCGCGTGCGCCCCTTGCGCGAAGCCATCGGCCGTTCAGGGCGCTCCACCCGCCACCGGCGGCCCGAGAGAGACCCACCGCGCGTCCGACGCGAGGGTGGCACCGGTCAAGTCGCTCGAAGCGCTTCAACGCGACTTCGTCGACCTGCGTTTCGGCATGTTCATCCACTTCGGCATCCTCACCTACACGGGCTCGTGGGGACAGGGGAACCTCGACATCGAGCTATTCAACCCCACCCGGCTCGATCCCGGGCAGTGGGCGGATGCCGCGGCGGCCGCCCACATGAAGTACGGCGTGCTCACGACACGGCATCACGACGGGTTCGCGCTGTGGCCGAGCCGCGCCAGCGAGTACAACGTGGGGCACATTCCGTGGCGCCAGGGCCAGGGCGACGTGGTGGCCGAGTATGTCACCGCCTTTCGCCGCCGCGGCCTGCTGCCGGGCCTGTACTACTCGATTTGGGACATCACCGAGGGCGTGGCGAGCGGTCAGCTCACGCCCGACAAGCTCGCGTACGTCGAGACCCAGATCACGGAGCTGCTCACGAACTACGGTCCGATCCCGATCCTGGTCATGGACGGCTGGTCCTGGCAGATGGGTCACAACGCCGTGGCGTACGAACGGATCCGCAGCCTGGTCAAGTCGCTGCAACCGGACTGCTTGCTGACCGATCACACGCACCTGTGCGATCCCTGGGACGTGGACATCGTGAGCTTCGAGGAGCCCAAGGGTGCGTGGGCACCGGACGGCAACAGATACCCCGCTCAGCAGGGCCAGAAGGTCAATGCCACCGGCGGCAACGACTGGTTCTGGGGGCCTGGCGTGGGCGGTCTGATGACGGTCGAGGACGTCGTCACTCGGCATCTGGCCGATCTGGAGCCGAAGTGGACCAACTTCCTGCTCAACTGTCCGCCCAACCGCGACGGTACCCTGGACCCGGAAATCGTCGCGCTGCTCCGAGACGTGGGACAGGCGTGGGCTCCGGATCTCTCCCGTCCGCCCCTGCCCGCCCAGGGTCCGCAGAACGAACACCCGTACACGCCGGTATCGGCCGTCGCGACGAGCGGAGACGCCAGCAACGCGATCGACGGCAAGAACGACCAGATGGTGATCACCCTCTGGGAACCCGCTGCCACGCTGCCTCAGGCCATCACGCTGGATCTCGGTCAGGTGCGGCCTGGCGTGGGCTGGCTGGGCTGCCTGCCGCGCTACTACAACGAGAGCAGCAGCCTGGAGGGCAACGTCACGTCCTATCGGGTTCTGACCAGCACCGACGGCAACGGCTTCAGCGAGGCGACGGCGGGAACCTGGGCCGCCGACGGCAGAATGAAGGTCGCTACTTTCGGCCCGAGGCCCGCACGCTTCGTGCGCTTCGAGATCCGCGCCGCTCACGGCCGTCCCGCGGTCACCGAGCTCACGCTGGGAGGCCGTCCGTGAGCACGCGGGCGCCGGCGCTCGGCTCGAAGACGTGGATTTCTGCCGCGCGGTGGCAACGTTCGCTATACCCGTCCGTGATGGATCGGGAGAAAGCCTCGACCGCCTCCACCTCGACCAGGTTCACGGTGCTTCCCCCGAACCCCGCTCCGGTGAGCCGGGCGCCGTGGCAGAACGGCAGCGCCAGAGCGAGCTCAACCAGAACGTCCAGCTCCAGGCAGCTCACCTCGTAGTCGTCCCTGAGGCTCCGGTGAGACTCGGCCATGAGCGACTTGAGCTGCGTCACGTCGCCGGAGCGCATCGCGGAGACGGTTTGCTCGACTCGCGCGTTTTCCGAAACGACGTGACGGCACCGCTTGCCCACGGTGACGCCGAGCGCCGCAGAGCATGGCTCGAGCTGCTCGGGCGTCACATCGCGCAGGGCTCTCACTTCTGGCACGGATGAGGCCAGGGTCCGCACGCCCTCGTCGCATTCGGCCCGGCGCTGGTTGTACTCCGACGAGGCGAGACTGTGGCGGACACCGCTGTTGACCACGACGATCTTGAGCCCCGGAGGAAGCTTCACAGTCTGGCGCGCCAGGGACCGGCAATCGAGCCATAGCGCCCTGCCCTGCTGTCCGAACACGGAGGCCATCGGGTCCATGATCCCACACGCGACGCCGACGAACCCGTTCTCTGCCTCCCGCGCCAGCTTCGCCGTCTCGAGCGACGACAGTTCGAACCCACCGAGGGCTCCCAGAAGCAGTGTGGTCGCCACCTCGTACGCCGCCGAGGAACTCAATCCAGCTCCCTGCGGGATATCGCCGCTGACGCAGGCCTCGCACGTCGGGACGTCGATCCCCCGGCGCGAGAGAGCCCAGACCACGCCCTTGAAGTAGTCTGCCCAGGGACGCTCTGGGTCGCGCTCCAGACCAGCCCGTGCAAAGTCGCAGCTCTGGCCCAAGTCGACGGCATGAAGCCTGAAGGTGTCGCCGGCAACCCGGCGAGCAGCCAGCGCCACGCCGCGGTCGACCGCTGCCGGCAGGACGAAGCCGTCGTTGTAGTCGGTGTGCTCCCCGATGAGGTTCACCCGCCCGGGGGCGTACGCGGCTGCTTCGGCATCGTTGCCGGACGCGCTGCGGAAAGCGGCGAAGACAGTCTCGTGGTTCATGGGGTGTTGTCGATCGCGCCGGGGCTCGTGGGTTCGAGGCTCGCCTCATCGTAGCGCCAGACTCGGCACGACATTCGAGCTTCGAGCCTGACAGTAACGGTTTCGCGGTCTTCTCAACACGGTTCTGTCCAGGGGAGGTCAAGGATGCGCAAGTCGTCGAACCCTCGACCCGCTCGAGTCGTCTTCACCCCTCCCGCGGCCGCCGGAGCAGAGCGACGCCGGACGCTTGGGAGGGGTCGACGCCCGAAGGGCGGCGGGGGTGGGCATCCAAACCTCCTCCTTGGGCCTCGCATTTGACCCACAGCGCCCGTGGGCTAAGTCTGGTTTCTGTGCCAAGTTTGTCTTGCCCTTTCCTGCATCGCCCCGCGCTCCGCGCGTGGCTCACGCATCCCTTGAGCGTGTGCCTGCTCGCGAGCAGCCTCGCGGCAGCGTGCGTCGATTCGAGCCGATCCGAGCGCGAACAGACCGAGACGCAGGCCATCGAGGCCCAGGTGACGGTGGACTTCTCCGAGACGCGCGTGCGCGTTCCGCCGCTCGCCTACGGGATGCACGCGTCCGTGTACGACAACTCCCTGCACGATCCGGCGCTATCCGGCCAGTTGAAGGAGGGCGGGCTCGGGCTGCTTCGGTGGCCGGGTGGCGGATACTCCGACAACTATCACTGGTCAACGCACACGATGACACCCTTCCGCGGGAACCCCGACGATGTCGGCTACCTGGCAGACGGCAGTGATTTCGGGTCGTTCGTCAGTGTCTTCGAGGGCTTCGCCGGCACCGCGATGATCACCGTCAACTACGGCTCGAACCTCGCTGGCGACGGTCCCGGTGAGCCGCTGGAAGCGGCGGCATGGGTGGCGTACGCCAACGGCGATCCAGACGATGAGCACCTTCTCGGCGTCGACGGCAGCGGCACCGATTGGCAGACGGTCGGAGCGTGGGCGAGCCTACGCGCCAGTCCGCCGCTCGACGAGGACGACGGTCGCAACTTCCTCAGGATCGCGCACCCCGAGCCTCTCGGCATCCAGTACTGGGAAATCGGCAACGAAGTGTTCGGCAACGGCTACTACGGGGAGTCGTATCAGTACGAGCACGACGGTCATGTCCCGTACGACGGGACGCGTCGCGCGAACGACCCGCTGCTTTCTGGGACGGCCTACGGTTCGGGCGTTGTGGCGTACGCCACGGCGATGCGCGCGGTCGACCCCAGCGTCAAGATTGGCGCGGTGCTGAACACCCCCCCGCGCGACTACATTTGGGGTCCCACGTGGAACAGCGACGTCCTCTCGGAGTGCGCGAAGGTCATCGACTTCGTTTCCGTGCACTGGTACCCGTCAAAGCAGGCCAGCGAGATCGTCGCTCTTCCCGCGACCGAGATCGAAACCATGACCGAGGAGCTCCGCGCCGAGCTCGCTCGGCACGGTCGCGACGAGGAGGATCCCCTCGAGATGGCGATGACGGAGCTCGGCGGCGCGCCCGGCCATTCCCTGCTCCAGGACGCTCCCCAGTCGCTCGCGCTCTTCTCGGCCGACACCTACCTCACGGCGATCGAGCACGGCTTCGTGAACCTGGACTGGCTCGAGCTGCACAACGGAACGTATCTGGCCGACCGTCGCTGGGGCGGGGGCCCGGGCCCAGCTTACCACGGGATCCGTCTCGCTTGGCTCCTGGCAGGTCCGGGCGACACGCTGGTCAAGGCCTCCTCCAATCGTGAGTCCATCGTCGCGCACGCGTCACGGCGCGCCGATGGGACCTACGGCGTTCTGCTCATCGACCGGCGGCTGCCCACGGCTTTGCCGGCGCAGGTCACGCTCGAGCTGGCGGGCGCCGAGCTGGCGGCGCCGTGCGAGCGTTTCGTACTGAGCACCGCGGCCGATGACGAGCCCGGCGTGTTCGAGGGGCCCGAGCAAACAGAGACGCTGGAGAGCACTGCCACGCTCGAAATCAGCGGCTACTCCATCACGCTCTTGCGCTGCGGATCCAAGGCTGCCGAGTAGTCCCCGGCGTTCTCGCAGCAAGGGCCCGAACCCAGCCGCCCGAACCCGGCAAGACTCGCGCGGCCGTGAGGGCCGAACCCTACTGAATGGTGCAGTAGTACGAGTCGGTATCGAGCTCGGCCGAGCCGGTGAACGCCTCGCTGCCGGCCTGGATGCTGACCAGGTACTTGCTGCTGGCTATCCAACCGCGTTGCACCAGGTCGTTCATGAAATCCATGATGTTGAACGTGGCCGACTCGGTGTTGCTCGCCCTCACGTAGGACATGACGTTCCACCGACCGTTGTTGCCGCGATGCAGTGCCCAAGTGGTCGCCGCCACGGTGGCCGTTGCCTCCTGGCCGCCGATGGGGCCCGCGCCGCCGCCGCGGTTGAGCCAAATCATGATTTCGTCGGTTGGGTCGCTGCTCGAGCCCGGATCGGCGGACGTGTGAGCGAACAGATCGTAAGCGACATTGAACGTACCGCTGGCCGGGGCCTTGAAGGTCCAGCCACACGTCACGTTGCGACTGGCCGACAGCTGGATCGGCAGCCCCGTGTTCTGGATCTTCCAGCCCCAATGCCAGCCGAGCACCACGCTCCCGTACGACTTGACCTGACTCGAGCTGCCTCCGCTCCACTGCCAGCTCGTGCCCCAGCCAATGGTGTTGCCTGACTCGCAGGTCTTCCAGATGCACAGCTGACCGCTAGCGCCAGCGTCACCCCATTGGTTGTTGTTGACCCAGTACTTGCCGATGGTGATCGACGCGCCCTCGGTGCAGCTCTCGTCTTGGTGTGCCGCACCCGAAGTGCAGGTACTCGCCTGACAGGAACCGCCCACGCATGGGCCGGAGCACGGCTTGCCGCACCCGCCGCAATTCTGGGAGTCGATTTGCAGGTCAACGCACTGTCCGTCGCAGTCGGTGTAGCCGGTCGGGCACACACACTGGCCGCCGACGCAGGCGCGGCTGGGGTCGCAGGCATTGCCGCAGCTGCCGCAGTTCTCTGCGTCCGTCTGGTAGTCGGTGCACACCACGCCGCACAGCTGCTGCCCTGCCGGGCAAACGCCCGCTTCTCCGATGAAGCTGATGTCGTCGATCTGGAATTCGTAGGACCCAGGGGCCGCCTGGTAGTCACCCTCCGGGTCTTCCGGATCGACCGGCACGTACTCGAGCGGGATGCTGAAACCGAGCCCGGTGATGTTGTGCCCGTCCACGGGTACGGCTTTGCCACTGGCCGCGACCCCGGGTTCGAACGATTCCCACGGAACGAGCAGCTCAGTCCAGGTCGAGGTGACGGGAATGTCGTAGTTGGCCGGCTTGCAGTCGTCCTCACTCGACGACTCGCACGTGCCGCCGCCCGCCGGGTCGTCCTCGTCCGGCTTCGAGGTCTCCTCCATGGCCACGGTCACGTTGACCTTGCCCGTCGGAACATCGCCGCGCACCCACATCGAGACGCCGTCGTAGGCGGTCACATCGACGCAGCTCATCCACAATCCCATCCCGCCGCCATAGTCGGTCGCCTGGGGATTGGAGGTCGACGCCGCATAGTCGCTCGCGTGTCCTGCGGTCATCTCCGCGCTGGGCGTGCCGGTGCTGTCGTCGTAGAAGTACGTACCTGCGTATACCGCGTCTTCGCTGCCGGCCTTGCCGTTGAAGGCGAAACCCCACTGGGTCACGTCTGACCCGTCGTAGTCCTCGAAGTCGGTCAAGAGCGGCGAGGTGACCACGATCGGACTGAAGCAGGCCTTCACCTTCGGACAGACGCCGGCATTGCACACTCCGGTGGGACAAGACGTGTAGCACTTGCCGCAGTTCTCCGGATCGGTCTGCAAGTCGACGCACCGGGTGTCGCACGCGCTGAGCGGCGCCTCGCACGTGACCGAAGCGCCGCCCGTCCCTGCGGCGCCGCCACCCGAGGCCCCGCCAGCGCCGGTCCCTCCCCCGCTGCCGGGGCTGCCTGCCTGGCACTGACCCTCCACGCAGACACCGCTGTCGCACACGGTCGTGCAAGTGCCACAGTGGTTGGCGTCGTTCTTGGTATCAACGCACTCGCCGCCACACGAAATGAGGCCTCCCTGGCACTGGCAGGTGCCACCCACGCACAGGCTGCCTGCCGCACAGGCCTTGCCGCATTCGCTGCAATTGGCGGCATCCGTGTTGACGTCGACGCAAGCTCCGCTGCAGGGGGTCAGTCCGGCGGCGCAGCTGTCGCTGCACGCCCCTTCCGAGCAGACCTGCGGAGGAACGCATACCCTGCCGCAGTCCCCGCAGTTGTTGGGGTCCGAAGTGACGGCGACGCAGCCCGCACCGCAGTCGCTGTACCCGCTGGCGCAGACGCAGGCCCCATTGCTGCACTGCTGGCTCGGAGTACTGCAGACGACTCCGCACGCGCCGCAGTTGGCGGGGTTGTTCAGGACTGGAACGCAGGCTCCGCCACAAAGAGCCGTTCCGACAGGGCAGCCCCCGGAGCTCCCGCCGCCTGTCCCCGTGGCTGAGCCGCCTCCATTCGCCGTGCCACCCCCGTTGGCGCTGCCACCCCCGCTGCCTGTCGCTCCGCCGACGCCCGTGCCACCGGATCCCACCGGGAGCTGGGGTGCGCTATTCGTACTGCACGCCGTAGAGAACAATGCGGCGAGTACCAGCGCACACGCCTCACGCGGCCAAGTCACTGCCCAAGCAGATCGCATCTGTTGCCTCCGAGGTTCGCTCAAGTAATCGTGCGCGTCCGTCGACTCGGCCCAATGGATCCGAGGTTCGCTCGAGTAATCGTACGCAGTAGTGTGACGCTGCGCTGCTGACAAATCCCGGAGTGCGCCAAAATTGTCCTTCTCAGGATAGAATTGTCACAAGCTAAGGTTTCGATCTCAGGGGAAATCGTACAGGGCTGGTGAACGCCGCGCGCGCCTCGACTTTCGACCGCAGCGACGCCAGAGCGCACGCTTGCCAGCAGCCAACGGCCGCCTCGACCCCATTTGCGAATTTGCGAAGCCGTCGAATGGGCCAGAATTGTCTTTGGCGGCACAGAATTGTCGAAGACCCGACGGGGCGTCCCGGGCGTGGTGACGGCGCTTTCGGATCGATACCACGTGCCGGCCAGCTTCCTGAGCGGTAGCGGGTCCGAGCTGCGGCGCGAGGTCGACCAAGCCAGGACACAGCAGGACGAGGCGCTCCAGTGCAAGGCGAGCCAGGTTGGACGGCGACACCGGGCGGCGCAGCCGCCGTCGACGGGAACGGCTGCTCGGCCTTGGCTTCAGTGCCCACCGCCGGGCTTCAGAGGACCCAAGGAGGGTGCGCCGCTCAATCGAGACCAGCTCAGACCGTAGAAGGCCACGAAGGCGAAGCAGGCCATGGGCACGATGAAGCCCCTGGATATGTCGTACCGGTCACCCACGTAGCCCATCACCTTGGGCAGAAGCGCACCACCCACGATCGCCATCACGATGAACGCCGACGCCTTCTTCGCCCGCGAACCGAGGCCGAAGATGCCGAGGGCGAAGATGGTCGGGAACATGATGGACATGAAGAAGTAGCTCAGGAACACGCAAGCCACGGAAACCCAGCCCAGCTTCAAGAAGACCACCGCGCACACCAGAGCGTTCAGCACCCCGTACAGGCCGAGCGTCTTGTGCGCCGAGCGTTTCTTGAGGATGGCAGCGCCGCTGATGCGGCCCAGAAGGAAGCAGACGAAGGCCACCGAAGCGAGCGTCGAGGCTCCCTGGTTGCTGATGTGCAAGAGACCGTCCGGGCCGTTTGCGAAGAGCTTCTTCGCCACGCCCGTGCCCCATGTTTCGGGAACGGGCGGAACCTGGGACGTCATGTAGTTGATGAAGAAACTGAAGATCCCCGCCTGGGCCGCCACGTACAGGAACTGCGCGGCCACCGCGAGAACGAAGTGCGGACGCTTCCAGACGGATCCGGAGCTGTCCGCCGACGCGTCGTCCACATGATAGTCGTCCTCGGCCTTGATGTCTGGGACCTCGGCGAGGAAGAACACGATCGCGAGCAGGACAACGACGACGGCGACCCCTGCGTAGGGGATCCACAGGGTCTGAGCGCCCGTGCTCCGGCCGCTCGCATCGGTGCCGTAGAAGAACAGCCCCCCGGCGATGGGACCGAGGGTCCACCCGATGCCGTTGCAGGACTGGGCGAGATTGATGCGGCTGGCCGCGAACTGCGGTGGGCCCAGCACGGTCGTGTACGGATTGGCGACGGTCTCGAGGAACGCGAGTCCGGATGCAATGGCGCATACGCCGAGGAGGAAAGCCCAAAACGCGTTGATGTGGGTGGCTGGAACGAACCACAGCCCCCCCGCGGCGACGGTGAGCAGACCCGCGATGATGCCTCCCTTGTAGCCGAGCCGGGTCGCGAGCCAGCCGGCGGGCAGCGCCATCAGGAAGTAGCCGAGATAGTGGGCGAACTGCACCCACGCGGACTGGGCAAGCGAGAGGTGCAGCTCCTCCTGGAAGTGCTTGTCCATGACGTCGATCATGCCGTTGCAGAAGCCCCAGAGCAGGAACAGGGAGCTCACCAGCGCAAAGGTGAGCACCAGGTTCTTGCCGTCGCGGACGAACATGCTCTGCTTGGACGAGGTCATGGTCTTCCGAGGTGCGTTGCAGGCCTCACGGGCTCTGAACCCTCTCAGCGACGGCCGTACAGGGGGCCGTAGGCGGCGCAGGCGCGGAAGTCGGCGCCCTCGAGGTCCTGGGTGCCGAAAGCGCTCCAGACCGCTGGACGGTGGATGCGCTCGGGCTCCACGTTGTGCATGTTCACGGGGATACGCAGCAGCGCGCACAGGGCGATCACGGCATCGCCGATGTGGCCGGAGCTGATAGCACCGTGATTGGCGCCCCAGTTCGTCATGACCTGATACGCGTCGAGGAAGGCCCCTCGACCGGTGAGCTTGGGGGCAAACCACGTGGTGGGCCAGGTGGGATCCGTGCGATCGTTGAGTATCTCGTGGACCTGCCTCGGTAGGTCCACGGTCCATCCTTCCGCCAGCTGCAGCACGGGACCGAGACCCTTCACCAAGTTGATGCGCATCATGGTGACGGGAAAGATCCCTTGGGTGAGATACTGACTGGAGTAGCCGCCTCCGCGAAAGTAGCCGCGGTTCGCCGGACACCAGCGGGTGGCATCGAGGCACGCTCTGGCTTCGTCGGCCGTGACCTCCCAGAAGGGTTTCAGACAGGGTTTTCCGTTCCTCTTCAGGTGCCCGGTGGCATCGAGGGTGGCGGGGCCCGAGTTGATGAGATGGAGCAGGCCGCTGGAGGCCGCCCCCTGCAAATCGTAACCCGTGACTCGCTTCACGGCCTCCGGGCTCCAATAGGTCCGAACGTCCGCGAAGATGCTGGCGCTGTCCGTCAACAAGTGACCGAAGAGCATGGCCAGCCCATTGAGGCAATCGTTCTCCGTCGCCACGATGAAGGGCTCGCGGATGCCGTTCCAGTCGAAACTGGAGTTGAGCATGGCCTCCAGGAAGTCTCCGTTGGGCCAGTGATCCGTCCATGCTCGCTGTCCCTGGAAGCCGGCGAGGATCGCGTTGTGACCCAGCGCCTCTTCGCCCCAGCCCTGGCCCTCGAGCTTCGGGTTTCCGATCATCAGGTCCCGCACGATCATGGCCGACTGAACGGACGCGATCCATTCCTGGTCCTTGCGCTCCCGGCTGGCCTGTTTCGACGCGGGATTGTGGTCGCGGCCTTCCTGGCAATAGGCCTTGGTCCACAACAGAGCGCGCTGGAGCTCCTCCGGATCGTAAATGCCTTCCTCCATACGGCGGACCACCTCCGTCATGTCCACGGCCTCGGTGCGCATGCCGAAGTAGCTGTGAAGGAAGTCCTGGTCCACGATGCTCCCGGCAATGCCCATGGACGTTCCCCCGATGCTCAGGTAGGACTTGCCCCGCATCTCCGCGGCGGCCAGACCCGCCTTGGCGAACCGAAGCAGCTTGTCGCGCACATCGCCCGGGACGCTCGTGTCGTCCTTGTCCTGCACATCCCGTCCGTAGATGCCGAAGGCAGGCAGTCCTTTCTGGGCGTAGCCTGCCAGCGCGGCGGCAAGGTACACGGCCCCCGGCCGTTCCGTGCCGTTGAAGCCCCAGACGGCTTTGGGCATCAGCGGGTCCGCGTCCATGACTTCCGTGCCGTAGCACCAGCACGGTGTCACCGTCAGACTGACGCCGACACCCGCGCGCTCGAACTTCTCGGCGCAGCTCGCGGCTTCCGCGACGCCGCCGAGGCATCCGTCCGCGATGACGCATTCTACGGGCAAACCGTTCGGGTGCCGGAGCTCCTGGCTCAGGAGGCCCGCCGCAGACTCGGCCATGGTCATGGTTTGCCGCTCGAGGGATTCCCGGACTCCCTTCCGGCGTCCGTCGATGACGGGTCGAATGCCGATCTTGGGCAGGTGTCCCTTGAGGCGTTGGACGGGTGGACAGACAGTCAGCGGAGCAAGATTGGACATAGACGGGAGCATCTTCGCGCGGCCGTCGCGGCATGTCCATGGCAAGAACGCGGATCCGGCGGGTCCGACGCGGGTTGGCTCTTGACTCGCGCTCGCCGGATCGACTGGCAGGGGTCCCGTTGTCCGATTATAGGCATGGCCGTGACTGTCGCGTACATCCCTCGGCGGGCCGCCCAATTCGCCACAACCCTGTGTCTCGCTCTGCTCGCCTGCTCCTGCCTCGTCCCGCCGAAGGCCGCCGCCCGGCACGGCGGCGCCTCGGCCAAGGCCGAACAGGGCCCGCGCGCGTTCGTGCACACGCCCGCGGAACTCGTGAAGCGGGCCGTTCTAGGCTACAACCTCGGCAACAGTCTGGACGCGCCGCCGGGCGAGACCGCGTGGGGCAATCCGATGGTGACGCCGGAGCTCATGGAAGCCGTGGCCGAGGCCGGCTTCGGCCTGGTACGCATTCCGGTAACCTGGACCCATCACATGGGCCCGGCGCCGAAGTATGTCATCCAGCGACGCTGGCTCAAGCGCGTCGCCGAGGTGGTGGGCTATGCCCGTGCCGCTGGTCTTTACGCGGTCATCAACGTCCACCACGACGGTGCCGACGGCTCCACGGGAACCCAATGGCTCACGCTGAAGGACGCGGCGGGAAACACGACCGAGTCGAACAACACCTCGGTGAAGCAGCGTTTCGTCACGGTGTGGGCTCAAATCGCCAAGCATTTCCGCAGCTTCGGAGAGGAGCTCTTGTTCGAGTCAATGAACGAGATCCACGACGGCTACGGCGCCGCCGATCCCCGTCACATGACGTTCATCAACGAGCTCAACCAGGCTTTCGTCGAGGTGGTTCGGAGCTCCGGCGGCAACAACGCCAAACGCTGCCTGGTGGTGCCAGGCTACAACACGAATATCGATCACAGTATCGCAGGCTTCGAGCTGCCAAGCGACCCCACTGTAGGCCGACTGATGCTGTCGATACACTACTATGATCCGTACTTGTTCACGCTGATGGGAGAGAAGCACACCTGGGGCCGGGCCTCGCCCGGAAGGGACGACTGGGGACAGGAAGACTTCGTGGTGGCACAGTTCGACAAGCTCAAGGCTCACTACGTCGACCAAGGTGTCCCGGTGCTGCTCGGCGAATACGGCGCGACGCACCAGGACGGCTTCGAGGACTACCAGCGCTACTACCTGGAATACGTCACCAAGGCCGCCGTCGACCGCGGGATACTGCCGGTCCTCTGGGACAACGGCGGCCGGGGCAGCGGAGCCGACCAGTTCGGGCTCGTGGATCGCAACACCGGGAACGTGCTCTACCCCGAGATCATGGACGCCCTGCGACGCGCGGCCACGAGCTCGTATTCGCTCGGCCAGATCGCCTTGCCCAAGCCGTCCGAGTGAGCTACCCGGGGCGCGCCGGCGTCCGGCCGGCGATGGCGAAACCCGGTGTGTCAGAGGGCTCGTCCACAGCGAGGCTGGCATGCCCCACGGGTTGGGGTAGCCTCCACGGCCAAGCCGCCTCGACGCAGGGAGACTCGTCATGAAAGCCATGGTGCTGGCCCGACTCGGCAATCTCGCGGACCATCCCAACCCGCTCACGCTCGAACAGCTTCCCGATCCAGTTGCCGGGGAGGGAGAGATCCTGATCCGGGTCAGCGCCTGCGGCGTGTGTCACACCGAGCTCGACGAGATCGAGGGCAGAACACCACCGCCGCGGTTGCCGTTGGTGCTCGGCCACCAGGTCGTGGGCCGCGTGGTGGCAGGTGGCGCACAGAGCGGGCGCTTCGCGCTGGGCGATCGAGTTGGCGTTGCCTGGATCTACGCCGCCTGCGGCGACTGCAAGTTCTGCACCAGCGGACAGGAGAACCTCTGTGGTGGGTTTCGGGCAACCGGTCGTGACGCCCACGGCGGCTACGCCGAGCTCATGGTCGTTCCCGAGCCGTTCGCCCATGCGATCCCGGAGAGCTTCAGCGACAGCGAGGCGGCTCCTTTGTTGTGTGCGGGGGCGATCGGCTACCGGTCGCTGAGGCTGACCGGTCTACAGGACGGGCAGACCCTGGGACTCACCGGGTTCGGCGCCTCGGGGCACTTGGTCCTGATGCTAGCTCGGCACCGCTACCCCAATAGTCAGGTGTTCGTTTTCGCCCGCAGTCCGGCCGAGCGCGAGTTCGCCCGCGAACTCGGCGCGGTGTGGGCCGGAGACACCGAACAACGCGCTCCCGTGAGGCTGGACGCCATCATCGACACCACCCCCGCCTACCGGCCGGTGCTGGAGGCGCTCAGGGATCTCGAAAGCGGCGGACGGTTGGTGATCAACGCGATCCGCAAGGAGACAGCCGACCAGAGTTGCCTGCTCGAACTCGACTATCCTGAGCACCTGTGGCTGGAAAAAGAGATCAAGAGCGTTGCCAACGTAACACGCGCCGACGTACGCGAGATGCTGGAGCTGGCAGCGGAAATCGGCCTCCATCCTGAGTTACAGGAATACGCTCTACCGGATGCAAACCGTGCCTTGCAGGAGCTCAAGCAGCGCAAGATCCGAGGAGCAAAGGTGCTGAGGCTGGAAGGGTAGTGCCCTGTCTCCAAGGCAGGGCACACGAGTAGCCGTGTACGGTCCGGGGCAGGCAAGGTCACCCGGGAATAGTGCCCGGGTTTGGAGTAAGCTAGCCTATGGCGTCCTGTCCGTATTGCAGCAATACACCCCTTCAGGACGAGTCCCTCGCAGGCGGGCGCCGTCGACCCCCCAGCACCAGCCAGAAGGACGAACCATGAAGTCACAAGCCCTGGCTCACTCCGTGCTCGTCTCGCTCACCACCCTCTGTGCTGCATGCTCTGACGCATCCGAGCAGAGTGTACCCTCGGCGACGGGAGGTGATTGCGCAGGCTACGTGACCGATGGGGGTACTGGTGGCCACGTGGCGAGTGGTGGCAGTGTGGCAACGGGGGGCGCCGCGGGCACGGGGGGCAACGCGGACACCGGTGGTGTTCTCGGTTCTGGCGGCATCGCTGCGACGGGCGGCAACGCGGGCACGGGGGGCGTCGTCGGTTCAGGTGGCGAGAGCCGCGGTGGTGGGAACACGGGTGGAGTTGGAACGGGCGGCCAAGGCACGGGCGGCCAGAGCACGGGCGGCCAAGGCACGGGCGGCCAGAGCACGGGC
>JAFGIS010000664.1 GCA_016929495.1 Polyangiaceae bacterium | reverse complement strand
GGCGGCGGCGCCTCGGGGAGCTGGTAGCCATGCGCGCGATACTGTCGGAACAGGAACGAGAGCGGCTGTCCCAGTTGGTCACGGAGGCAGAGCGCCACACGGCCGGTGAGCTCGTGCTGGTCGTAGCTCGTCAGAGCGCACGCTACGGCACCAGCCGCGTGACGTGGGCGGCGGTGACAGCGCTCGTGGTGAGCGCACTTGTCGACTTCATCTGGCCGACCATCCCCGTGCTCTGGCTGCTGGCGCTCCAGGGGCTGCTCGGGGTCCTGCTGTGGTGGCTCTTTGGCCGTCCCCCGCTGCTGCGGCGTATCGTACCGGCGGAGGAGCAGAACAGAGCGGTCAACAGCCGAGTCAAGCAGCTGTTCGTCGAGCGAGGCGTGACCGAAACCAGGGATCGCAGCGGCGTGCTCGTCTTCTTGTCCGAGCTCGAACGCCGGGTGGAGATCCTGGCCGACCGAGGGATCCACGAGCACGTGGGTAGCGATGCATGGGCCGAAATGGTCCGCATCGTGGTCGACGAGATCCGCGGGGGCAAAGCGGCCGCCGGGCTTGCCACCATCGTCGAACGGATCGGTCGTGAGCTCGCAGCGAAGTTCCCGGCTCGCGCGGACGATACCAACGAGCTGCCCAATCAGGTGACGACGGACGAGGGGTAGCGGCCCGGACCGGGAGCCATCGGGCCGAGGCAAAGGATGCGGGAGCGGGTCACGGTCGCGGGGTCATTGCCGCGTCAACCCGCTGGCCCGTGACCCGCTCCACGCAGGAATCAGACTACGGCGCCGGACGCTGGCGGCAGGCTTGGCGCGCGCGCTCGGTATGCGGCGAACGCGGTGCGATCCGAACCAAGCGTGCCAGCTCCGCCTGCGCCTCCGCCGAACGACCCAGAGCGCACAGTATTTGGATCCGTGCGGCGGTCCTCTCTTCCGTCAACAGGCCACGACCGAACTTGCGTTCGTGTTCGTCGAGTGACTTGAGCGCGCTCTGCAGTCGACCGCCATGCAGCTCGGTCTCCGCACGCGACAGGATCGCGACTTCCTCGGACAGCCCGTCGCGCGGGCGGCGCACAGGCGCCGAACGCACCGGACCCGGCTGACGTGCCGGCGGCGCGACATCCTCTCGGGCGGGCTCTGGTGGCGCGCTAGCTGCGGGAGCCGGCGACGGGATCACGACGGCAGGCGCCGCGGCGGAGGTCGCCGTCCTAGGCGCAGCCGTGGGTTGCCCGGGCTCGCTGCGCAGCGCGTACCAGAGCGCTCCACCCGCGACCACGGCAAGTCCGACCATGCTGAGCCCGGTTGCCGACGACGACCAGGACCCGCGCGCGGCCATCGACGCCCCGACGGTACCCTCACCCAGCACCACGGCGTCCCCAAGACGCGCTCGCATGGCCTCGAGCAGGCGCGCGCGGTCCGTCTCGCTCGGGCAGTGCGCATCCTTGACGGCTCGGACGAGCTCCTGGGCTTCGAAACTCAGGTTCGACATGGCCGACCTCCGCGTTGGGCGTTGTGCCGAGCAAGCGCCTGGTCGAACGCCTGCCGGGCGGCCCGCAACCTCGAATAGGCAGTATTGAGTGGAATGCCGAGGACGCCGGCGATCTCGGGCGCTGTCAACTCCTCCAGCTCGGCCAGAACGAACACCTCACGCTTGGGCGAGTCGAGCGTCTCGAGCAGAGTCGAAAGCAGCCTCACCTCGTCCCTGTGCTCGGCTGCATCGAGCGGCGTTGGCTGCCACGCTCGCACTTCGAAGGGCGGGGTGGTCGCACCCGCCCTGGCGCGCCGGGACCGATGATGGGTACTCACCGTCCTGCGCACGATTCCGTAGATCCAGCTGCGCAGGGATTCGGGGTGCTCCAGGGTACCGATGCGAGCGTGGATCACGATGAAGACTTCCTGCACGAGGTCATCGATGACGCCGAGCCCAACACCCTGTCGCCGGGCAGACGACCAGACGAAGTCAAAGTAGTCTCGATAGATTGCGGAAAACGGAGGCACCCGCGGCGTTGGCTCCGACGCTGCCGGAGCTGGTTGCAGCGGTGACTTGCGGGCTGCCGACACTGGAGCCGCCATTTCAGTCCATTCTCCCGGGCAGTGGCGGCCCAGCAAGCCATCCGTCAAAAAATCCACTGGTATGCTACGCGAGCCCCGACAGCCGCGGGCCGAACCCGATGGACCTCAGGTAGGGAGTGGATGACCAGGTGCGGCCGCGAGGTCGAAAACCTGCCGCCGACGTTCAACGTCACCGATGTGTGCTCCTGAAGGCGCCACGCTCCACCGAGGCCGAGCCCGAGAGAAAGCCATACGACTTGACGCGAGCGGGATACGACTCCGGGTCCGCTGCCCCGGGCAACAACGCCGTCCAAATTGGCGATCAGGCACGGCCCGACCTCGAATCGGCCAACCTGCCAACTTCGACGGCCCTCCAGATCGAGACTCGCCCGATTCGTCTCGACGGAGAATCCAGGGAAACCCGGTACTGGGATGCTCTGCGGTAGCCAGAGGGTGCCGCCCAACAGAACGCGCCACCCCTGATGGCCGAGCCCGAGCGCCAGCCCAGCACCGTAGCTAGGCCGAGGGAATACTCCCACATCGATGCCGATCCGCGGCACGCGAAGGAGCCAGTCCCACTGGCTCCGAGAGGTCGGCTCGTGACCTTGGTCGACGATGGGTTGCGCAGGGCTCTCCGGTCGAGGGCGAGGCTTGGTCGAAGCTGGTTTCCGAGGAGGCTGCTCTGCGACGCCGCCGAGCGTGCTGTCCGAAAGCCGCGCGTTCGAGGTCTGCTCGACACGAACGAGGAGTCCGAGCGTCACCGCGGCAGCGCCTCCGAGGTCCTCGCATGAGTCAGACTCGATGACACGCGTTCCGACAGCCGAGCCGTCATGGATGACGAGGGTGAGGCGATATCGCTCCCCGATGCTTTCGATACGGCCTTCGGCTCGAAGACGGCTCGGCTTGAGCTTGCCCGCCAACGAAGCCGTCAGCTCTGCCATCCTTTCCTCTACGGCGGCCTGCTGCGGGCATTGCGCGGGCGCGTCCCAAGTCAGATGCATCGGGGCGTGCACGTCCGCATAGCCGAGCCGAGGCAACAGAAGCACGAGCGCCGCGGCCGATCCACACGCGATCGCCACCCTAGACTTCATGGGGTCTCGGTGATGGCAATGTCGTCGACGTACACGGTGGACTCGGGGGGCTCGATATCCGTGGCCCAATTGCCGACATACCACTGGCCCCACTCCGAGTCGTCGGTGACGATGCCCGTCAGGCGCAGGGCCTCCTCACCGTCCTGATAGACCGCCAGCGCGCCGGTCTCGTCCGCGGCTCGCTTCAAGTAGACCTGCAGGTGAACCCAGGCTCCGATCGGCAGCCCCCCGCCGTTCGTGTCGTATATTCCGGCGGAGCCTTCCAGGTAGCCTTGCACCATCAGGTGCAGTCCTCGGGCTGAGTCGTGGGCAAGAGAGAGGTCCCAGAGTGCGGGCAACTTCGCCCCTGGACCGGGGCCTCCTGTGAAGTGAAACAGATTCCAGGCTGACTTGTTGTCGCGGTCCTCGGGAATGTAGTACCAGGCGCCGTAGTACGCGCTCTCGGGCAGGATGCCTTGGCGGACGCATCGAACTTGGGGCCCTGGGCTATTCGGGTCAGAGCTCACCGTGAAGGCCGCTGCGTAGTTGCCGGAGTGCACAGGCGAGGTTGTGAGTCCGTACGACGCCGCAGCCTCCAGGTAGCAGTACCCTCCCGGAGGCTCGTAGTCGCAGAACCCGCGTTCGAAACTGGTGGACCACGGAAAAGCGACCGGCGCTGTCGAGCCAGCGTCGTCGTCATTCAACTCGGCTTGCGCACAGGGCCACGTCCCGACGACCACCGTCGGCTCGCAGGCCACGACCGGCGCGATAGCCACGCAACTCACGGCCGCCACGAAGCAACGTGAGCAGTACAACGGCTACCGAGTCTGCCATGCCACCTATCGCATGGCACCCGCCGAGCGGATCCATGGTGGCGCTTGCGCGCGCTCTGACGCGGACCGGTGCGACGCGTCGGCCTCGTCCAGGCCGAGAATCCCGTTGAGTCCATGGCCGGTTCGCTGGGCTGGGAGAAGCCGCGTCCTCCGGCCGGCCAGCATGAAAGCACAAGTGTCGTCGGGCCAACTCCACTGTATGCAGACGCCCGAATGACCTCGCCGGCCGGATCGGCGGCCTCAACGCCAGTGCAGGCCCCGCCGGCAGTGGCGCCTCCACGACCCGGGGCACGAACGGCAGGGCGGGCACAGAGGGGGGCAGCGGTGGTCTGGCGGGTAGCTCCGCTGGTGCCGACTCTGGCGCCAATGCGACAGGCGTCAGTGCAACCGGCAGCGTCGAAACCGGAGGCATGGGTGGCGTCGGGCTGGGCGATGGCACGCTGGTCACGATTGAGCAACGCGATGCAGCGACCTTCGGCGGCGTAGCGGACTTCACGAGACTCACGGAAGTCGAGCCGGACACTACCTTCGCGCAGAAGGCGATGGTCTACGTCTCGGGCACCGCTAGAGACAACGCATCGGATCAGGTGGGCCTGTTCCCGCTACCTTCAGGGCTGGACGAGCGACGCACGGTGCGCCCTCAGGTGCGCGAGCTCCCGCATGGATCGATGCGGGGCCGGCCGCGCCAGCGGGTCGCGCGAGTCTCCGTCGTGGCCTCGCCTTGCGCGGATCCTCCCGCTGCGTTATGCATCCAGGGCTGCAAGGGTGCAGCGGACAGGCTGCTGCAGGTTTCTCGCTGGTCGGGCCGCCAGCTGATCGGGTTCGAGACCCGACCACTGGAATGTCTAATCCCAATGGGCTACCTCGGCCCGACCCGGTCGAACACCGACAGACAGCGGCGGGCGAGGTGTTGCGCATGTTCTGGTTGGCCTGGGGCAACGCCGCGCTGCTGTTCGCTGCCGGTTTCGTCGCCAAGCAGGCGCCTTGGACACTCACGCGGACGGACGCGCTCTACTGGAGCCTCGTGGCGGCTCTGATCTCGACCAGATACCTTGATATCACGCGATTCCGTGGACTAACGGCAAACGGCGAGCCCGCGACGATTCGGCACTGGTTGCGCTACGCGCCGAAGCTGACCGGGATTGCCGCGGGCATTTGGACTGCTGGGCAGGCGGTCCAGCTCTAGCCGTTCGGGTGCGTTCGCCATTTTCCAGCAGGACCCGGCGGTCCTCTCTGGTAGCCTCCACAACGTCTCCCCGAAGTGGCCCTGACATGTCGGCACACGCCCGCGCGATGCGATTCTGCCTCCCCGCTTGCTTTTCGATGCTCCTGTGGCCGAGCGTGGCCCAGGCGAGCGAGCCTGCCGGGCACCCGGATCCAGTCAGCCGCGTGGCGCTGGCTCTGGTCCTGATCCTCGTGGTGGCCAAACTCGGCGGCCATCTTGCAGTGCGCCTGGGCCAGCCCGCTGTACTCGGCGAACTGCTCGGCGGCGTCCTGCTGGGGGCGCTCTCGCTCCTCGGGATCTCCAGCGTCGAGTGGATCAGGACCGATGCGTCCGTCGACATGCTATCCAGGCTGGGGGTTCTCGTCCTGCTATTCGAAGTCGGTCTCGAGTCGACCGTTGGTCAGATGCTGAAGGTGGGGGTGTCGTCACTTCTCGTGGCAACGCTCGGCGTGGCCGCACCGTTTGCGCTCGGCTGGGCCGTGGGCGCCTGGCTCCTGCCCGAGCAGGGAGCGTACGCGCATGCGTTTCTCGGGGCCACGTTGACGGCGACGAGCGTGGGCATCACCGCCCGTGTGCTCAAGGACCTCGGCCGCTCCCAGAGCAGCGAGGCTCGCGTGATCTTGGGAGCTGCGGTCATCGACGACGTGCTCGGCCTGGTGATCCTTGCCGTGGTGACCGGCGCCATCACAGCGGCGGACCGAGGCGGTTCGCTGGCGGCCAGTGACGTCGTGCTGACACTGGCCAAGGCCGTCGGTTTCCTCGTCGGGGCTCTCGCGCTGGGCGTGTTCTCGGCGAGGCGGCTCTTTCGCTTGGCGTCCCAACTGCGTGCTCACGGCGTCCTGCTGGCCACAGGGCTCATGGTCTGTTTCTTTCTGTCGTGGTTGTCTGGCCTGATCGGCCTGGCTCCGATCGTCGGCGCCTTTGCTGCCGGACTGATTCTCGAAGACGTCCACTACACCGATTTCGTCGAACGCGGTGAGCATGGGCTCGAGGAGCTCATCCATCCGATCTCCTCGTTTCTGGTGCCGATCTTCTTCGTCGTCATGGGGATGCGCACAGACCTCCGGTCGTTCACCCAGCCGGGTGTGCTCGGCTTGGCCGCGGCGCTGACACTGGTCGCCATCGTGGGCAAGCAAGCCTGCTCGTTCGGAGTCCTCGGCAAGGGGCTCGATCGGCTCAGCATCGGCCTCGGCATGATTCCGCGGGGCGAAGTGGGGCTCATCTTCGCCAACATCGGATTGACTCTGTCCATCGGCGGCGAGCGTGTCATCAGCCACGCAACGTTCTCGGCCGTGGTCGTCATGGTGATCGTGACGACCATGGTGACCCCACCCGCGCTCAAGTGGAGCCTTGGGCGACGCCCAGCCGCTGGCACGGTACGCGCAAACGACCCATAGTCTGCACATGGCCAACGAAACGAGCTCATCGCACGGCCGGACTCGGCCGGACCACGGCACACTCGAGCCAGCCCCCGAAAGCGCGCATCTGGGCAGACTCCAGGTCTTGCAGCGAGCGAGCCGCATCGGCGAGCAGCTATCGCGTCACCTCGCGGAAGTGCCGGTCTTCGGGTTTGGAAAGGAAACGTCATCGCGCGCGAAGCGCGCCCTCGAGCATTGGTCCAAGCGCGTCACGATTCGCAGCATCGTGAAGCTGGTCGTTCACCGCAAACGGGTGAAAGCGACTCTGCAAGAGATCCCCGTCAGGATGCAGCGGGTGACCAATCAGGTGCGGCTCGTCCTCGAGTTGATCGACGACTTCGCGGACGGTACGTACCGTGAGGTTCCTTGGCATTCGATGGCCGTCGCCGCCGGCGCCATCCTGTATTCGGTCAGTCCCACGGATCTCGTTCCGGATGTGCTTCCGCTCGTGGGCAGCGTGGATGACCTGTTCGTCCTCGGAATTGCCCTCAAACTCATCGAGAAAGACCTGCGCACGTACGCTGCGTCCAAGGGCTACGACGTCAACGACTACTTCCCCGACCTGGATTCGGCGGCGTCAGGGCAGGCTGCGCCACTGACGTGATCCAAACGGCCGGCGCCCGAGCGAAGCGAGTCTCGGCTGACCACGGAAGGCCACTCCAGCGACGACGGCGCGCGCCTCACGCGGACAGTCCTGCTCGGAGCTGGGGCCTGGGATGCCCAGGACCGGCCAACGCACTTGAGCGGACCGCGGGCCTGTGTTTGAGTCCTGCGTGCACCGCCTTTCGCGGAAGTCCGTTGGCCTTTCGCACCCGATCGCTGGGGCCGCACGTCGCCACACGCGTGAACGGCTTCTTCGTCGGCCAGAGCTTTGCCAGGCGGTGTGCAGACCGCTGGTGCTACTGATGGCCCGATCCATACGTCCCGCTCTCCCTCGACTGCCCACGCTCGATGATCTGGCTGCTGTTACGCGGCTCTTCGAGCTGAGGACAGCCTCTCGCTGGGTCGGCTTGGGCCTGGTGGTGGGCATTGTTTCTGGACTCGGTGCGGCCGCGTTCTACCTCGGCATGAACTGGATCCGCTCCCTGGTCTTCGAGAGCTGGGCGCACATGAAGCTGCTCGATCCTCATGGCGAGCACCAGCTCTTTGCTCGGCCCGTCACCGGGACGTTGCGCTGGTGGGTCATCCTGCTGGCACCGGCGCTCGGCGGCCTGTTTTCTGGGCTGGTCGTGTTTCATGCCGCTCCGGAAGCGGAAGGGCATGGCACCGACGAGCTCATCGACTCGTTCCACCGCCGTCGAGGGCACGTGCGAGCACGCATACCGTTGGTCAAGGCGCTCGCGTCGGTCGTGCTCATCGGAACGGGCGGTAGCGCCGGACGCGAAGGGCCGATCGCGCAGATCGGCGCGGGATTCGGGTCGATCTTTGCGAATCTTCTTCACCTCTCGCATCGCGAGCGGCGACTGCTGCTGCTGGCCGGTGCAGCCGGCGGCATCGGGGCCATTTTCCGGACTCCGCTGGGCGCGGCCCTGTTCGTGGCCGAAGTCCTGTACCGCGACGACTTCGAAGTCGACGCCCTGGTGCCCGCGGTGCTTTCGTCCGTGGTGGCGTACTCCGTCTTCACCATGTTCTTCGGCCAGGGCAGCATCTTCGTTACCGATGCCCACTTCTTCTTCGACCCGCGCCAACTGCCGCTGTACGCACTGCTGGCGGCACTCGCGGCGCTAGTCGGCGTCCTGTACGTCAAGGTCTTCTACGGCGCCCGCAATCGAGTCTTCGCGAAGCTGCCCATCTATCGGCCCTTGAAACCCATGCTGGGCGGCCTGGCCCTGGGTGGGCTCGCCCTGTTGGCACCGCAAACGCTGGGCGCTGGCTACGGGTGGCTGCAAGAGGCTCTCATGCCATCGGCCCACCCCTTCCCAGTTGGATGGATCGGCGCGGCCACGCTTCTCGGTATCGCGCTCGCCAAAGTCCTGGCGACGACGCTCTCGATCGCGTCAGGCGGATCGGGCGGGGTCTTCGGGCCTTCGGTGGTGATCGGCGGTATGCTCGGCGGCGCTGTCGGGCTGGCGTCGCATGCGCTCTTTCCCCAAGTCGTACCGCAGCCCGGCGCGTTCGTGGTCGTCGGGATGGCCTGTTTCTTCGGCGGAGTTGCCCATGCGCCGATCAGCTCGCTGGTCATGGCCACCGAAATGACGGCAAGCTACGACCTGCTGGTCCCGATCATGCTCGCCGAAGTCGTGACGGTCGTCCTGATTGGGCGTAGCACGCTCTACGAGAAGCAAGTCCGCACGCGGCGCGAGTCCCCGGCGCACGGCGGAGAGTACGTCTTCGACGTACTGCGGGAGATCCCCGTTCGCGGCGCGTTCCGTCGGACCGAAGTCGTCACGGTGCCCGCCACCATGCCGCTGGAGCAGCTCCTGCGCCACGCCAGCGAAAGCGCCCAGCTGGTGTTCCCCATCACCTCACCCGCCGGCTCGCCGACGGGTATCGTGACACTGGACACGCTACGAGGTTTCTTCTTCGACGAAGATATCGGCTCGCTCGCGATCGCTGCGGACTGCGCCAGCCGGTTCGTGGCGGTAAGCCCGGACGACTCGCTCGACACAGCACTACAACTGTTCGGCCAGAACCACTACGCCGAGCTGCCCGTGGTAGGGAGCGGCGAGTCGCACCCGATGCTCGGGCTGCTGAGCTACGAGCAGCTTCTCGAAGCCTACAGCCGAGAGCTCACGCGTCGACGACTCGAGATCGACGGCAAGGCCTCGCAGAGGTTCGGGGCACCATGACCGGGCAGGCGGCCTGCGAACTCGAGCCAACACCTGCGCAAGCTCGCCTGCTCGATGAGCTCGCTGTTCGAGAGAGCGCGATGATCGCACGGGTCGCGGCCTGGTCGCGGATCAACTCTGGCAGCCGCCACCGGCAGGGGCTCGACCGAATGCGCTCCACGCTCATGCAGGCTTTCGCCGAGCTCGGCGGCGAGATGGAGGAGTTGGCGCTGCCTGCGGGCGAGGTGGTGGAACCGAACGGGACACTGCGCAGCGTCGAGTATGCGCCCGCGATCCGGATCCGTTGCCGTCCCCAGGCTACCGTGCGCGTGGCCTTGACCGGCCACTACGACACCGTGTTCCCCGCCGAGAGCGCGTTCCAGGATGTTGCCGAGGGGGCGCCCGGGACGCTCGTAGGGCCCGGCGTCGCTGACATGAAGGGCGGGCTCGTCGTGATGCTCGAGTCACTGCGGTGCTTCGAACGTTCGCCTGGCGCCGAGCATCTGGGTTGGGCGGTGCTCATCAGCCCGGACGAAGAGCTGGGCTCGCCCGGCTCGTGCCACGTGTTGACCCATCTCGGCAAATGGGCGCATGTCGGCATGACCTACGAGCCCGCGTCGCCCGACGGCTCGCTCGCGGGGGCCCGCAAGGGTAGCGGCAGCTTCGTGCTCGTGGCGCGCGGCAAGGCCGCACACGCGGGACGCGAGCACCAGGTCGGTCGCAATGCGGTCGTCGCGGCAGCGCGTTTCGCCGCTGGGCTCGCCGAACTCGATGGCACACGCGACGGAGTCACCTTCAACGTAGCGAAAGTCGAGGGAGGCGGTCCGGTCAACGTCGTCCCCGATCTCGGGATCTGCCGCTTCGGGATCCGCTTCCCGACGGACGCCGACGCACGCTGGGCCGAGGCCGAGATAGGGCGGCTCGTCGACACGACGTGCACCCGACACGGCATCACCGCCCAGGTCAAGGGCGGGTTCACTCGGCCCCCCAAACCCATGGCGCCCGCGAATCGGCAGCTCTTCGACTTCACTCGCGCGATCGGTAACGTCCTGGGCCTGGACCTTGCCTGGCACGACACCGGCGGGGTATGCGAGGGAAACAACCTGTGGGCCGCGGGCTGTCCCAACGTCGACACCCTCGGCGTACGCGGCGGCGCCCTGCATTCCAGCGAAGAGTACGTCGTGCTCTCGAGTCTGGTCGAACGGACGCGCTTGTCTGCCTTGATCTTGATGAAGATGGCGAGCGGCGCGTTCGACGCCCGCCGCCTGCGAGTGCCCGGTCTCGGTGGTGCGCCGCAGAATTCGACGGCCTCTCCAGGGGGTGAAGCCAGCGCATTCCGCGGAGAACGCACCCTGTCTGAGCCAGGGCGAGGGTTGCCCTTTCTGTGCCCTCTCCTGGAGACAGGACACTAGGAGCCGCATCATGCTGATCGTTCGCCCGAGCCACCTGGATGATCTGAAGACGGTGACGGACCTCGCGCGTCTGGCGGGTCCCGGCTTCACGAGTCTTGCGGTCGGCGACGCGACGCTGGCCGAGCGCCTGGAGGCTTCCGTCGCCAGCTTCGGTGCTGACGTCAAGACGCCGGGGTCGGAGGTGTACGTCCTGATGCTCGGGGACACCGCGACGGGACATGTCGTAGGGATCGGAGCGATCAAGGCCCAGGTTGGCCTCAAGGTCCCCTTCTTCAGCTACCGTCGCACCACGCTCGCCCAGTGCTCGTCGGCGGTCGGCCGTCGTTTCGATATGGACGCGCTCTATCCGGTGAACGAGGCAGCCGGAACGACCGAGGTGGGAACGCTCTTCGTCTGTCCCGACGCACGTGGGAGCGGCGCTGGCGGATTGGTCGCGAGGACGCGCTACCTGCTGATGGCCGTGGCACCGCAGCGATTCGGCGAACGCGTCATTGCTGAGCTCCGTGGCGTAGTCGACGCCGAGGGCCGCTCGCCCTTCTGGGAGGCCCTCGGACGACCGTTCTTCCGCATGGACTTCGAAGAAGCGGATCGACTGAGCAGCATGGACAACCAGTTCATCTCGGACCTCTTGCCGACTCACCCCGTGTACCTGGATCTGCTCCCCGAGGCCGCGCGGGCGGTGGTCGGCGTCGCGCATCCGGAAGGACGCGCGGCACGAAAGCTGCTAGAGGCCGAGGGGTTCCGCTACCGAGGGCTGGTCGACGTATTCGACGCAGGGCCCCTGCTCTCGGCACGCAAGGAACGCATCAACACGTTTCGCAAAAGCCAAGAGCTGACCGTCCGCGTAACCGCACCGCCCGCCGCCCATGCCGCTCGGGCCATCGTCGCTACGGCGCGGCTGCCCGATTTTCGCGCTGCGGCATGCCGCGTCGCCCTGGTCGACGGCAACGTGCTCGTCGATGAGGCGTCCGCGCGGGCGCTCGATCTGGTGACCGGCGACCGCGCGCGAGTCAGGGCACTGCCATGAACTGCCGGGGCGATCTGTTCATCGCCGGCACCTGGCGGCGCGGCGACGGCGACCCGATGAGTTCCGAAGAGCCGGCAAGCGGCGTCGGCCTCTGGCAAGGCAACTCCGCCAGCAGAACCGACGTTGCCGACGCGCTCCACGCTGCACGTGCGGCCTTCCGCAGCTGGTCGCGTGCGCCCATCGCGGAGCGCACGGACGTCGTTCGATCCTTCCGCGATCGGATCGCCGCGCGTCGGCAGGAGCTTGGCGAGCTCATCGCGCGTGAGACCGGCAAGCCGCGTTGGGAGGCCGAGACAGAAGCCTTGGCCATGGCGGCGAAGGTGGACATCTCCGTGGACGCCTACGCGGCGCGCACCGGGTGCGTGGTCAGACACACGGCGTTCGGTCGCGCCGTGCTCCGTCACCGGCCCCACGGAGTCATGGTGGTCCTCGGTCCCTACAACTTCCCGGGCCACCTGCCGAATGGCCACATCGTCCCGGCGCTCGTTGCCGGCGACACCGTCGTGTTCAAGCCCTCCGAGCTCACGCCCGCGGTCGGAGAAGCGATGGTCGAGCTCTGGCAAGAGGCTGGCGCACCGGCAGGCGTCGTGAGCCTGGTGCAAGGAGGCCCCAGCGTCGGCGCAGCGCTCCTCGAGGACACGGCGGTGGGCGGCGTGCTCTTCACCGGATCGGCGGCAACCGGCTCCGCGATCCACCGGGCGTTGGCCGGGCGCACGGACGTAATTCTGGCCCTCGAGATGGGGGGCAACAACCCGCTCGTCGTCTGGGAACCCGAGGCCACCGAGGCCGCGGCGGATCTCGTCGTCCAATCCGCCTACCTCACCACCGGCCAGCGCTGCTCCTGCGCACGGCGGCTCATCGTGCCCTTCGGTGCGGCAGGCGACCGCATCGTTGCTGCCACGGCGGCTCGAGCCCGTTCGGCGCGCATCGGTGCGTGGGATGAAGAGCCACCACCGTTCATGGGGCCGCTCATCTCGGCGCATGCGGCAAACAAGGTGCTCGCTGCGCACGATCGCCTCGTCGCCAAGGGCGCGGAGCCGGTGCTCGCTTGCCGGCGCATCGTTGGGCGCTCGCAAGCGTTCGTCACGCCCGGCCTGCTCGAGATGCACGCCGTGCGCGCCCCCGACGAGGAGGTGTTCGGACCGCTGCTTGCGGTGTACCGCGCGCGGGACTTCACGCATGCCCTGGAGCTCGCAAACGACACGCGCTTCGGGCTGGCCGCCGGACTCATCGCCGACGAGCCCGCGCTCTGGTCCCTCTTCGTCGAAGAGGCCCGCGCGGGGGTCGTCAACTGGAACCGGCCCACCACGGGGGCGGCATCCACGCTGCCCTTCGGTGGACCGGGCCGGAGCGGCAATCACCGACCGAGTGCATGGTACGCGGCGGACTACTGTGCCTACCCGGTGGCAAGCCAGGAGGCCACGGCGGTCAACGCCGACGTCCTGCCGGGGCTCGAAGCGAAGCCCGCCGCACCATGACCACCGTGGAAGTGAATTTCGATGGGTTGATCGGCCCAACGCACAACTACGCAGGCCTGAGCATCGGCAATCTCGCGAGCGTCGGTCACGCTGGGGTCGTCGCGCACCCCAAGGCCGCGGCGCTGCAGGGCCTCGCCAAGATGAAGCTCCTGCTCGATCTGGGCCTCGTGCAAGGCATACTGCCACCGCAGGAGCGCCCGGCGATCCGGCGCCTGCGCGAGCTTGGCTTTCAGGGCACGGACGAGGCCGTGCTCGAGCGAGCCTGGGCCACCGACCCGGCGCTGGTGGCGCGCGTCTCGTCCGCATCCTCCATGTGGGCTGCCAACGCTGCCACCGTCTGCCCCGAGCCCGACACCGCGGACGGCCGAGTGCACATCACGCCAGCCAACCTGCTCACGATGCCCCACCGGGCCATCGAGTGCCTCGAGACCGCGCGTGCCCTCGCGCACGCCCTTCCCGACCCCGAGTACGTCGTGCTCCACCCGCCGCTGCCAACGCATGCCGACTTCGCGGATGAAGGCGCTGCGAATCACGTAAGGCTGTGCTCTGCGCACGGTGAGCGCGGTGTCGAGATATTCGTCTACGGCCGCTCGGCGTACGACCGCACGGGCCAGCCCGTGTTTCCCGCACGCCAGACGCTCCAAGCGAGCCAGGCCATCGCACGTCGCGCCGGGCTCGAACCGCGGCGCACGCTGTTCGTGCGGCAGTCGCCAGCAGGCATCGACGCCGGTGCATTCCATGCCGACGTCGTGGCAGTGGGCACCGAGTCCACGCTCTTGTTCCACGAAACGGCCTTCGTCGACAAACGGGCCGTCCTCGACGCGATCCGTCGCGCCGCCGATGGCCTGTTCGAGCCTGAGCTCATCGAGGTCCCCGAGGCCGACGTACCCATAGCCGACGCAGTCCGCTCCTACCTCTTCAATGCCCAGCTCTTGCGCATCCCTGGCACGGAGAAGAAGCTCCTTCTGGCCCCGCTCGAAACCATCGAGGTCGACTCCTCCCGTGCGTTCTGCGACAGGCTTCTTGCGAGCGGAGCGTCGATCGGCGAGGTGAGGCACACCGATCTCCGTCAGAGTATGCAGAACGGCGGTGGGCCCGCATGCCTACGCCTGCGCGTCGTGCTCAACGTAGCCGCGCTCGAGCGCGTCAATCCTTCCCTTCTGCTGGACCAGGCGCTCCACGCGCGCCTGGTATCATGGGTCGACCGCCACTATCGCGACGCTCTGGTCCCCGACGACCTCGGCGATCGCGCGCTGCTGCGCGAAAGCCGGGAGGCGCTCGATGAGCTCACGCGCCTGCTCGGGCTGGGAGGGGACTACTACGGCTTCCAGCGTTGCTAGCAACCGCCCAGACCCCGCGGCACAGTTGGCCCTGCCAATGTGCGCTCCCCTCTGCCTGCGGTTGATGCGACTCGGCCAGTGAACGACCGGTCGGGACGGCTACCCTGCGCCCGGGCTTGCCCTCGGGGCCGGGATCTGTCGAAACTGCTTGCTCGCATGCTCCAGAACCCTGCTGCGCGCCCGTGGATGCTCTTGGTGCTGCTCGGGCTCGGCCTGGCGGACTACGCTCTCGCCTCGAGCCCTTGGTGCGCGGGCGGGTTCACGCTGCTCCAGGCGGTCGTGCTGCCTGTGCTTGGGGTCGTCCTCTGGCGACGCCTGAAGGTACGTTCCCTCGGCGGACCTCTGCTGGTGTGTGTCGCGGCGCTGGCGGCGTTGAGTCTGGTGCTTCTGGCCAGGTTGGAGGTTCTGCTCGCGGGAGATGCGGCGGGACGAGTCGCTGCCTATCGAACCTTCGTCGTGATCGGCGGCGTGATCCAGAGCGTCGCACTGTTGCTCCAGGGTGATCCGCTGGAGCGCGTGCTGCGCTTGGTAGCCAACCATCAGGCGCGCCTGATGGCCTCGTCCTTCGGTTTGCTGGCCCTGATCGGCGCCCTGCTTCTCACGTTGCCCCAGTCGGTACGCGACCTCGGCCAAGTCTCGTTCGTGGACGCCCTGTTCACGGCAACCAGTGCGCTCTGCGTGACGGGGCTCACGGTGAACGTCGTGGGAGAAACGTATACGCCCATGGGGCAGGCCGTGATCCTGGGTCTGATGGAGACGGGAGGCGTGGGCATCATGGTCCTGTACAGCTTCTTCGCTGTGCTGACCGGGCAGCGCCTGCGATTGCGACGAGCCGTCGTGATGGCGGAGATGATCGACACTCGATCACTGGCCAGCCTGCGCCGAACCCTGGTTGGCATCGTGGCCTTGGCGTTGAGCGTGCAGGCAGTCGGCGCGCTCGCGCTCTACTTCGCGTTGCTCCGCCACGGGCCGGAACCGTCTGGAACCTCGAACCTCTGGTGGAACGCGGCCTTCCACGCAGCGAGCGCCTACTGCAATGCCGGGATCACGCTCTATCCAGCGAACCTGGTCCCGTTTGCTCGCTCATGGAGCGTGCTGGTGGTTGTCATGACCCTGATTGTCGTTGGCGGACTGGGTTTCCCGGTCGGGTTCGAGCTCCTGGGGCGTACGTGGCAACGGCTGTGCGGGCGTCGACCGGTGCGGATGTCGTTGCACACACGCACCGTGCTGTGGACCACGGCTCTGCTCCTGGTCGGCGGCGCCGTCACCTTTCTATTGCTCGAGTGGCGTGGGTCGATGCGCCATCTCGGTCTCGGTACCCGGCTGCTCGCCTCGCTCTTCCAATCTGCGACCGCCCGGACCGCCGGATTCAACACGCTCGACTTCGTTGCCGTGGCGCCGTCGACGCTGGTCGCGGTCTGCATTTTGATGTTCATTGGAGCCTCTCCGGGCTCGACCGGGGGCGGCATCAAGACCACCACGTTTGCCGTGTTGCTTGCGACCTTCCGGGCAGAGCTTCGGCACCGCAAGCAAACGTGCCTGATGGGGCGAGCAGTGCCGGCAGCCCTACAGCGGCGTGCACTCGGCGTAGGACTGCTCGGTCTCGTGGCCGTGCTCTGTGGCGTGTTCCTGCTCCTGGTTTTCGAGCGCCAGGAGCCCCTGCGGCTGATGTTCGAGGTCGTGAGCGCACTGAGCACGACCGGGCTCTCGACCGGCATCACTCCCGAGTTGTCGGCGCCCGGCAAGCTGTTGTTGGTGGTGGGCATGCTGGCAGGAAGGGTCGGTCCCCTCACGGTCGCGCTCGCGTTCGCCGAAGCGCCGGACTCGAACCGCAGCGCATTGCCCGAGGAGAGGCTCGGTATTGGCTGACATCGGAGGATCGCCGTGAAGCGACGAAAGCGCATCTTGGTCATCGGGCTCGGCCGTTTTGGAGCAGCCGTCGTCGGCGTGCTCTGGGACCTCGGTGTCGATATCGTGGTCGTCGACAGCGACGCCCGGGCCGTGGACGCCGTAAAGGAGAGGACCCATGCGGCGTTCGTGGCGGACGCGACCGACCCTACCGTGCTGGAAAGCCTCGGAACTCGGGAGATCGACTCGGCCGTGGTGACCTTCGGGGACGCTTTCGAGGCCAGCGTGCTGGTCGTCAGCGCGCTTCGGGCCCTGGGAGTGACCCAGATCCTCGCTCGAGCCGAGACGGACCGGCGTGCCGATGTGCTGCGCGCGGTCGGCGCCACACGTGTGGTTGAGGTGGAGCGGGAAATGGGGCACCGCGTGGGCATCGAGCTGGTGGCACCAGGCCCTCCGGACCTGCTCGAATTCGCTGCGCGCTACCGGGTCGTACCGTGGACGGCTGCGGGCTCGCTGGTGGGCCACACCCTGCGCGAAAGCGGCCTGCGGGAACGATACGGTTTGAACGTGCTCGGCGTCCGCCCGGCCCAACAGACCCGCCCGGCTCGCAAGGCCTCCTTGATGCCACCCAGCCCCGAGCACCAAATCCAGGAGGGAGATACGTTGCTGCTCGTCGGCGAGGACGAGCAACTCAAGCGGTTCATGGACACCGTGTGATCTCGCCGCCAGGGTTGCCTCGGCGCTCCCGAGCGCTACCATGAGGGGTAGCCAAGGGTGCAGCGGACTGGCCGCTGCAGGACATGGGTTGGTCGGGCCGCCAGCCCCGCGGGTCATAGACCCCGGGCTGGTCAATGTACGGTAGCCATGTGCGCGAGACTTGGCGCACGTTACGAGTGTCCTCGGGCGAGTGTCCCGTCCATCGGCAGCCATCGAGCCCCTCGTTTCGCTCGACGAACGGGGGTGGTCGATGCTGACCCGGTCCGGGAACACCGAGCTGCGGCTCGTCGGGCCGGCGGGCTCCTTTGAATGCGCGTGGGCCATGTTCTCTTTGTTCTGGGACAACGTCGAACACCACGTCGCGCACGGTGCTCGGCGCGCGGACTTCCGAGCTCTGCGAGGCATCGCCGCCGTCGTCGGGACATCCAGACGCGTGGTCGTGCCGGCACGTGACTTGCATTCCGAAGTCCTGTCCTCCTGGGCCATGCTGGGAGCCGTGAGCGCGGACGAGCTCAGGATCAGCGTGCGCACCGCCGCTGTGCTGAACAACGCTTGGCCCCTCCCGGACGCGACGCACACAGTCCCCGTATCCCAGGCGGATCGCCAGCTGCCAATCCGCCTGCGCGAAGTCCGCACGGGCGCGGAGGCCTTCGACCGGGTCATCAAGGGGCTTCTCCGTATCACGGAGTCTGCCGTACGCCCGGACGTGGTGTGGGTCTGGCCCGACGCCAACTGCTCGGAAGCTGACCCGCTATGCGCCAGCACGGCGATGCGCGGATAGACGAGGACTTCCCCTACAGCAATGAGCAACCCGGTTGACAGTCACTCGGCGAGCAGTCCTCCGCTGCGCGCGCTCAGACCGATCGCGCCGGCAGCGGCCGGGTGCCAGGTACAGGCGCAGCAGCCGTCAGACGGACGGGGGCCGCGACCGAAGCTACCTCCCCCCCAGCGATGGCGCTTGCGACAGCAGCACGAGCGACCTCGGTGCCATCACATAGGGTCGGTCGCCGGGCACGCTGGCAGGCTCTGGCTCGTGCTCGAACTGCGTGTCGACGAGCACCCGCCACTGTGGCACGCGCACCGGCGCGAGAGGAAACGGCACCGGCTCCCAGTACGCGTTCATCAGCAAAAGAAGCAGCCCGTCCTCGAGCCGCTCGCCGGTCTCCGACCATTCTGTCATGGCCTGGCCATTCAGGAACACTCCAAGGCAACGGACGTGCGCGTGGCTCCAGTCTTCGTCTGACATGCGCCGCCCGTCCGCGTGGAGCCAGACCACGTCTTCCACGTCCGCGCCGTGGATGCGACGCCCCTGGAAGAAGCGGCGACGGCACAGCACCGGGTGCGCCCGGCGGATCCTGCTCAGCCGGCGAGTGAACTCCAGCATCGCCTGAGCGGGAGCACCCGCTGACCAATCGAGCCAGCTGACTTCGTTGTCCTGGCAGTACGCGTTGTTGTTCCCCTGCTGCGTGCGCCCTCGTTCGTCACCCGCGAGAATCATCGGAACGCCTTGGGAGAGCAACAGCGTGGCCATGAGGTTGCGCATCTGACGCGCCCTGAGCTCGCCGATCGTCCCGTCGTCTGTCGGACCTTCGGCGCCGCAGTTCCAGCTCAAGTTGTCGTTGTGTCCGTCGGCGTTGTTGTCTCCGTTGCCCTCGTTGTGCTTGTGGTCGTAGCTCACCAGGTCGCGCAGGGTGAACCCGTCGTGGGCCGTCACGAAGTTGATGCTGGCGGCTGGACGACGCCCATTGTGCTGGTACAGATCGCTCGAGCCGGAAAGGCGGTAGGCAAGCTCGGCAACCTGGCTTTCGTCGCCCTTCCAGAAGCGCCGCAGCGCATCGCGGTACTTGCCGTTCCATTCCGACCACTGGACGGGAAAACCGCCGACCCGGTAGCCGCCGGGCCCCGTATCCCACGGTTCTGCGATGAGCTTGACCTGCGAGAGCACGGGGTCCTGCCCGATCACCTCGAGAAACGCACTCCAACGATCCGCGTCGTGCGAGCCACGGGTGAGCGCCGCCGCTAGATCGAACCGAAACCCGTCGACATGCATCTCGGTGACCCAGTAACGGAGGCTGTCCATGACGAGCTGGAGCGCCCGAGTGCTCAGTGCGTTGAGCGTGTTGCCGCATCCCGTGAAGTCCATGTAGTAGCGAGGCTGCCCCGGGACGAGTCGATAGTAACTCGGATTGTCGATTCCGCGCAGTGACAGCGTGGGTCCGAGGTGATTGCCCTCGGCCGTGTGGTTGTAGACCACGTCGAGGATCACTTCGATACCTGCCTCGTGGAGGGCCTTGACCATGCCCTTGAACTCGGTCACGACGGCCTCCGGAGCCTCGGCGCACGCGTATCGAGGTTCCGGAGCGAAGAAACTCAGCGTGTTGTAGCCCCAGTAGTTGACGAGCCCGCGCTCCACCAAGAAACGGTCATCGATGAAGTGGTGAACCGGCATGAGCTCGACCGCCGTAACACCCAGCGATCTCAGGTACTCGATGATCACGGGGTGGGCCAACGCGGAATAGGTTCCGCGTACGCCTTCGGGCAGATCGGGGTGGAGCTTGGTGAACCCGCGCACGTGCAGCTCGTAGAAGAGGCTTCGGTGCAGCGGGGTCTTGGGAGGCCGGTCCCCACCCCAATCGAACGCCGTGTCGATGACGACGCACTTGGGCATGAAGCCCGCATTGTTGCGGTGATCAATCTTCAGGTCCGCCTCGGGATGGCCGCACACGTAGCCGAACAGGGCGTCGTTCCACGTGAGGTCTCCAGCAATGGCCTTGGCGTACGGGTCCAGCACCAACTTGGTGGCATTGAAGCGCAGTCCGTGGTCCGGGCGATACGGTCCATGGACTCGGTAGGCATAGAGTTGTCCCGGACGTACGTCAGGCAGGTAGACGTGCCAGATACCGTGCGTTTGTTCGGGGAGGGAGATCCGGAGCGCCGCGATGTCGTCGGAGACCGAGCCGAGCAGACAGAGCTCGACGCGGGATGCTTGTGGAGACGCAAGTGCGAAGTTGACCCCAGCCCCGTCCCAGGTGGCCCCCAATGGGAAGGGCGAGCCCGGCAAGACATGCGCGATTTCGAGAGTGCATTCGCTCTTGCACCAGACCGCACCCAAGGCTGCAAAGTTGACGTCGCTCGGCCATCGGGTTTGCTCGTCGTAGCGCGCCGCGCGCAGATCGACCCGTAGCAGCTGCGTCCCCCGCAGGTCCGCGCCGCGCAGATCCGCGCCGAACAGCGTCGCACCCTCGAGCTGCGCGCCCGAAAGCAGAGCCGAGTCAAAGACCGCGAAAGACAGATCCGCCTCCGACAGGTCCGCGCCCGTGAGGTCTGCGCCGTCAAAGTCCGCCTCGGTCGCGCGGACACGCTGGAGCCGCGCACCGGCGAGTCTTGTCCGCACCAGCACCGCAGCCTCGAGCTCCGCTTCCGCAAGATCAGCGCGATCGAGACGCGCTTCGGCGAGCGCCGCGCCCGTCAGAACAGCACGACACAAGCAGGCATCTGCGAGCGTCGCCCCCTCGAGCGATGCCTCGTCCAGCCGCGCGTGGTCGAGGGTCGCCCCACGCAGGGTGGCCTGGTTGAGACTCGCACTCTTCAGACTGGCGCCGACCAACGACGCACCGGACAGAACTGCGCCGTCGAGAACGGCTTCGTCGAGCTGCGCGTAGTCCAGGCGCGCATCCGATAGACGCGCCAGGCGCAGGGACGCGCCGCGCAGATCCGCATGGCGGAGATCCAAGCCCGACAGGTCCTGGCTAGCGAGGTCCCGACGCGCAAGCTCGCTCCAGTTGTTCTGGGCAACGAGCTCCAGGATGTCCGCGCTCGCATGGCTCACATCCGCCATTGTAGTCTCCGAAGAGCACGAACGGCCAGGCGGGGTCGTGTCGCTGGCATGCTACCTGCAAGAGTGCAGGCAACTGGACACGCCTGTCCCCTCAGTTTCCGCTCACCTCCCCGGGGCGCCGTGACCGCCGCCCCGGGCGCCCCGGGCGCTCCGGGGAGGCGCGGGGGGCGCGTCCTTGCACGAAGCGGCCAAGGAGTCAGTAGCGCATGAACAGAACAAGCACGTACCTAGCGATTGTCGCAGCGTTCGGCTTCATGGGGTGCGGCGGCACCGAGAAAAGGCCTACCGTGGCCCCCAGTGTCCCGGCTGCCGAAGCCCCCCGTACACCTCCTCAGCGCACCGCACGCGCCGAAGGCAGTGACAGAGCGGCAGTCCACGTCTCGGACGAAATCCAACGCGCGTGTGGGCTCGACCTGCACGAGGCGTACTTCGACTATGATTCGGCGCGGATCCGCGCCGACCAACGGGCAATCCTTCGCAAGCTGGCGGATTGCTTCTCTACGGGCCCGCTTCGCGGCCGCACGATGGCGCTGATCGGGCGTGCCGACCCGCGAGGGGACGCCGAGTACAATATGCTGCTGGGTGAACGCCGGGCGTCGGCCGTGGCGAGCGGTCTCGCGGCTGAACAGCTCGCCCGCCGTCAGATGCAAACGAGCTCACGTGGGGAAATGGATGCCCGCGGCGT
>JAFGIS010000663.1 GCA_016929495.1 Polyangiaceae bacterium | reverse complement strand
GCGCCGCGGGTCGAGCCGCCGCCGCCGCCGCCCGAGCAGGCTCCGATGCCCGAGCCCGAGCCGCACGTCCCGAGCACCCCCCGAGCGCGCGTTGCCACTCCGCCGCCGGCCCCGGCCGCTGCCGGAGCCCTGCTCACGGCCAAGGAAGACCCGCAGCAGCCCAAAGCAGCCGAAGAGCTCGTGGACTTCGTGTCCGATCCGAACAGCCACGTGTACGGCAGCGGAGTCGTGGCAGTCGGTGGCACCGGGACCATGGGCGGACGCGGTGTCGCCGCGCGCGTCGCGGTCCCCGTCCCGACGCGGCCGGCACCGCCTCCGCGTGCGCCACGTCCAAGAGACGAGCTCACGCCGGTCGCGGACCTGAGTCAGAAGCCGCGATTGGACGAGAGCGACCCATGCCGAGGCTTTTTTCCCCAGAGCGCGATCGACGACACGGCTCAGGTGGGCGTGATGGTCGTGGTGGCCAAGACCGGGAGCGTGGGGCAAGCGACCGTCGTGCTGGAGTCTCCCGGCGGACAGGGCTTCGGCAGCGCTGCGCGCGCGTGCATGCTGAGCAAGCGCTTCACGCCCGCGCGCGATCGGTCGGGCAGTCCGGCGGCGACGGCGGTTCGCGTCAATGTTCGGTTCCGGAGATGATCTTTGCGCGCCGCGCCAGATCCACCCCGACCGTCCGGCGACTGGCGTTTTCTGTCGGCATGTTTTGCAGCGGCTGGGCCCGCGGTCGAGACAGCGTCGCCCGCTGTTCCCACCACTGTCGCGCTTCGGCTTCGCTCCAATCGTTGGCGTGTTGCAGCGCTTCCAGGCTTTCGGACAGCGCCAACGCGTCGGGAAAGCGACGCGCCGGGTCCTTCTCCAGGCAACGGAGCAGCACATCCTCGAGGTCCGTTGGCAAAGGCCGTCCCGCGCGTTCACTCGGGCGCACGGGGATGGTGTGCAGGTGCTGCGCACAGATCTCGACGACCGTGTCGGCAGCGAACAACGGCAGCCCGGTGAGCAGGAAGTAGCCGACCGCGCCCAACGCGTACAGGTCGCTCCTCGCGTCGACTTGGTTCGGCGCGCAGATGGCTTCGGGCGACATGTAGAGCGGTGTCCCGGCGACCGCCGCGGTCGCGCTCAGCGTCGCATCCTGGCCTGGCCGCTTGTCCTTCACCAGACCGAAGTCGAGAACCTTGATCACGTCGGGACTGCCGCCGCGGCAGCAGAGGAAGACGTTGGCCGGCTTGATGTCGCGATGGATGAGTCCGGCAGAGTGAGCTTCGCCGAGCGAGCCGCACACTTGGCGCAGTACGTGGATGACGCGGCCCGGTGGGAGAGGACCGTCGACCCGAACCAGCTGCTCGAGGTTGAGGCCCTCGAGATACTCCATCGCGTAGTAGAAGACACCGTCGTGCGTGCGCCCATAGTCGTAGATGCTGATCGTGTTCGGGTGCGTCAGCATGCTCGTGAGCTGCACTTCCTTCTCGAAGCGACGGAGCGTGTGCGGGTCGACATAGCGACTGTCGATGAGCTTGATGGCGGTCGGCCGCCGGAGCAGAGCATGGCTGGCTTTGAAGACCTCGCCCATGCCTCCTTCGCCGATCTTCTCCAGGATCGTGTACTGACCGAGTTGGCGGGCTTCGCGGACTTTCGCCTGAAGGCCGTAGATGATCTTCGAAGCCACCGTGGCGATCGTGATCGCCGCTGCGGACCACAGCGCGTACTCGGTGAAGACGAAAAGGGCCCTGAACTCGGGGTGGTGGCCTTGCGCGTGCGAGGCGCTGCTCAGCCCCGGCGAGGCAGCGGCAATGGGCGCGAGCGGACACACGGCGAGCAACGTGGTCCAGAAGGACCTCATCGCGGTGCTCGGAACCAGAATGCTGCGCGCCATCGTGATGTGGACGGTCGCGAGCATCGCGGCAGCGATTCCCTCGCTCGTCTGAAAGCGCCGGCCCATCATCGCCAGGCTCCAGCACGCGCACGCCGTTCCCACCAGGTCGAGCACCCCGAGCTCTTGCGCGGTGAGCTGCCAGCGCCCCCGCGCCACGAGCCAGAGTCCGGCTGCTGCCAACATCGCGGCCAGGTGCCAGATGCGGCCAGGATTGAGCACCCAACCGGGAAGAGACGCCGGCCCGAGCGTGAACGCGGACAAGATAGCGATGGCGAGGTAGAAGCTCGTGGCGAGCGCGAACACCACCAGACCAAACAGTGCTAGCCGGTCCTGCAGCAGTCTGAGGTCCCCGGACGAGTCCGTCGGGACACTGCCGAGTCGCGCTGCAGAGGCTCCGGACCATCGGGACTCGGGCATGGGACGGAGTGTACTTCGGCGGCGCGTTCTCCCGCTTCATATGCCACGTTTCGTACCGAGGCGGCCGAACGGCCGGGCTCGGATAGGGCGACGCACAGCGGTGTGGGGCAGCCTTTGTGCAAGAAGGGTAGAGTCACGCCCAGCGCTCATGGGACGAACGACCCGCTTCGCACAGGCCCCGCCCGCCGCCGACCCGGGATCGGCGCGTCTGCGCGTGAGGCCCGCGTTCCTGGCGAAAGAGCCGGGATCGGGTCGCTGGCCTTCCGAGGCGCCGCTCGACGTCACGGAGCAGGCCGCCGGTCGGGTCGCGCTCGTTGCGGCTGCTGTCGTGGCGGTCTCCCTGCTCGAAGCCGCCGTGGCCCATCTGTGGCCGCTGCTGACGCGGAGCGACTATCCCACCGAGTCGGAGAAGCTGGACCTGGTGGGCAACGCGGTGCTCGAGGTGGTCTCTTTGGCGGCGATCGCATTGACGCGCAACAAGCGTCTGGCCGCCGTCACGCGCTTGCGCATCGGAGGGGCGTACCTGCTGGTCGTTGCCGCGCTGGTGTCGCTCACGGACCACGCCGACCACTACTGGGCGGGTGGACATCGGCAGCACGGCGTTCCGTGGGTAACGGCCCTGATCCTCGTGTTCCCCGTTCTGGTACCGATGCGTCCATTGCGGGCATTGGTCGTCGGGCTGCTGATGGCAGCCACGAGCCCGCTCGCCATGCTGGCACATTCCGCGACGCTCGGCGCTCCCAAGCCGGATCTCGCTGGCCTGCTCGACGGATTTCCGTTCCTATTCGCGTTCGTGGCTGCCTTTTCCGCGAAGGTCGTGCATCAGCTCGGCCGCGAAGTGGGCAGAGCGCGACAGCTCGGCGCCTACACGCTCGAAACCAAGCTGGGCAGCGGTGGGATGGGCGAAGTCTGGGTGGCCAGCCATCGGTTTCTGGCGCGGCGCGCCGCCGTGAAGCTCATCCAACCTCCCGACGCCACGGTCGATGCGCAGACTGCGCTCGAACGCTTCCATCGCGAGGCACAAGCCACGGCGCGGCTCACCTGCGCACACACCGTGAGACTATACGACTACGGAACGAGCGAAGACGGAAGACTGTTCTACGCCATGGAGCTGCTCGATGGCACGGATCTCGATGCGCTCGTGAAGCTCCGCGGCCCGCAGCCGCCTGAACGCGTCGTCCACTGGCTGCGCCAGATCTGCCAGTCGCTCGGCGAGGCACATGACGCCGGCCTGGTACACCGCGACATCAAGCCGTCGAATCTGTACGTATGTCGCTACGGCAGGGAAGACGATTGCATCAAGGTGCTGGATTTCGGCCTGGTGCACTGCCGGCAGTCGCAGGAGCGCACCGAGACCTCGCTGACCGCCGGCGACTGCATCGTGGGCACCCCCGCGTACATGGCCCCGGAGCTTGCGGCGGGCAAGAGCCCCATCGACGCGCGCGTGGATCTCTATAGCCTCGGATGCGTCGCGTACTTCTTGCTCACCGGAAAGACCGTATTCGATGCTCCCTCTCCGATCGAGATCATGATCCAGCACGTGCAGAAGCCGCCGTCGGCGCCGTCGGAGGCAAGCTCGCTCGACGTTCCGGCAGAGCTCGACCGGATCGTGTTGGCGTGTCTCGCGAAGTCGCCCGACGAGCGCCCGCAGAGTGCCGACGAGCTGGCCGAGCTTCTGGACGGCTGCGTCCTGCCCACGCCCTGGACCCAGAAACGAGCCAGAGCGTGGTGGGACGAAAACGCGACGTTACGTCGGGTCTCGGTGGTGTGACGATTCCGGTCCGGGAGAAATGGCAGCTCGTGGTCGCTGACGGCGACAGGCCCCAAGCCGCGGCAGGTAGCGCCCAGTACGCTCCATGTGCGCCACGTATTCCCCGCCGAACCGACGGATCATGAGTTGTTCCTCCTTTCGGGTGCGCAGCACGATGACCCAGTGGTCGCTGGACGGCCGATCCTGCTAGTCTGGCCGCATGAGACGAGTCGCGCCTGGGTTCATCTTGGGGTGTTTCTCGTGCGTCGGCGGAGCGCAGCATGCTGCAGCGCCGCATGCCGCACCAGCGCCCTCCGCCACGTCGCGCGCTGCCCCGCTCGCGTCCGCCTCGCCGCAGCCCGCACCCAAGGCCGAGCGAAACCAGCCGGAAGCAGGCGCTCTTCTTCCTCTGTGGGCCGGTGCTCGCCAGGTGGGACAGCTCCCGGCCCCCAGTACGTTCAAGTTGCCGGACGTCGTGGCCGACGTCGCCTCAGCGCCGAACGGGACGGCCTGGGTTCTCGGAGATTCCGCCGCTCTGTACCGCTTGGAGGGCAAGTCGGTCGTCAAGGAGACCGACGGCGCCTGCGTCGAGCCGCGCCCGAAGGATCTCCCCCCCGACGAGCCGTGGCCTGACAACATGAACATGCGTCATGCGCACGGTCTCTCCGTGACGCCAAGCGCTGTAGAACTCTGGCTCGCGAGTCCCGGAGCGACGGCGGAGTACTTCTTCGTGGCCCGACGTGACCGGGCAGGGAAGCTGCGCTGCGATCTCCCGCCCTATCTGGTCGGGGGAGGCGACTGGGCCGAAGTCCGCGCCGGCGGACGGCTCTACAACAGGACCTACACCGGGTTTCATCCCGTCTTCCCCGACCGAAGCGAAGCCGTTCCGAACCATCCTGAGCTGCACACCGGTCTGTTGGTCCCCGTTTATGTCAGCGGATCGCCGCCGATAGTATGGCCCGAAAACAGCTGGGTTCTGTCTCGTTTCAATGGAGTTCGCTGGGAACAGACGGCGCTGCCAGAGCTTCCGCAACTGGATCGGGAGACAGTGGTGGTCGACGAGAGCGGGATCCTTTGGGGGATCGCCCACCAGGGTTCCGAGGGCAAGACGCTCGTGGTGGCCTATGACGGCAACGACTGGCTCGGCGGTGCCGTGCCTGCAGTGGAGGCGCCGCGGGCCGTCCTGCCCGCGGGTGCCGACAGAGCATGGCTGGTCGGCGATGGCCAGGTGAGCTACCGCCGGGGGGATCGGTTCTTCACGGGTCGCTTCGAGCTCCGGACTCGGTCGGGGATGAAGGTGGACGACCTGGGGCAGCTCTGGGTCTGGGGGAATGAGTCCGGGCCAGGGCAAGAGCCGTCGAGCGACACCGTGCTGCGCTTTGCACCACCGCAGGAGGCACCATGATCCGACACGTTCGACTCGTGGGTGTTGGGCTGGCCCTTGCAGGGTGCCTTTTCGGGGCGCCGGGCCACGCGCAGAGCCAGAGTGCTCTGACGTTGCCGCGCGAATTGCCGATCACCGAGCCCCTCGTGTGGACGCGAGTCCTGTCGGAGCCCGTTGGGTCGTTCCTGGTGCAAGGCCATCACCTCTGGGTCCGGAGCGACCGACCCTGGGCCAGCGGCGGCGGGGACGTCCAAGGCAAGATCCACCACTTCGATGGCCAGGCGTGGACAACGAGTTCCTTGTACGATAGCTACGACGCCGCCTACAGCAGAAGCCAATTCATCGCGGGGATCGGCCCGGGCATCGTGCTCGCGGGCATCGCATTCTACTGCTGTGGCAGCGGCAACAGCGTGGTCTTCGAAGCTCGGAATGGACGCTGGCAGGGCGTGGCGCGGCCTTTCCCGCGCGCCGAGTTTCCGGGCGATTCCTTCCAGATCGCCCAGGGCGCCGCGCCGATCGTGTGCCTCGCCGGCAACCCAGGAGGCTGCATGCGGTGGGTCGGTGGCAAGGGGATCCCGATCGGACGGCCCGTCCGGGACCCCCAACAGTGGCCGCTTCTGCTGGACGGGCGTCACGGTTCGAATATCGCCTTCAGTGACAACCAGCTCTACACCTGGCGCGGCGGCTGGAAACCCGTGGGCGATCCGCTCAGCGAAGAGCTGAACAGCCCCGAGTCCGTCGAACTCGGCACTCAGGGACGTGCGTGGTTGCTCGACCGTGAATCCTTGTTGCTCTGGGACGGCGCCGAGTGGAGCCGCATGCCCACGCCGATCCGAGAGCCCAAGGATCTGCTGGAAGCGAGCCCCAAGAACGTCTGGCTCGCAGGCGCGGGGGGGCTCAGCCATTTCGACGGCAAGGCCTGGTCGCGAGTACACGGGATCTACGGCGAGCTGTTCCGCATCGCCCAAGGCAAGGGCGAGGAGCTCTGGATCGGCAGCGATACCGGCCTCTGGCACGGCATCCCGAGAAAGGGTCCGCCGTCCTTCTCGCCCTTGAACTTGACCCGAGCCACAGAGGTACAACTTCCCAAGCCGCGTGCTCTGGAGGTCCGGCCCGGCGCGTTTCAGCTCACGCGCACCAGGGAGTCGATCGGCAAGGAGCAGGTCTCCGAAGCGCTCTGTATGGCCCAGGGAGACGGGCAACGCTGGCTGTACGATCGCAAGAGCCTCCACGCTCGATGCCAGGACGAGAAGGGCACCGAGCAGGCGCGAGCGTGGATCTCCACTCCGATGAAGGCGACCCCAGACTGCGTGGGCTGCCTGTCCGTCACGCGCGCAGGGCTCGCGGAGATCACGACCGGCCTGGTGCGCTTCCGGACGCTCCAGCGTACCGAGCCGTGGGGCTCTCCCGTAGGGTACCCGACCGCCATCACGAGCAGCCCTCTCGGTACGGTCTGGGTGGTCGGGAGCGGCGCCGATCAGGGACTACCGCTCGTGGCGCGAAGGAAGGCCAACGGCTGGGAGAGCTTCGCCAACTGGCCCAGCATGTCCGCCATGGGGATCGCAAGTCCGGACGACGACGATCTCTGGATTGCGGCCGCGGACCACTACGAGCCGTTCGCGCGGAGCATGCAGCGCCTGGCCGAGCCCCTGTCGTCCGACACGGATGCCCAGCGCAGCGACGGTCTGCTCGACCATCTGCAGGGCAGAGCGCTTGTCCGCTATCATACCGAGTCTGCCCTGCTGTCGGTGGCGAAGCACCCGACGGAGAACCTCGTGGTCGCGGTCGGCGCCGATGGCATCCTGGTCGAGCTCCGAGGCACCGACGCCAAGGTGTTCCGCCTTCGCAGCAGACCCTGGCTCTACTCGGTCGTTTCCGACGGGCAGGCGCTCTGGGTGCTCGGCGAGCACGGGACGCTCTTGCGGCGGCTGGACAAAGGCTGGACGTCCGTGCCCCTGTCGGGTTTCGTCCGGCCAGCATTCACGACCCTCGTGCGCGATGGCGACCGATGGCTGGTCGGCGGTCCCGAGGTGTTGATGGAGCTTCGGCCCAGCGCTTCCGGCGGCGGTGCGGCGACGGCCAAAGAGTAGGGCACGTTCACCGTTTCCGTACCCATGTTGCTCGAGCGGGTCCCTATCCCCTCCCCACCTGGGCCCAGAACGCCCGCACCTGTTCGAAATCCTCCGTGCGCCTGGCGGGCGGCAACGACGCGAGCAGCCGCCTGCCGTAGCTCTTGTCGTGCACCCGCGCGTCCAGCAGCGCCACCACGCCGTAGTCCGAATGCGTGCGCAACAGCCGGCCGAAGCCCTGCTTGAGCGCAATGGCGGCGGTGGGCACGTACTGATGCGCAAAGGCGCTCTGCCCCTCGGACTCGAGCGCAAGACCCCGGGCGCGAATGATCGGATCGGTCGGAACCGGGAACGGCACCTTCTCGAGCACCACCAGGCGCAGCGCCCGACCCGGCACATCGACGCCTTCCCAGAAGCTCATGGTCGCGACCAACACGGCGCGCCCCGAAGCGCGGAACTGCTCGAGCAGCGCCTGTTTGGAGGTCGAGCCCTGGACGAGGACGGGCCGCCCGGGCAAGGCCGCGCGAAGGCGCTCGAACAGGGCGCTCATCGAGCGGATCGAGGTCGTGAGCACGAACGCGCCTCCGTCGCTGAGCTCGATGAGCTCTCGGATGTGCTCGGCAGCGACCCGCACGAACTCGCTGCTCCCCGGCGGCGGCAGGTCGCGGGGCACGTAGAGCAACGCCCGCCCCTCGAAGTCGAAGGGCGAGGCTATCACACGCTCTTGGATGCACAGCCCCGGCGTTTCGAGCCCCAGGCAGCGACGCACGTACGAGAACGCGCCGCTCCCCGAGCCATCCGGTCGCACGGCTCCGGTGGCCAAGGTGGCGCTCGTGAGAACGACGGAGGGCACCGTGTCGAACAAGCGGTCCCTGAGCACGCCCGAAAGATCGATGGGCGACGAGCTCAATACGCTGTTTCTCTGGCCCTGCTCGAACCAGGTCACGCGCCCCGGAGCCCCCTCCACGATGCTCGCCAGGCCATCCCGAGTCGCTTGCACGCGCCGCGCCCCGAGCTCGAGCGCCTGGGCGAGCGCGGCGTTGTCGCTGGCGGCCGTGGCGCTACGCTCGAGGTTCGTCCCGACGGCCTCGAGCGCCGTGTCGAGCGCGAGCCACGCCTGCTCGAGCTGCCCGTGCCAAGCGTCCGGCTCCAGGGTGACGCGGCCCTGGGCGCTCGGTGCCACGGGCGTCAGGGCGCGCCAGAAAGCCGAGGCGGCTTGGTGCGCATGACGGATCAAGGGCTCCGGGGCCGCCGCGGTCGAGCTGGCCGTGCGGAGCAGCGGCAGGCAAAGGCTCCGCTCGCTGTCGTTCACGAGCCGTTCGAGACTTGCCGAGCTCAACCGGTCGCCGAAGAAGTCCGTTGCGATGTCCTCGATCTGGTGGGCCTCGTCCAGCACCACGGCGTCGTAGTCGGGCAGCACTCGTCCTGGATGCGGCCCGCGCAGCGCGAGATCCGCGAAAAACAGGTGGTGGTTGACCACCACGACCTGCGCGCGTTCCGCCTCCTGCCTCATCCGGGTGACGAAGCACTGTTGGTAGTAGGGGCAGGGCGGGCCCAGGCGCGTGTCGCTGGCAGAGACGATTTCCGGGAAGATGGGGTGCTGCTGTTCGAGCTCGGCGACTTCCCCGATATCGCCGCGCTCGGTGGTCTCGAGCCAGCTCCTGATCGTGCCGAGCGCCCTGGAGACACTCGGTCGAGCCGCCTCGGCGCTCTGCTCGAAGTGCGCGAGCCGCCTGAGGCACACGTAGTTGGATAGCCCCTTCATGACGGCGACGCGCGGCTCGATGCCGAGCACCTCGCGTATCAGCGGAACGTCCTTGCCCAGGATCTGCTCTTGCAGCGTGCGTGTGGCCGTGGAGACCACCACGCGCCGACCGCTGAGCAGCGCAGGCACGAGGTACGCGAGCGTCTTGCCCGTCCCGGTTCCGGCCTCGCAGAGCAGCACGTGCTGCTGCGACAGCGCGCGTTCCACCGCGACCGCCATCTCGAGCTGGCCCGGCCGAGACTCGTACCCGGGCAGCCCCCGCGCAAACGGCCCCTTCGGACCGAGCAACGACTCGATTCGGCTCGACGACGACGGGGCGACGCTATGCGACGGGTCCACGGTCAATAGCGGAACGAATCGTGGCGCACGGCTGGCTGCTTCTCAAGCCCGTGCCCGACCCTCTGCCGCGCCAGGAAGCACTAGTGCATCGTTTCAATTGAACCGATGGACTAGCTGGCCAAGGGGCCGTAGTGGATCGGGCATCTTCCGCCTCTTGAAATCCCGAGGCGGGTCCGAGATGCTTGGATCCGTGGCATTCTCGAGAGCCGCTCGGTGCCATGCTCGCGAGCATGGGTTGCCGTGAGGTCGATTCAAGACATACGTTCCGGAGAGCATGGAGAGTCTGCGTTGCTGCCAGGCGCCCGCGCTCTCGTGGTGATGGGGCGCATCCGACGCACCGCGTCGGGAACGTCAGGCTCTCACCAGCACGCGTCGACCCGGAGTCCTCCGCGACATCGCCTCAAGGCGACCTGCTTGCTGGTCACTCAGCGAGATAGGACGACCGCCACAGCGAACCCGTGCGTCGCCGCGACGTTGGCATGACTGTGGCGGCTCGTGCGGACGCTCGGCTCGAGATCGATTTCGCGCCGGCTGGCAGGTGCCGGTGGCAGAGTCGTCGCGGCTCTTTTCGAGCGCCGTCTCGTTGCATACTCGGGGACGCTTGCCATTGTCGGCGGACACGTGTCGCGCAGGGTGTGACCGCGTAGCACATTTCGGGTGGTCGAAATTCGACGCTGGGGGCGCATGCCAATGGCGTACATCGTTCGACCCCCGTGCTCGCCGCCAAGGACTTTGCAAGGATTTTCGTCGAGTTCGGCGAGCATCGCGTCGCGTCCGGACCGTGTCGACTCGTTCGCGTCGTGTGTGGCATCGGCACCATGGGGCGCTGTGCGCCATGGTCCAAAACGGGAAAGGAGAACGACACGAGCAGCCGTGCGTTGCCATTTCACGACGGCGGAGGCATGCTACGAATCTCGATCAGAGGGCGCGGAGAGCGCGCACCACGCACGCCACGCCGGATGTCCGAGCTCTCAGGTACCGCGGTTCGTCGTTCCATGCAGACGGGGCACGATGGGCAGTTCGCGAAATCGAAACCCAGGCGCCAGAATTCAACGCACCGAGGCCAGGTCAAGCGCACCGCAGCATCCCTCGGGCGTTCGACAGGCCTTGGACTCACGGACGCGCACCGATGTCGCCGACCCGGAGATCCCGCGGCTCGTAGCGGAACTCAAGACACACCAGATCGAGCTCGAGCTCCAGAACGAAGAACTGCGCCAGACTCAACAACAGCTCGTGCGTGCCCGAGACGAGCTCGTGGATCTGTACGACCGCGCACCCGTTGGCTACGTCACTGCGAACGACGCAGGATTGGTGTTGGAGGCGAACCTTAGGCCTTTGATCCAAATTACCTAGTCAACTCGCGAGGTTGCAGTTCATAGT
>JAFGIS010000662.1 GCA_016929495.1 Polyangiaceae bacterium | reverse complement strand
TTCCGGACCGGACACCAGGCCAGTCGCGGGACGTTCGGCGCTTGCTCAAGGACCTCCTCCCGCAATCGGTTCGAGGCTTTGGCCTGACCGCGCAGTCCCAGCACGAGCTGCGTCTCGTGGTCATCGCGTCGTCGAGTTCTCGGCTAGATCGCACTCGGCTAGATCGCAGAAGTTAACATAATGTATCTTATGCGATCTAAAGGAGGCCACAGAGCTCACGCTATTGCCGGGTTCTGCCCCCCCAGTCGTTCGTCCCCGCCTCAGGACCCGGAACGCCGCTTGGTGTCCGTGGGCGCCAGTATGTGGATGCCGAAGAACAGGCCGCCGTTGCTCACCACGAACAGCCGGCGTCCAAACGCGGCTGGGGCCATGGATGCGCCGTCCTGCATGTGGATGCCGTCGATGACCTGTCCGTCGATGGGCGACACCAGGAACACGCCGAGTTGGGAGGCTGAGATCGCGAGCGCTCCGGCGACCGGGACCGGGGCAGACACGCCACCTCTGGGGAGGCTCCTTCTCCAGACTTCGTGGCCGGTCTGGGTGTCGAGTGCCCAGAGGCCCGTGGTGCCTGTGGCGGCGATGAGTAGCTCCCTGGCAGGAAGCGTCGTGCCAGAATGTGGTGCGGATCCGTGCGCCGGCTGCCTCCACAGCGTCAGCTCGGTCACGCCGGCAACGGCCGGATTGTGCCAGACCGTGCCGCCCGTTTCTGCGTCCAGTGCCTGAACGCCCGAGACATAGCTGCCGACGAACACGACCGGTTGCGCATCGACAGAGCCGGCGACGGGCGTCGTATCGACGTCGAGGTACTGCGGGAGCTCGCCGAGTAGCTCTTCGGCCTCGGCCGCCAGGTCGACGGCGGGCCAGCGGTCATCGCCGGTTCGGGCGTCGAACGCCGCCACGTTGCCGTCGCTGAAACCGACATAGACCTTGCCGCGCCAGACAAGCGGCCCGGAATAGCCCGCCGTTTCCATACCCATGGCTGGAGCGCGGTGCCTGGACCACATGAGCTTGCCCGAGCGGGCCTCGATGGCCATGGCGGTGTCGTTCGCGTTGACCACGTAGAGCACGCCGCGGCTCAGCACCGGGCGACGGGCGACTTCGGCATTGGAGAAGAAACGCCAGACGAGCTGTCCCGTGGCCGCGCTGACCTTGTACAGAGCGCCGTCGTTCGAGCCGAAGTAGACGACGTCCTGCTCCGGGTCGTACAGGGGCTCGCACTGCACGAATCCGAGCGTTTCGAAGCGCCACAGCGCGTGTCCGTCCCCTGCGCGCAGAGCATACAGCCCGTGGTCGCTTGAGCCGACGAAGACACGGCGTCCCCGGATGTCGAGCTCGGGCTGACCGCGTTCGTACGGTTCCCCTTCGCGGCGCGTCCGGGCTACGACGTTGCGGCTGTACTGCAGATCCATCGCCCAGCTGGGGTGGTGGACCCAGAGCGGTACCTCCGGATTGGCGCCCGTGCGCAGCGATTCGCAGCCGCAGAGCAGAACGAGTGCCGAGACGGCGACGGCGCCGGACAGTGTCCGCCGACCGAGGCTCGCCTGCGCGACGCTGGTCATAGCTGGCCGCTCTCGGACCCGGTTGGCTGGGCCGGTGCGGCGGGCGGCGGACCGCTCGGGGCGGTGCTGCCGGACTTGGGGGTCGTGGTGCCCTGCCCTTTCGGCGCCTCTGGTTTGCTCTTTGCGGGACTGGGTGCGGACCGCGGAGCCTTGTCAGCGGGAACGGGCGCCCCCCCGGGTTCGGAGGGCGCGCTGGGAGACTCGGGTGTCGTGGGGGCGCTGTTCGGCAGGGCGCCCCGTTTGATTTGCTCGAGCAGGCGCTGCAGCTTGCCCGGATCATCCATGAGTTGGCGCCGAAGGCTTTCCGTCTCCTCAGCGGACACGCCGGCGGCGCCCGAAGCTGGGTCGATCGCCGTGCCCAGCTCGTGCAAGGCGGCGGCCAGATAGGAGGGAGGTGCACCCTCGGACTTCGTGAGCTTCTTGAGATGTTCCTTGGCTTTGTCCAGGCGCTGCTTGGCCTTTTCCTTGTCGCCTTTGAGGTGGTAGACGCGCGCTTCGTGATACAGCCCGAGCGTCTTGAAGGCGGGCTCGTCCATGTTGGCGAGACGCCCGAACTGGCGCAACGCACCGTCCAGATCGTTCTTGGATTCGAGACTCAGCCCCGTGCCCTCGAGCGCTCGTCCGCGGACGTCCGGGTCATTCTTCGCGAGCGGCCCAGCCGTCACCGCGCGATAGCGAGCCAGCGCGTCGTCGAACTTGCCCTGTTGGAACAACACGCTCGCCAGGCCAAGCTCCGCGAGCCTGCCGGGCCCGGAATTGGGAGTCCGCGCCATCGTTTCCTTGTAGTCCTTTGCCGCGGCGTTCAAACGCGCGGCGTCGTCGGGGAAGCTCGGCAGGACACTGGGGAATTGCCTCGATTCCTCGTCCTCGAGTAGCTCGTTCTTGACTTGTCCGAGCTCGGCCCTGAGGCCTTTGGCGAGCATGTCGGCTTGCCGTTCCCTCGTCTTCTTCGAGCGCCAGCTGTAGATCTGCCAGCTGATACCGGCCACGACGAGCAGCACGACCACCCACTGCACAGTGTTGAAGTTCTTCTTGAGCCACACCATCACCGCGTGCGTGGAACGCGCCAGCGCGTCATCGACTCTCTCGCTGGCATCGAGACCGCTGGCGGCCGCCACGCGTTGTTGGCGCTCGCGTTTGGAGCGTCGCTGGGCTGCAGCCTGCTCACGCAGGCGCAGATTGCGGTCGCGAATGACCTGTGTCGCCGTGTCTGCGTGCACGGCTTCCGACGCGGCGGAAGCCGCACCGGGATCCGAGGGGGCCTGCCGGCGCGGCGGCTCGGGCACGCTTCCCTGTTCGCGCCGCTCGGCTCTGCGTGAACGCTTCGTGGGTTTGGCTTCTGTCACCGGGGTCTCCTATACCATTCGGACGGTCCGTGGCTGAATGGTCTCGGGCGGAGCCGCCAGCGCCACGTCGAATTTCGGCTTCGGATCTAGGGCGCGGCGGGTGGCACGGGATCGGGGTGCCATGGCTCCGGAGCAGGAGCCGGCAGCTCATCCGCCAGCGGGACTACCGCCACCGCCTCGACTGTCACGTTGCCATCAGCGACCAGCACGAGGTCGACCGACTGTCCGGGAGCCAACCCGACCGAGTCTGGCACACGCCCCCAGACCTCGGTTGTTTGCGCGCTGGCAGGCAGGGCAATGCGAACCATCGCCTTGGGGTCGATTGTTGGGATCTTTCGGTAGGTTATCGGTTCATCAGTGAGCTGGTGCACGAGGGGCTCGAGCCTCTTGCCTACCCGTACCTCTCCGTCTCGCTGTTCGGCCTTGCCGCGTACGAGCACGCGCACGCCAGACCCGTTGCCGCCCCGTGGGATCAGCGCCCTGAATGCGGCTCCCATGTTGCTCTGGTTTCGCAGTTCCCCAAGCTGTCGCCGCGATGGCCCGCCGAGATGCTCAAGGATGCCTGCCCGCAGGGCCAATCCCAGACCCCCAGCCAGCGGATCAGGAACGCCCAGGAACCGTGTCAGTGGCACCGCGAGTTCCTCTTTGCCGCCGAGATCGACCAGGGCCCGACCGAGCGCGACGCGCGCGCTTTGGTAGCGCTCCTTGGCGAAAGCCACGACAAGAGGCCCGCGCGCGGACCGCTCTCCTATGGCCGCCAGGGCTCGAGCCACACGGGGGCGCAGTCGCACGTCGTCCAGAGAACGCGTCAGCCACCAGGCGGCATCCTTCGAACGGATCTGCGCCAGCGCGTCGAGTAGCTCGCAGGAGCGCCGAAAATCCCTCGCCGACTTGTCCTTCCACCAGTCGATCAGTGTCTGTTCGCCTCGGCCGTCTCCAGCCTCGGCCAGCGCCAGGGCGGCGAGCCGACGCCAACGGAGCTGCTCGGATCTCGCGAGCTCGAACGCCAGCGGCGCGCCTTGTCCCAGCCGCGTGAGTGCCAGAGCAGCCCAGCTTCTGACCTCGGTGTCCTCATCGCGAGAGAGAGCCAGTCTGAGCGCTGGCGCCGCCTGCTCTGACTTGAGCCCGAACAGCACTTCCGCGGCCTTGCGCCGGAGGGCTACGTCGGCGTCGTCCAGGAGCGCCATGAGCTCCTCGGCCGCATCGGCGTCACCAGAGGTACCGCGCACGATGGCATCGGGCCAGCCCCTGCCCTCGGCGCGCCGACCTTGCTCTTCGAAGCGCCCGTGTGACGCGGAAAATCGGCGCTGGACGTCCCGCAGGGCTCGAAAGCGGTCGGCCTGTGCGCCGGCGAGGTCGTGCACCTCGGCCCGATCCGAGCTGATATCGTACAGACGACAGGCGCCGAGGGCGCGAGCGCAAATCAATCGCCAGGGGCCTTCGACAAGCAGCGTGTCCGCGTCGGTTTCAGCGAAGGCGAAACCTTGGCCCTCGGGCCGCGTCGAAGCCAACAGCGCTGTAAGGTCCCTGCCCCTGATCCTGGCCGGACGGGGAATATCGAGTCCGGCCAGCAGCGTTGGCAGCAGATCGATGATCTGTACCGGCTCGGCGATCTTCCGAGGCTTGAATGCGCCCTGGGCCGCGACGATGAGGGGCACCCGCACTTGCTCCTCGTACACGCTGCTGCCGTGGTAGCGGCCGCCGTGGTCGCCGAATTCCTCCCCATGGTCTGCGGTGACGATGATGACGCCGTCGGGGCTGCGCTGTCGGAACAGTGCAACCACTTGGCCAACGGTCGCATCGGCGGCCGCTATTTCCTCGTCGTAGCGATCGATGTCGCGGTCGCCGAAGTGGTGCTCCGCGTGGGCGTCGTACGGCTCGTGGGGACCGAACAGATGCAGCCAGACGAATTGCCGCCGTCCCGGAGTCTCGCCTTCGAGATAGCGCTTGATCTGCGCAACCCGACCGTTGCCCTCCAAGAACTCCACCTTGCGGTACTCGAATCCGAGGTAGCTCTTCTGGAATCCGCTGAACCGGGCCTCGTCGATGAAGAAGACGGCTGGGGGGTAGAAGCCCGCTGTGCGGTAGCCGTATGTCCGCAGAATCGAGGCCCAAGTATCAGAATCCTCACCAATGCCCTGGAGAAGCAGCGGGCGCATGTACTTCCCGGTCATGAGGGAAGTGACAGCATAGGACGTATGCGGAGTTGGGCTGTACGCATACTCGAACATGACTCCCTCGGAGGCGAGTGCGTCGATGTTCGGCGTGGTCGGGCGCCCATAGCCGTAGACTCCGACGTGATCGGCCCGCAGGGCGTCGATGCTGAGCAGGAGCACGTCGCGGCCCTGCAGATGCAGCGCGCCGCGTGCTGCCGGGCTCGACTCGGACGGGCAGAGACCGGGCGCAGGCGATCCACCCGGACCGATGCAGTCCGGGCTGTCTAGACTGGGAGGCGGAGCCATGCGCGCCGCCATCTGGACGGCTTGTCCGAGCAGCGGAGCATGGTCGAGCAGCAACAGGCGAAAGTTATCGAAGTGGGACAGGCGGCGGGCCGAGGGTCCGGCCGCAAGCGCCAGAAGTGCTAGGAGCAGCACCGATCCGGGAAGCCACAGGCGCGCGCGCAGGCTTGTGCCCGTGCTGGCTCGCGCTTGCTCGGCGGACTGGCAGCCATCGTCGGTGGCCCGCGCGCTGTCGAGTGCGAGCAACATCCACGGGGCTAGCAGCAGCACGACGATCGCGAGGCTAGTGTGCCAGCCCGGGTACAGGCGGACGAGCGTGAACCCATTGACCAGCTCAAGCACGATGAGCAAGAGCCCCGCGGCCAGAGCGGTCGGCCTCGAGCGGTGCGCAACGCACCGTGCCAGCCGCGGAGCGACCAGGGCGACAACACCCCCGGCCGCCAGCACCGCTACGGAGATGAACCCGACGCGCACTGGCCACTGGGCGAAATGGCGACCCGAGCTGACGCTCCAGGCCATGGCTCCGCTTCCGGCCGCGGCTAGCGCGGACAGCAGGCCGCGGGCCCATCCTCGGTCGCCCAGGCGCGCGAGCTCGAGCAAGCCGCCGCCCACCAGCCCGATCGCCCCCGCAAGGAGCAACGCCGTGGGCGCCAGCCAGAGTGACCCGTTCTGAAGCTCCCAGACGCTCGCGAACTGCGCCCGCCGTGCCAACGCTACGGCCACGAGCTCCAGCGCAACCACCACCCAGGCGGTGGCGACCGATGAGGCTAGACGTCGACTGGGCACAGGTTACTCGCGGGCGCGGGCCGCCGGTCTCACACGAACTCGACGCTGGTGATTTCGTAACGTCGTGTCCCTGCCGGCAGCCGCACAACGACCTCATCGCCCACTTCCCGGCCGATGAGCGCCCGCGCCAAGGGCGCAGCCACGCTGATGGTCCCGCGTTCGATGTCCGCTTCTTCTGCCCCGACGATCTGGTAGGTGACTTCGTCGCTGGTGTCGATGTTCAGCAGGACGACCGTGGCGCCAAACCGCACCCGGCTGCCGTCGAGCGTCGACGGATCGATGATCTCGGCGCGGGCGAGCTTGTCTTCGATATCCTTGATGCGCGCCTCGACCAGCCCCTGGCGCTCCTTGGCCGCGTGGTACTCGGCATTCTCGCTCAAGTCACCGTGCTCACGAGCGACCCCGATCTCGCGGGAGATCTTGGGTCGTTCCTCCTTGAGGCGCGCCAGCTCTTCCCGCAGCATCACCGCTCCCTGGGGGGTCATCGGGAATTTCTCGAGCTCGGCCATGTGAGGCTCGCTTTCTACCCCAACGCGCCGGGGGAGCAAGCTTCCGGGGGCCCTGCCCCACCCCGGCGCCCACGGTCCGTCGCCGGCTGGCGCTTGCGCTGGAGCGCATCACCCGGTACCAAGGGCGCCCATGCCCATCCTGCTTCCGATGGCGATAGTGAGTGCGGCCCTAGCCTTGGCCGGCTGCGGCGGCTCTGAGCGTCCGGCCGAGAGTCCGCTCCAATACACCGAGAACGCCAAGCGAGCCTATGAGCAAGCGCTGACTGAGTACTTCGACCGGGACTGGGAGGACGCGGTGCCCATGTTTGAGGACGTCAAGCGCCGATACGCCTACAGCCGCTATGCGCGTCTGGCACAGCTGCGAATCGCCGACGCTTCCTATGAGCAAGAGAACTACGCCGAAGCGGCCACGGCGTATCGAGGGTTCGTTCACGACTACCCGAACGATCCGGAGGTCGTCTACGCCCGCTATAGGATCGCCAAGTCCTTGTTCAACCAACGCACCGACACCCTGCTGCTCCCTCCGCTCGAGGAACGGGACCTGGTGACCGTCGAGGAGGCCTATCAGGCGATCCGTGGGTTCATCCAGGACTATCCGGCGTACAAGAAGCGTCCCGAGCTGGACTACATGCACAAGGTCGTCGCGGGCCTGCTGGCCCGGCATGACTTGTACGTGGCCCGCTTCTACCTCCTAGAGGACAACTTCAAGGCGGCCGTGGCGCGCGTCGAGCACGCTTTGAAGTCCTTCCCCTCGTCGGGGCTCGAACCCGAAGCCCTCGTGCTCCTTGGTGAGACGTACCTCAAGATGCACGAGAAACAGGATGCTCGCGAGACCTTCGCCCGCGTGCTCCGCGACTATCCGGACAGCGCGTTCGTGGTGCCCGCTCGAGGATTCCTGGAGAGGCTCGGTCCGGCGGCGGCCGTCCGCACAGCCAAGCCGCTTGCGAGCCCACGGGCTTCGTTCTAGCCTCATTGGCCGCGAGGCATGGACTCCAACCTGAGTGAACCGAGTGAACGCTCCAGCGTCTCGCTCACCGTGCTCGTCGTCGATGACGAGAAGAACATCCGGCGCACACTGCAGATGGTGCTCAGCGGTGAGGGCTATCGTGTGCTCGAGGCCGAGGGAGCCGAACGCGCGCTCGACATGCTCGGCAATCCCGAGCAGCCCGTGGATCTCGTCATTCTGGACCTCAAGCTGCCGGGGATGGGCGGCATCGAGGCTCTCGAGCGGATTCGAAGCGACGACAGCGTGCGGGACCTGCCGGTGATCGTGATCAGCGGGCACGCCACGGTACAGGACGCCGTGACGGCCATCCGGCTCGGCGCCAGTGACTTCTTCGAGAAGCCTTTGAACCGCGAACGCGTGCTCATCAGCGTTCACAATTCCATTCGTGCCGCGCGCCTGAGCCGCACGGTGGAACAGCTCCGAATCGAGCTCGAAGCGCGCTACGAGATGATCGGCACGAGCCCCCGCATGAAACGGCTCTTCCAGGACATCGACAAGGTTGCGCCCACCAAGGCCAGCGTGCTCATCACCGGCGAGAGCGGTACGGGCAAGGAGCTCGTGAGCCGCGCGATCCACCGCTTGAGCTCCCGCAAGGACGAACCCTTCATCAAGGTCAACTGTGCGGCCATCCCTCGCGAGCTCATCGAGAGCGAGCTCTTCGGCCACGAGCGCGGATCGTTCACCGGCGCCCAGCAGCGCAAGCGCGGCTTCTTCGAACAGGCGCACGGCGGCACCCTGCTTCTGGACGAGATTGCCGACATGGATCTAGCAGCGCAGGCCAAGGTCCTGCGCGCCCTGCAGAATGGCGAAATCTGCCGCGTCGGCTCCGAGCACGTGCTACATGTCGACGTTCGCGTCCTGGCTGCCACCAACCGTGATCTGGCCAAACGGGTGGCCGAAGGCCGATTTCGCGAGGACCTCTACTTCCGGCTCGCGGTGTTCCCGCTGACGGTCCCGGCACTCAGGGACCGTCGGGAGGACATTCCGCTTCTGGCGGAGGCGTTCGTCAAGTCGTTCTGCAAGGACAACGGCCTGCCGCGGAAACCTATCGAGAGCGCGGTCCACGACGCGATCGTGCGCCGTGAGTGGCCCGGCAACGTGCGCGAGTTGAAGAACGTCGTGGAACGCGCGGCGATCTTGTCGGAGGCGTCGATCACGGTCGCTGACCTGCCCGAGGACCCCCATGCCAGTCCGTTCGACGAAGACGATGCCCCCTTGCGCGGCTCCGTCCCGCCGGCCCATGGCCCGCCGCACGCCTCTTCTGGGCTGTCGCGGACGGACGACTCAGCGCCCGGCCGAGGCGTCCTGCTCGCCTCGGGCTCCTCGTTGGACAGCCCTGCTCGGCTGGACGGCACACCGTCCGAAGGGGGAGGCAACGGGGAGCTCGGCGCAGCAGCCGCGGGGCGGCCCGTCGAGTCCAATGCCGGCGGCCAACGTCTGACGCTCAGAGCGTACCGCGAATCCGCCGAAAGGTCCTACATCATCGAGACACTGGTGGCATTCGACTGGAACATCTCCAAGGCGGCGGTCGCTCTCGGCGTGGAGCGGACCAATCTGCACAAGAAGATCCGAGCCTACGGGATCAAGCGCGCCCCGGACTCCGTGTCGTAGGGGCGTTGCGTTGCACGAAACGCTACCGGACTACCGTCCCGTGGAGCCGTAGCCGCCGCTTCCACGCTCGGTGGGGTCGAGCTCATCGGTGAGCTCGAGCTCGGCTCGAGCGACAGGAGCGATCACGAGCTGTGCAATGCGATCCAGTGGATGGACGACGTAGGGCTCCGCGCCCAGGTTGATGAGCACGACACGCACTTCGCCGCGGTAGTCCGCGTCGATCGTCCCGGGGGCATTGACGATGCCGATGCCGTGACGCAGCGCGAGACCCGACCGCGGTCGCACCTGTCCCTCGTAGCCCTCGGGAATGGACAGCGCGAGCCCGGTGGGCACGACTTGGCGCTCGCCCGGCAACAGTTCGCACGGACTCTCGAGCGCCGCACACAGGTCCATACCGGCTGCCAGAGCCGTCTGATAGGTCGGCAGGGGCACCTGTGCTGAGCCGACGCGCCGCACACGCACCGTCGCCCTCATGTCCCGGACGTGCCTCCGGGCGCCTGGTTGGTGGAGACCGACGACGGGGCGTCGGGTCGGCGGCTTTCGGCGATCGACTGGGGCAGACGGTGCCTACGGAAGATCGACTCGGCCATCTCCCCGAGCGTGGTCGCCTCGCGTTGGATGTCTTCGTTCGCGCGGTAGTGCTCCGAGTGAGTGACGTACTCGGAAAACGCACGATAGCTACGGGCGAGCTCGAGTTCGTTGCCGATCTCCTTGCAGATGGCGATGGAGCGCATGAAGTAGTCGACGGCCTTGCCCTCGTGCCCCTCCCCCCAGGCGCCGGCGCCCGTCACCTCCCCGAGCGTGCGCAGCGCCACCGCGAGATGGATACGACTGCGTATCTGTCCGAACAGGTCGACTGCGCGCCTGATGTTCTCGCGTGCGCGTCGCAGCTCGCCTTGCATCAGGTAGGCCTTGGCCAGGCCGCGTTTGGCCGAGGCAAGGTGGAGCGTGTCGCCGAACTCGTCGCACAGCTCCTCGGCGTTTTTGAGCACGCGAATGGCCTCGTCCACCTCTCCCAGGTGGTAGCGTGTCTCCCCGATGCTCGTGAGCAGTGACGCGAGTAGGTTGCGCTCACCAACCTCCATCGCGGCACGATAGGCCTCCTCGAAGAGCTCGAGCGACCCAGCCCAGTCGTTCTGGTCTTGCGCCAAATAGCCGAGATGGGTCAGGGTCTCGGCAATTCCCAGCGGATCGCCGATCTCCCGTCGGATGCCCAGCGCGGCCTCGAAGGCTTCGACGGCCTGTTGTACGCGGCCGCGGTCCATCCAGACCAGGCCGATGTTGTTCAGGCTCAGTGCGATGGAGCGTCGATCGCCGATCTTCCTGCGCAGTTCCAGCGCGGTCTTCATGTGCTCCAGCGCCGCGTCGTATTCGCCCTTGAGCCAGAGCAGCTTGCCGATGTCGTCGTGTCCCGCGGCGATGCCGCGCTCGTCGGTGACCGTTTCGAATAGCTCCAGGGCGGTGTCCAGGTGCTTGGCCGCCTCAGCCAGTGCTCCCGTATCCCGGAACAGGCGACCGATCCGGTCATGAGCCGCGCCCCCCTTGTGGTACAGACCGAGACGATACGCGAGCTGCAGCATCTCCCGGAAACAGGCCAGGGCCTCATCGGTCTTGCCCAGCATCACCAGGACGTCGCCGCGATTGTGCAGCGCGTTGATGCGGCGCCCCGCGTCCGAGTCGCCGAGCAACTCGAGCCCCTTGCGATAGTACTCGTCGGCCTTCTTTGGGGCGTAGTTGCGTCGGGCGACATCGCCGGCCTCGATGTAGGTGATGCCTGCGCTCGATTTCCGGCCCGCCTTCTCCCAGTGTTCCGCCAGCATGGCGCAATACTCCTCTTGAGAGCGGACGTGCTCCTTCTGCGATAGCCAATCGGCGATGGTCTGGTGGTACCTGCGGACCGCCGTGCCGCTGGTGAGCGTTGCGATCCTCTCCCGCTCGAGATTGTGCTCGAAGACGTATTCGATCTCGTCGGGGAAGGTCGAATCCGGCATTCTGAGGATGAAGTCACGTCGCACCAGGTCATCGAGCAGACTCTGGATGTTGCTCACGTCCTGGACGCCGGCGACCTTCCAGAGCTCCGGAGCCTCGCGGTCCATGCGCGACAGGGCCAGCAACCCGCCCAACCAGAAGACGCTGCCCATGGCTGCCGCGTGCTCGAGCACTCGGCGATCCGGGGGTGACAGCGCGCCGATGCGTGTGGCGATCGCGTCCTGCACGTTCAGCGGCAGACGGGCCGAGGCGAGGCGGTCGATGTTGACCTTCCACCGCGGTTGCTCGAGCTCCCCCGTTCGCTCCTCCAGCACGCCGGTGTCGTGGAAGATACGCACCATCTGTTCGAGCAGCCCCGGCACCCCGCCGGCGAGCGCTGCGCCGGCTTCGACCAGGGGTTCGGGCACACCATCCTCACACGGCCCGAGCAACGTGGTCATGAGCCGTGCGGAATCCTGGTCGTCCAGGGGGCGGAGCTCGATCACCTCGTGGCGGTCCGCCCCGAAGCCGGACCAGCCTTCGCAGCGGGACAGGAGCTCCGCACGTGCGGCGCACAGGATCAGAATCGGTCCGCTGAGGTGCTCGAACAGGTGACAGAGCAGCTCGAGGGAGTCGTCGTCCGCGGTGTGCAGATCGTCCATGAAGATACAGAGCGGGCTGCGAGCGGCATCACTTTCGAAGAAGCTTCGCACCAGTGCTCGTATGATCGCGCGAGCCTGCGACGGGTCTTCGGCCACGGCGCGCGTGAGCGGGCTGGCCGGAAATGAGACATCGAGCAGCTGGCCGAGGAAGTAGCAGACGTCGCCCACCTTGCGGTCGTCGAGCACCTTGGCGATCTCGATGCGGACCTGAGATTGTGCAGCTTCCGGACGCAATCCTTCCACGATGCCGAGCCGGGACCTGAATAGCCGTTTGAACACGCCATAACTCAGCGCAAGGCGACGGGCGCTGCTGCTGTAGACGCGCACCGCGCCCCCCTGAGCCCGCGGCAGCTCCCGCGTGAACTCCCTGACCAGACGAGTCTTGCCGACCCCGCCGGCCCCGAGCACGGTGACCACCCGCGTCCGTCCCTCGCTGCGTGAGTCCTCCAGGGCATGGGCGAGCACGAGCAGCTCGCGTTCCCGACCGACCAATGGCCCCCGTACTGCCGCCATCAGCTCGACGCTACTGGGCGGCACCGCGTCTTCCATGGCCCAGAGTCTCCCGCTGCCGCGCCGAACCCACAACCCCACGCCGTTGTCGCCGGTGGGTCTTCACCCAACTGCTTCGTGTGCCGCCGAACCCAGGTCGGCTGGACGGTGTGGCTAGCCTAACGCTGAGCCGTTGCGCGGTGTGCCGGACCGGTGCACGCTGGCCGCACCGGCTTGACGCACGTTGCCCCGATCCCCCACACGCTCTCCGCGTCATGGTCTCTGACGTCGCGCGCTGGCCATTTGCACCGACTCCCGTGAGCTTTCCCGCCAAGAACTCCGCTCAGGCTACTTTCGCAGAGAAGCGCTCTCTCGGCAGGGGCGTGTTTCGCAAGTGTCGCGGCTGCGGCGCCGTGCAGACTGAAGACAGGTTCGCACGGTGCTGGCAGGTCTGCCCGGACTGTGGATACCACCACCCACTCGATACTCGCCAATGGCGGGAGCTGCTTCTGGACCAGGCAAGACTCGACCCGTGGGACGAGCAGATACTCCCGACCGACCCGCTCGGTTTCGACGACGGAACAGCCTATGCCGTTCGTCTGGAGCGTGCCGCGCGCTCGACCGACCACACCGAGGCGATCGAGGTCGGCCGCGCGAGCATCGACGCGCGCGCCATCGCCTATGGCTGCTACGTCTTTGGATTCATGGGCGGGAGCATGGGTTCTGTCGTCGGGGAGCGGATCACCCGGCTTTTCGAGCGAGCAGCTGCCGAGCGCCTGCCCGTGGTTCTGCTTCACTCCTCGGGCGGGGCGCGCATGCAAGAAGGCATCTTGAGCCTGATGCAGATGGCCAAGACG
>JAFGIS010000661.1 GCA_016929495.1 Polyangiaceae bacterium | reverse complement strand
GAGGCGAGCTCAGGCTTCCCGAAGGATGGGAGCTCGAGCGTGAATACCGACGCGCCTCATGAGCACGAACGCACTGGCGTTCGCGTTTGCGCGTCAGGCCATGGCTGACTTCCGAACGTACCAGTTCCTCGAGCGGACGGCGATCGGGGAGGCCGAGCCCATCCCGGTCTGTCATCGGTTGCTGTTCCTGCAGATGGCGTGCGAGAAGCTGAGTCGCGCTCGGCTCTACCGCCAGGCAAGTGACCTGGGTCAGGTGAAGGAGCTCCACACGTACACGGAGAAGCAGCTACCGATCATCCTTCGCGAGACCTACGCGCGGCAGTACCGACACCACGCAGCACCTCATCTTGTCCAACGATGGCGCGATCTGGCGGCGGTGGTGCAGGTTCTGGCTCCGGCCGCAGAGGCGGGGGGTGCACGACCGGACAACTGCGAGTACCCGTGGACGACAACGGATGGTTCAGTGGTCAGCCCTATCGATCACCCGTTCGAGTGTGCCCGGCTGTTGCGAGCCCCGGGCGGCACCACTTTTCTCAAGGTGCTCGAGGCGAGTCTCGAGTTCGCGGTCACGGAGTATCAGAGCTAGCCGACAGCCGAGCGCTTGGCGGTGGCAGGAGGTCGAACCGGACGCGACCGCCGTTGCGGGGCGTGAACGGCGCTGCACGATTGGCGAGCCTGCGATTGTCCACTGGGCTTGTGGAGAATCGCACCGCACCGGACATTGGTTGGCACAGCTGCCCCCCGTTTCGGCGAAGGGACCTGGACTTCGCCGGAAGGTGGAGCAAACAGGTCGGGCCATGCGAGGCGCTGACCCACCGCGAATCGCCCCCGAGAAGTGTGAAGACGTGCTCCTCGACCTTCTGGCTGCGGCGTTGATCGACATGATGCTCGAGGAGCGCTGCGGCGCAGAACCCGCGCTTCCGAGCGAGCAGTCGCGGCCAACGGAGCCGCCTTGCCCTCACGAGGAGTCGAAGGCCCCATGATCCTCTGCGCTGCTGGCGACATCCACGGAGCGCTCGACCGGATGTTCGCGGACATCCTGGCGTTCGAGACTGCGCTGACGGTGCGCTTCGACTGGGTGCTGAACGTCGGCGACTTGGGTATCTGGCCTGAGCCTGCACGCATCGACGGGGCTACCCGCCGCCACGAGGGAGCGGGTGACTTCCCCGCCTGGTGGGTGGACGCCCGCGCAATGCCTCGACCGACCGTGTTCATCAAGGGCAACCACGAGGACTTCGTCTGGCTCGACGCACAGCCGAACGCCGAGGTGCTTCCGGGCCTGCACTACTTGCGTAACGGGCACGTGCACGAACTGCGCGCGGCTGACGAGACGCTCCGGGTCGGCGGCATCGGAGGCTGCTTCGGCCCGTCGGACTTCGAGCGCCACTCGGCGTCACTTCAGGGCTACGCGAAGAGGCACTACACCCGCGACGAGATCGACGCGCTCGCCGCTCAAGACGGCCTCGACATCGTGCTCACCCATGACGCGCCGGCAGGCGTCGCGTTCGAGCGACATCGCCGTGGCGTGGGCTACGTCAGCGAGGCCGTTGGGCTCGACGAGCTGCTCGCTCGCACGCAGCCGCGGATCTGCTTGTTCGGGCATCACCACTCGCGCTTCGATTCCACGGTCGCTGGGGTTCCCTGCATCGGGCTCAACAAGAGCCCGCACCCCGGCTACCTCGTCGCCATCGAGATGCGCGCCGCCGAGCGCGAGTGGCGGGTTCTTGGCGAATGGCCGCCGCGGGGGCTGCGGGCATGAAGACACCGAAGCGCAAGACGTCGAAGCGCGTGTCGCGACGAAAGTCGGCCGATGCGGTGCCGAGCACCCATGATGACCCCGATGTCGGGGTCGATGCACTCGCCGAACGGCTCGTTCCACTCGTGAGTCAGATCCAGGCGCTGCAGGAGCAGGCTCGTGCCCTCGGTCTGTTCCCGAACGACCGCGAGCTACTCGCGTGCCCGAACTGCGGACTCGTCGAGGACGTGCTCGCTGGCGGGCAGCTCATCACCAACCACGGCCTCAGCGAACCCGACAGCGGCATGCGTTTCGTCGAGCCAGAGTCGGACGATGGGCCTTTCATCTGTCCGGGATGCGGCGGCGAGGTGTGCCAGCAAGAAACGTAGGAGTGGCGGCTCTGCCCGAGATCCCGCCCGGGAAATGGCGGGGGTTCATGCCGGCCTGGAACGTCGTGGTCCGCCGAGCGCTCCCCCGTAGGGCCGAGGGGTCGGAAAGGAGGCCCGTGGACCGAGCGCCCAAGCCAAGCCCGTTTTTTGCCGTGGAGTTGCCTCACGGGCTCCTTGGCGTAAAGCTTTACCTGTCCAGGGAATGATTATGACCCAGCAGCAGTTCACGACCGCCGAAGTCGCGGCGCTGGTCGGTCTCGACTCCGAACGAGTGGTCCGCAAGGAGGTGGAGCATGGGCTCATCGAGGCCGGCAACCCTCCCCGAATGGATTGGCCCGTCGTCGCGTACTTTGCGGTGCTGTCCGAACTCGGGTTGGAGCTTGGCGTCGACGATCGTCGCCGGCTGCTCAAGGCGGTGCGCCGGGCGGTGGCTCGGCATTGGGCTGAGGTAGATCTTTCGCGCGTGGTGCGGCTCGAAGTCGGGCAGGTGCTCAGTGAACTCGAGTCCCGCATCAACCGCTTCCTGGGCTGGAAGGACGGCCTCACCGTTTCCGCCGACATCCTGGGCGGCGAACCCGCGTTTCCCAGAAGCCGCCTAGCGGTCCGACGCGTGGCCGCACTCCTCGAGCGTGGGGTCTCGGCCGACGAGATACGCGAAGATTATCCGTACCTCACGATGGACGACATAGCCTTCGCGCGGATCTTTGCGCGGGCGTATCCTCACGTCGGACGGCCACGCAAGAGTGAAGCTGTTACTTGACGAGAACCTTTCGCCGCGCGTCGCGGTCGCTCTGCGCGCGTTGGGCATCGACGCGGTTCATGTGCGTGACCGATCGATGTCCGGGGCAACCGATCCAGAGGTTCTCCGCCGTGCCTTCGCGGAAGACCGGATCGTAGTCACGTCGAATGTGTCCGACTTCGAGAGACTCGCTCACGCGGTCGAAATCCATGCGGGAGTCGTCTTGGTCGAAGATGGTGATCTCGTGCGAGAGGAGCAAGAGGCGGTCGTCGAGCGAGCAGCGACGCTCATCCAGGCAGAGCTGGATGCGGGCCGCGACATGATCAACCGAGTGATGCGCATCGACCGAGGTGGAGTGGTCGGGTTCGAGGATGTTCCCAAGGCGGGATAGGTCGTCTCGAGACGATGGCACGAGCGGCACCCGCCTGCGTGCACTGGGCTGAGGAGTCCGGGTTTCGAGCCCGACAGCGGAATTCGCTACCGGTTGGGAAGCGAATTGCGCCGCGCCCGCGTCGTCTTCGCCCAGTGACTTTGCACAGCTTCGCCAAACGTTCAGCTTGTCGATGACCGTGTCTCCCACTAGCATCGCCACCGCCATGACGCACTCCGTATACGAGCTCCACGTGCGACTGCGAGACATCGAGCCCCCGATTTGGCGAACGCTGGAGATCCCCGGCAGTGCGACGCTCGAGGACGTCCACTACGCGATACAGGTCGCGATGGGTTGGCAGAACTCGCACTTGCATCAGTTCACGATCGGCAAGCACCGGTATGGGATGGTCCACCTGGACGAGGTCGACGAGCTGGGGGACCTCGAAGACGAGCGCGCTCACCTGCTTCAGGACGTCGCCAGGAGGGGTGCCGTGTTCCTCTACGAGTACGATTTCGGTGACAGCTGGGAGCACGACGTCAAGGTGCAGCGCGTCTCCTCGGCAGCAGAGCGCGTCGCGCCACGTTGCCTCGGCGGCGAGCGCGCGTGTCCGCCCGAGGACTGTGGCGGCGCTCCCGGCTATGCGAACTTGCTGGAGGCGCTGGCAGACCCGAATCACGAGGAGCACGCTTCGGTGGTCGAATGGGTACCGAAGCGGTTCGATCCGGAACGCTACCGCGTGAACACGAAGGACATGTCGCGGGTGATGGCGGAGCTGAAACGGCTCGCCGAGGAAGGCGATGACGACTTCGACGGCCCCGACGAAGTCGACGCCGATACGTCGCTGCCCCCCGCCCTCGTCGCAAGCGCACTGGGGCTGCCACCAGTGCAGCGTGCCGAGCTTGTAGCGCTCCTGGCGGGCTCGCTCGCCCACCAGCTCACGAGTGCGGCCGATCGGATGGAACAGATGGCTCGCGCCGGCGCCAACGCCGGAAAGGCCGCCAAGAAGGAAGCGACCACCGGGCCACGACGTCCAGCTGGCGAGCGTGGCCGGTAAGGCTGTCAGCGATATCAGTGCCCGCGCGCGCTCGGTTGGCAGGGGTTGCCATCGCGTCCAGCGCCTGTCATGGGGCCCGCCGTGTCTTCTCCAACCCGTCGCGTCTACGATCACCGCGTCCGCCAGCTCGTGGCCATCGCAGGCGCCAGCGCAGTCCGGGACCTTCGGCTGCCTCGTTCTACCGTGGCCACCTGGCGGCACCGGACGGCCCACGGCGTCACCTCGTCGGCTGCCTTCGAGCTCCAAGACGTCGAACTGCGAGCGCGACTCGCGAGCGTCGAACGGAAGCTCACGACAATACGAGCGCTGCTCCGGCTCGTCCTGGCTCTTGTGCACGTGCGTGGCATGAGACTCACGGCAGACCGTCTGCCCGACGGACAACACAAGGCCAAGCTCCTCGCCGCGATTGCTCGCGCCTGAACGGTCGTGCCACGTCGGCATGCCCTCGCCATCGTTGGCCTCACCGGACCCCGCTTTCGTGCGTGGCTGAGACGGCAGGCTGTCTGCGAGCTGGACGACGAGTCCCCTTGTCCCAAGCGCCAGCCGAGCCGACTGACGTGCCCGGAGCTCTCGGCAATGCGAGACATGGCTGAGTCGGAAGCACTCCGCCACATGCCCATACGCACTCTGGCGGGCCACGCCAAGAGAATCGGACGGGTCTTCGCCTCCGCGGCCACCTGGGCACGGACGATTCGGGAAAAGGGGTGGCGCAGACCAAGGAAGAGGGTCCACCCGAGGCCGTCCAAGACGGGCATTCGGGCACGCGGGGTCGGCGAGATCCTGCACGTCGAT